>DATHXF010000162.1:0-12990 GCA_035459785.1 Rariglobus sp. | reverse complement strand
CTCGCTAATAACGCGTTCGTCTGGCCGATTCCTTTTCCACCCCTCCTGCCGCGTTTGCTTAACTGGCCTTGCATTCCGTCGTGAAAAATCCCGCTTCCCCCGCTCCCGCCTCGTCTCCTCGCCAACCGGCCGCCCGTTTCGGCCGTCCCGCCAAGCAGGGACTCTACGACCCGTGGTTCGAGCATGACGCATGCGGCGTCGGTTTCGTCGCCGACCTCAAAGGCCGCGCCACTCACGAAATCCTCCGCCAAGGCATCCAAGTTCTCGAAAACCTCGACCACCGCGGTGCCGCCGGCAGCGAGCCCAACACTGGTGACGGCGCCGGCATCCTCCTCCAGGTTCCGCACGCCTTCTGCGTCGAGGCCGCCAAAAAAGCGCGCATCGCCCTTCCCGCTGCGGGCACATACGGCACCGGACTTATCTTCCTTCCGCGCAACGCCACCCATCGCCGCAAGATGGAGGAAAAGTTCGCCGCCATCATCCAAAGCGAGGGCCAGACCTTCCTCGGCTGGCGCACCGTGCCCACGGACAACGCGTCCCTCGGCGAAACCGCCAAGGCCAGCGAGCCCTACATCCGCCAGGTGTTCATTGGCCGCGCCGCCGACCTGACCACCGAACTCGCCTTCGAGCGCAAGCTCTACGTCATCCGCAAACGCGCCTCCACCGAGCTCCGCGACGAGGGGTTTCTCGGTGCCGAGACGTGGTATGTGCCCAGCCTTTCATCCCGCACGTTCGTCTATAAAGGCATGCTGCTCACCACGCAGCTCGCGACGTATTTCCCTGACCTGCAAAACCCGCTCATGGCCACCGCCATCGCGCTGGTTCACTCGCGCTTCTCGACCAACACCTTCCCGAGCTGGGACCGCGCGCATCCGTATCGCTACGTTGCCCACAACGGCGAGATCAACACCCTCCGCGGCAACATCAACTGGATGCACGCCCGCCAGGCTCACTTCGTGTCCGACGCCTTCGGCGACGACATCAAGAAAATACTCCCCGTCATCAACCCCAACGGCTCCGACTCGGCGATGTTCGACAACACGCTCGAGCTGCTCCACCTCGCCGGCCGCTCCCTTCCGCACGCGGTCATGATGATGATCCCCGAGCCCTGGTCCAACCACCAGACCATGGACGACTCCCGCGAGGCGTTCTACCAATACCACGCGTGTCTCATGGAGCCGTGGGACGGCCCCGCCGCCATGACGTTCACCGACGGCCATGTCATCGGCGCCGTCCTTGATCGCAACGGCCTCCGCCCCGCCCGCTACTACGTCACCCGCTCCGGTCTCGTCATCCTCGCCTCCGAGGCCGGCGTGCTCGACATCCCCGCCGCCGACATCGTCGAGAAAGGCCGCATCCAGCCCGGACGTATGTTTTTGGTGGATACAGTGCAGGGCCGCATCGTCCCCGACGAGGAAATCAAGCGTCAGCTCGCCGCCGAGTTCCCCTACCGCCAGTGGCTCAAAGAGCACCTCGTCCACCTCGACGACCTGCCCGCCGCCCCTGAGTTGCCAGCGCCCGACCGCGACACGCTCCAGCAGCGCCAGCTCGCCTTCGGTTACACGCACGAGGACGAACGCGCCATCCTCCTGCCGATGGCGAAAGACGGCGTCGAGGGCATCGGCTCGATGGGCAACGACACGCCCCTCGCCGTTCTCTCCAACAAGCCGCGCCTGCTCTACGATTATTTCAAACAGCTCTTCGCGCAGGTCACCAACCCGCCTATCGACTGCATCCGCGAGGAAATCATCACCTCCGCCGAGACGCGCCTCGGTTCCGAGGGCAACCTCCTCCAGCCCGGCGCCACCGCCTGCCGCCGCGTCGAACTCGACTGGCCCGTCCTCACCAACGAGGAATTCGCCAAGATCCGCCGCATGGCGCTCCCCGGGCTCAAAGTCGAAACGCTGCCCATCCTCTTCCGCGTCTCGCGCGGCGAACAAGGCCTCGCCAAAGCCATGGAGGAACTTTGCGTCCTCGCCCGCCGCACCATCGAGGAAGACGAGGTCAACGTCCTCATCCTCTCCGACCGCGGCGTGAACAAAGACCACGCGCCGATCCCCGCACTCCTCGCCGTCGCCGGCCTGCACCACTACCTCATCCGCGAAGGCCTCCGCACGCAGGTCAGCATCGTCCTCGAAACCGGCGAAGCCCGCCAGGTTCACCACATGGCGCTGCTCATCGGATACGGCTGCAGCGCGATCAATCCCTACCTCGCGTTCGAGACCATCGACGAGATGATCCACGAGGGCATTCTCCCCGGCGTCGATCACAAGACCGCCTGCAAAAACCTCGTCAAAGCCACCGCCAAGGGCGTCGTCAAAGTCGCCTCCAAGATGGGCATCTCCGCCATCCAGAGCTACCGCGGCGCGCAGGTTTTCGAGGCCGTCGGTCTTCGCCAGGATGTCATCGACCACTACTTCACGTGGACACCTTCCCGCGTCGGCGGCATCGGCCTCGATGTCATCGCGCAAGAGGTGCTCATGCGCCACCGCGACGCCTTCGGTGATCGCAACGCCACCGACCACGCCCTCCCCGCCGGCGGACAATTCAAGTGGCGCTCCGACGGCGAATACCACCTCTTCAACCCCGAGTCCATCCACGCGCTCCAAAAGTCCGTGCGCACCGGCGACTACGGTGTATTCAAAAACTACTCACGCCTCGTCAACGAGCAGGGCAAAAACCACTGCACGCTCCGCGGCATGCTCGATTTCAAGCCCTCCGACGCGATCCCGATCGACGAAGTCGAGTCCGTCGAAAAAATCCTCGCCCGCTTCAAAACCGGCGCGATGTCCTACGGCTCCATCTCGCAGGAAGCCCACGAGACGCTCGCCATCGCGATGAACCGCATCGGCGGTAAATCCAACACCGGCGAAGGCGGCGAAGATCCCGAGCGCTTCATTCCGATGGCCAACGGCGATTCCAAAAACTCCGCCATCAAACAAGTCGCCTCCGGCCGCTTCGGCGTCACGAGCCACTACCTCGTCAACGCTCGCGAAATCCAGATCAAGATGGCGCAAGGCGCGAAGCCTGGCGAAGGCGGACAGCTCCCCGGCACCAAGGTTTATCCGTGGGTCGCCAAGACCCGCCACACCACCGCCGGCGTCGGCCTCATCTCGCCGCCTCCGCATCACGACATCTACTCCATCGAGGATCTCGCCGAGTTGATCCACGATTTGAAAAACGCCAACCGCCGCGCCCGCGTCAGCGTGAAGCTCGTCGCCGAGGTCGGCGTCGGCACCATCGCCGCCGGCGTCGCCAAAGCTCACGCCGATGTCGTCCTCATCTCCGGACACGACGGCGGCACCGGCGCCTCGCCGCAAAACTCCATCTGGCACGCCGGCCTGCCGTGGGAACTCGGCCTCGCCGAAACCCACCAGACGCTCGTTCTGAACAACCTTCGCTCGCGCATCGCCGTCGAGACCGACGGACAACTCAAGACCGGCCGCGACGTCATCATGGCCGCGCTGCTCGGTGCCGAGGAATTCGGTTTCGCGACCACCCCGCTCGTCGCCACCGGCTGCATCATGATGCGTGTTTGCCATCTGAATACATGTCCGACCGGCGTCGCCACGCAGGACCCGCGCCTCCGCGAGAAATACACCGGCAAGCCCGAGCACGTTGTGAACTTCATGACGTTCATCGCGCAGGAAGTCCGCGAGATCATGGCGCAGCTCGGCTTCCGCACGATCGAGGAAATGGTCGGCCGCACCGACCGCCTCGAGCCGCACAAAGCCATCACGCACTGGAAGGCCAAGGGCATGGATTTCTCCAGCTTGCTCTACTCGCCCGACGCCGGCCCCGAGGTCGGCCGCTTCTGCCAGCAGAAGCAGGACCACGGACTCGACAAGTCCCTCGACCTCACCGAGCTCCTCGACCGTTGCGCACCCGCCATCGAACGCGGCGAGAAAGTCATCGCCGAACTCCCGGTGAAAAACATCCACCGCGTCGTCGGCACCATCACCGGCAGCGAGGTTACCCGCAAATACGGCGCCGCCGGCCTGCCCGAGGACACCATCGACATCCGCTTCACCGGTTCCGCCGGCCAAAGCTTCGGCGCCTTCATGCCGAAGGGCATGACCTTCCGCCTCGAGGGCGACGCCAATGACTACGTCGGCAAGGGCCTCTCCGGCGGCAAGATCATCGTGCGCGCCCCCGCCGCCTCCACGTTCAAGCCCTTCGAAAACATCATCATCGGCAACGTCGCCCTCTACGGCGCCACGTCCGGCGAACTCTTCGTCGGCGGACGCGCCGGCGAACGTTTCGGCGTGCGCAACTCCGGCGTCACCACTGTCGTCGAAGGCGTGGGCGACCACGGCCTCGAATACATGACCGGCGGCAAGGTCGTCGTGCTCGGCCCCACCGGCCGCAACTTCGCCGCCGGCATGTCCGGCGGTGTCGCCTATGTGCTCGACGATGCCGACCAGCTCAAAGGCAACGTGAACCTCTCGATGGTAGCCCTCGAAAAAATCGAGACGCCCGCCGAACTCGCCGAGGTCCGCGCGCTCATCCAGCGCCAGGCCGAACTCACCGGCAGCGTCCGCGCCAAGGACGTGCTCGCCGCGTGGGACACGTTGTCCGCGAAGTTCGTGAAGGTCATGCCCAAGGACTACAAACGCATGCTCGCCTGCATCGAGAAAGCGCAGTCCCAAGGCCTCACCGGCGACGAAGCCATCATGGCCGCCTTCGAGGAAAACGCCCGCGACACCTCCCGCGTCGGCGGCAACTAAGCCCGGGCCCTTCAACTTAAACTTCACCCTTCAACTCTCCCTCCCATGGGCAAACCCACCGGCTTCCTCGAATACGTCCGCGAAATCCCCGCCGACCGTCCGCCGCTTGAGCGCGTGCGCGACTGGAACGAGTTCCACCTCCACATGGAGGAAAAAAATCTCCGCAACCAAGGCGCGCGCTGCATGGATTGCGGCGTCCCGTTCTGTCACACCGGCAAACTCATCAGCGGCATGGCGTCCGGCTGCCCCGTCAACAACCTCATCCCCGAGTTCAACGACCTCGTGTTTCGCGGACTCTGGCACGAGGCGCTCGAGCGTCTGCACAAGACGAACAACTTTCCCGAGTTTACCGGCCGCGTGTGTCCGGCCCCGTGCGAAGGTTCCTGCGTGCTCGGCATCAACAACCCGCCCGTCACGATCAAGAACATCGAGTATGCGATCATCGAGCGCGGCTGGGATGAGGGCTGGGTCATCCCCAACGCCCCGCGCAAACGCACCGGCAAAAAAGTTGCCGTGATCGGCTCCGGCCCCGCCGGACTCTCCGCCGCCGCGCAGCTCAACGCCGCCGGCCACACGGTCACCGTCTTCGAACGCGCCGACCGTCCGGGCGGCCTCCTCATGTATGGCATCCCCAACATGAAGTTGGATAAGAAAGAAGTAGTGCTTCGCCGGATACAGTTGATGGAGCAGGAGGGCATCACGTTTGTGTGCAACGCCAACATCGGCGTGACCCACGACGCCGCGCAGCTCCGCAAGGACTTCGATTCGATTGTCGTCTGCACGGGAGCCACGCTGCCCCGTGACCTGCCGATCGAAGGCCGCACGAACGCCGGCATCCACTTCGCGATGGAGTTCCTCACCGCCAGCACCAAGTCTGTGCTCGCCGGCGACGGCTCCGCCAGCCCGATCAACGCCAAAGACAAAGACGTGATCGTCATCGGCGGCGGCGACACCGGCACCGACTGCGTGGGCACCTCGCTTCGCCACGGCTGCAAGAGCGTCACCCAGATCGAGATTCTCCCCAAGCCCGCGCTCGAGCGCACGCCCGACAACCCCTGGCCCGAGTGGCCCAAGACCTACAAGCTCGACTACGGACAAGAAGAGGCCGCCGCCCGCTACGGCGCCGACCCTCGCGTTTACCTGACGACCGTGAAGAAGTTCAACGCCGACGCCAACGGCCGCGTCGAGTCGCTTGTTACGGTCGAGATCAAGTGGGCCAAAAACGACAAGGGCCAGTTCGTGCCCCAGGAGCAGCCCGGCACCGAAAAGACCCGCCCCGCGCAACTCGTGTTGCTCGCGATGGGTTTCCTCGGACCCGAGCAAGCCTTGGTTAAATCGCTCACCTTGGACACCGATCCCCGCAGCAACATCAAAGCCGACCACAACGTCCACGCGACGAACCTCCCCGGCGTGTTCGCCGCCGGCGACTGCCGCCGCGGCCAGAGCCTCGTCGTCTGGGCTATCAACGAAGGCCGCGCCGCCGCCCGCGAATGCGACCGCTACCTGATGGGCACGACCACGCTGCCGTAAGGTTGACGCGATCCCCTCCGCGATCCCTGCAACCAGCCCCGGCTTATCGCCGGGGCTTTTTATTTGTAGGGTTTAAGCTAGATCACTCCTTCACGGGCGACATCTTCCCTTTCACCCCATGAAGCGGATTAGCACTCTTCTGTTTTGTTTCGCATCACTTGTCGTTCACGCCACCGACAACCTGCCGCTGGACCAGTCCTATTCCGCCAAAGAACACGCACCGAGCGGGGCAAAGGTCACCCTGCGCTTGCCGACATCGGTGATGATCGGGGAAGAAATCCCCGCCGCGTTGGTGGTTGAGAACATAGGGGCGACGCCGTTTGAAATTTCCACCGGCGGCGACTACCGAAGCACAGGATACCCCCAGCGCATAAAAGTGCGGGTGCGGGATTCCAGCGGGGAGCAGTTACCCGAGCTGCCTCGTGAGGCGATAGGCTTCGGTGGCGGAGGATTGATCGGCTTCACGCCTCCGATTCTGCCAGGTAAAAACAAAGAGGTGGAGTTTCCGTTGGAATGTTACGTCAGCTTCAGAAAACCCGGTATCTATCATATTACTGCGGGACACGACTTGGGATGGCTCGTTGAGCCCGACCATCCTCATCCATTCGCAACGGCAACCCTGCGGGTGACCGAACCAAACGCGACGGAAGCCCGGGCTTATGTTGATAAGCTCTTCATATCGCGACCGCCTGTCCCTGCTGATGCCGATTACATTTCAGGATATGAACACGATTTCGAGAAACAGCTCAGTGTTCTGCGTCATTCTGCCTACCTGCCCGCGCTCATCGAGCGCGCCCAGGCTGGTTCGGCAGCAGCCGTCGCTGGAATCGGTCACGTCGCGACGCCGGATGCGACGTCCGCTCTTATTCACCTTCTCGATCACTCATCATCTAAGGTCATAATCGCCGCGAGCCGGCAACTCCTTCGCCGTCTTCCATCATTCGAAAACCCGACCGAGGGGGCGCGGCCCGGCTGGACTTGGTCTACTTACCAAATCGATCCGCTGCTGCCCATCACATGGAATTCGCGTTTTCAAGACGACGTCATGAAAGCCGCGGTGAAACTGCTCGCCCACCCTGAAGTCGAGGTGATCACCGTCTCCGCACTGATAATCGAAGCTCGCGGTGGGCCCGACCAAGCGCCAGCCGTGCTAGCTGCCCTGCAAAAGGCGTTGGACGTTTATCATCCTCCCCGCACCGGCCCCGACGCCAACACGTTGGACGCTCCGAAGCCTCAGCAGGCGCTCATCCACGCTTTGGATGCGTTGCGTCAACGCGGCTGGCGGACTCAAGGCGGCGGTTCTGCCGAGGCGATAGCGTGGTTTCGCCAACTCGCCGATCCGACAATTCCATCTCCGGCGGACGATTCGTGGAAGGAGAGTGTGGTGGTCTGGATCGAAAACGGCCCCGCCGCCCTGCGCATGGCGGCTCTTCAAGCGATACCGCAGCCCATGCCCGACGCCTATGAGCAGGCGCTTCTCCGTGCACTCGAAGATCGCGATTTGGGCGTGCAGCGCGTCGCCTGTGAAATGGCGGGGAAATCGCATAGATCCCGTTTTGCCCGCCCGTTGGTTCAGATTGTCGAAACGGCACCGGAGAGCTTTCTCCAAAATGCCGCCGTCAACGCTGCCCGCGAGTGCGGTGCGCGTTATGAACTTTGGCAGGCGTTGGCTGCGGTGATCCCCAATGAGAAACAAATGGTTTATGCCCTCAGCACCTTGGTCGAAGGGACCGTTGATCTGCCCAAATCGAGAGGCGGTGGCGGAAACAGCGGGTTTACTCGCGACCAACGTTTTGCCATTCGCGACGCATGGCGCACCTTCCTTGCCCGGAATCAGGAGGCACTAGCTGCTGGTAAACGAGTCCCGCTTACGGATTCCGAGACCATCGAAGCGCTGGTGGGACTGAATTTCCGCCCGGACAGTCCTGCCGTTGAAGTCAGGTTTCCCGACGGCACCGCTTGGCCTCCCCGTCCGAAAAAATAGGAGGCAGCTTCTCTATTATCTGTTTTTGGCCCCGCCCCGACCCCTCCGGTCGGGGCTTTTTTACGCCACCCTCTTGCAGGCTCCGGCCGGCTGGGTAGTTTTCGCTTGCGCACTGTTTCCTCGGAATAACTAATCACGAGAATTTTGCGCTCTCATCGCCTGTATAAGCGGCGCGATTCATGCAGTATCCGGCCGGTTCGCCGACCTCCTTCCTTTTCGTTTTTCCAATGGCCAAGATCATACCGTCACCGCTCTATACACCTGAACAAGAACACGATGCCTGTGGCGTCGGGTTCATTGCGAAGCTGACTGGCGAACGTTCTTACGACGTTCTCAACCGCGCGATCTCGGCCCTCAAAGCGCTCGCCCACCGCGGTGCCATCGACGCCGACGCGGTCACCGGCGACGGCGCCGGCATCCTCACGCAGCTCCCCGTCGAGCTGTTCAAGGACTACTTGGCCGAGAAAAAGAAGCCCCTCTTCAAAGACGCCGACCTCGGCGTCGGCATGATTTTCCTGCCCAAGGGCGACGACTACGCCCAAGCCCACGCCAAGAAGATCGTCGAGGCCGCCGTGAAGGCCGAAGGTCTCGCCTGGCTCGGCTGGCGCGATGTCCCCACGGACTCCTCCTGCCTCGGTCGCAAGGCCCTCGATACCCAGCCGCTCATCGTCCAGGCCCTCGTCGCCCGCAAGGACGAGATCACCGACGACGAATTCGAGCGTAAGCTCTTCCTCGCGCAAAACTCCTCCGAGAAACAGGTCATCGAAGCCAAGATCCCCGGCTTCTACATCTGCTCGTTCTCCTCGCGCACGATCATCTACAAGGGCCTGCTCACCCCCAGCCAGATCCGCAAATACTTCGTCGATCTCAAGTCGCCCAAGTTCACAACCGCGTTCGCGATCTTCCACCAGCGTTACTCGACGAACACGTTCCCCACGTGGCACCTCGCCCATCCGTTCCGCATGATGGCGCACAACGGCGAGATCAACACCATCCGCGGCAACCGCAACCTCATGCGCGCCCGCGAAAACTCCACCGCCTACGGCGTGTGGGGCGAGCGCTTCACGGACCTCAAGCCCCTCGTGCAGCCGGGCATGTCCGACTCCGCCAGCTTCGACAACGCCCTCCAGCTCCTCACGCTCGGCGGACGCAACCCTCTCCACGCCGCGATGCTCATGATGCCGCCGGCCTGGGAAAAGGACAAGAAGCTCTCCCCCGAGACGAAGGCCTTCTTCCGCTACCACGCCTGTATGATGGAGCCGTGGGACGGCCCCGCCGCCGTCGTGTTCACCGACGGTCGCACCATCGGCGCCGCCCTTGACCGCAACGGTCTCCGCCCCGCCCGCTACAAGATTTTCGACGACGGCTACTTCATCTTGGCCTCCGAAGCCGGCCTCGTGCACGACTTCCCCGGCAAGGTCGTCGAAGCCGGTCGCCTCGGACCCGGTCGCATGCTCTCGCTCGACTTGGTGAACCACAAGTTCCACCGCGACGAAGAGGTGAAGGCCCAGTTCACCGCCGATCCGCACTACAAGCAGTGGTGCGAGGCCCACCTCATCAACCTCGGCAAGACCGCCAAGGCTCCCGCCGCCTCCGAGCCCGTCGCTCCCTCCGTCGAGACCCAAGTCGCCTTCGGTTGCGATAACGACGAAACCGAGCTCGTCCTCGCGCCCCTCGCCGAGGGTCTCGAGCCCACCGGTTCGATGGGTGACGACACGCCGCTCGCCGTCCTGTCGCGCCGCCCGCGCCTGCTCTACACATACTTCAAGCAGCTCTTCGCGCAGGTCACCAACCCGCCCATCGACTCCATCCGCGAAAAAGCGGTCATGTCGCTCACCGGTTACCTCGGCGGCCGTCTCGGCCTCTTCGAGGAATTCCCGGAGACCAGCGGCTTCGTCGAAATCGATTCGCCCGTCCTCCTCGATCACGAGGTCGTCGCGCTCTTCGACGTGCCTTACCTGAAGGACCGCGTCGTGCGCATCAGCGCCCTCTTCGACGCCACCAAGGGCCCCGACGCCCTTGAGCCCGCGCTCAAGGATCTCGCGAAGCGCGCCCAAGCCGCCGTCGAGCAGAACAACGCCAAGGTTCTCATCATCTCCGACAAGGGTGCCTCCGCCGAAAAAGCCGCCATCCCGATGCTCCTCGCCGTCGGTGCGGTCAACCAGCAGCTCGTCCGCGCCGGTCTCCGCCTCAAGTGCGACCTCGTCGCCGAGACCGGTGAAGCCCGCGACGTGCATCACATCGCCACGCTCCTCGGCTTCGGCGTCAACGCCGTCAACCCCTACCTCGCGCTCGACCTCGTCGCCACGCTCGCCGCCACCGGCAAGACCGCGAAGCCCGTCACCGCCGAGCAGGCCCGCCTCAACTACAAGACCGCCATCGACGCCGGCCTCCTCAAGGTCATGGCCAAGATGGGCATCTCCACGCTGGCCTCCTACCGCGGCGCCCAGATGTTCGAAGCCCTCGGCGTGTCCCACAAGGTCATCGAGGAAAACTTCACCGGCACCCCGTCGCCCATCGGTGGCATCGGCTACGCCCAGATCGCCGAGGAAACCCTCCGCCGCCACACCGCCGCGTTCACCGCGCCCGCCGCCCTCGGCAACGAAGGCTACTACCGCGTCAACAAGAAGGGCGAAGGCGAGTTCCACGGTTGGAACCCGAAGGTCGTCTCCGCGATGAACAAGTTCGTCCGCGCCGGCACCCCCGAGTCCTACAACGAGTGGAAGACCAACGCCGACGACCACCAGCCCGTCTCCATCAAAGACCTCCTCAAGATCCGCTTCGACGGAGCCAAGGCCGTCGCCATCGACGAAGTCGAAGGCATCGAGGACATCCGCAAGCGTTTCACCACGGCGGGCATGTCCCTCGGCGCGCTCTCGCCCGAGATGCACGAAGCCCTCGCCATCGCGATGAACCGCATCGGCGGCAAATCCAACTCCGGCGAAGGCGGCGAAGATCCTGACCGCTACAACGTCCGCGAGAACGGTGACAACGCCAACTCCGCCATCAAGCAGGTCGCCTCCGGCCGCTTCGGTGTCACCGCCGCCTACCTGTCCTCCGCCAAGGAAATCGAGATCAAGATGGCTCAGGGCGCGAAGCCCGGCGAAGGCGGCCAGCTGCCCGGCGCCAAGGTCACCCCCCTCATCGCCAAGCTCCGTTACTCGGTGCCCGGCGTGATGCTCATCTCGCCGCCTCCGCACCACGACATCTACTCGATCGAAGACTTGGCCCAGCTGATCTTCGACCTGAAGGAAGTGAACCCTCGCGCGAAGGTCTGCGTGAAGCTCGTGTCCTCCTCCGGCGTCGGCACCGTCGCCGCCGGCGTGGCCAAGGCCTACGCCGACGTCATCCTCGTGTCCGGCCATGACGGCGGCACCGGCGCCTCGCCGCTCGCCTCCATCAAGAACGCCGGCTCCGTCTGGGAAATCGGCGTCGCCGAAGCCCACCAGGTTCTGATGATGAACGGCCTCCGCGGCCGCGTCACCCTCCGCACCGACGGTGGCATGAAGACCGGCCGCGACATCGTGATCGCCGCCCTCCTCGGCGCCGAGGAATACAACTTCGGCACCGCGGCCCTCATCGCCGGCGGCTGCGCGATGTTCCGCGTGTGCCATCTGAACACCTGCCCCGTGGGTGTCGCCACCCAGCGCGAAGACCTCCGCGCCAAGTTCCGCGGCAAGCCCGAGAACATCATCAACTTCTTCAACGCCGTCGCCGAAGACGTCCGCCACTACCTGGCCAAGCTCGGTGCGCGCACGCTCAACGAAGTCATTGGCCGCGTGGATCTCCTCGAGCAGATCGACGACCCCGCCAACCCGAAGACCAAGTTGGTCAACCTCGGCGGTCTCCTCCACAACCCGGATCCCTCCGGCGAGATGGACCGCTACCACACCCGCGAGCGCAACGAACGCTTCGGCGGCGAAGGCTCGCTCGACGAAGCCATCCTCCAAGAAGCGCGCGACGTCATTCTTGGCGAATCCGCCCGCCTCGTGGCCCGCTACAAGGTCACCAACGTCAACCGCGACGTCGGCACCCAGCTCTCCGGCCAGATCGCCTACCAGCACGGCAACGAAGGCCTCCCCGCCGGCACCATCGACCTCACGTTCACGGGTTCCGCCGGACAGTCGTTCGGTGCGTTCCTCGTCAACGGACTCCGCCTCACGCTCATCGGCGAAGCCAACGACTACGTCGGCAAGGGCATCAACGGCGGTGAGATCATCATCCGCCCGAAACCGTCCGAGACCTTCCAGTGGCAGGCCCAGTCGATCCTCGGCAACACCTGCTTGTATGGTGCGACCGGCGGCACGCTCTTCGCGGCGGGCCGCGCGGGCGAACGCTTCGGCGTCCGCAACTCCGGCGCGACGGCGGTCGTCGAAGGCGTGGGCGACCACGGCTGCGAATACATGACCGGCGGCCTCGTCGTCATCCTCGGACCCACCGGCACCAACTTCGGTGCGGGCATGTCCGGCGGTCTCGCGTTTGTTTACGATTCGAAGGACACCTTCGAGTCCAATATCAACCCCGCGATGATCGGTATCGAACGCCTGAATACGCAGGAGGAAATCGACAGCCTGAAGAAACTGATCCAGGCCCACTTCAAGATCACCGCGAGCCCGCATGCCCAATCGCTGGTCGAAAACTGGGACAAGACCGTCTCGAAGTTCTGGAAAGTCGTGCCCTTCCCCCCGACCGCCGACACTCCGAAGCCGGTCTACCAGTTTGACGCGACGAAGATTCCCGTGACGGCCT
>DATHXF010000161.1:0-9845 GCA_035459785.1 Rariglobus sp. | reverse complement strand
TCTTCCGACACTGCCCGTGGGACAGCCTTGGTTGCCGGAGTCGTTGCAGAAGCCGGGGCTGCAGGGGGCGCGTCGCCGGCGAAAAGGGACGGCGGGCAAATCAATGAGCTCAACAGAGCCGAAGAGGAAAAAATGAACCGGAAACGGGATGAAGTTTTCATGGTATCAGCGGGCGCGGGACGCGCGGAGTCGACGGCCGAAGCAGAGAGCAAACAAGGCGATGCCGGCAAAGAGGGCGTAAGTGGAGGGCTCGGGAATCGCGGTGACGATCTGGATGGAGTTGAGCACTCCGCGTTCGGAGACGCCGATTGTGGCGATGTTAAGAAACTCTCCGGATGAGAGCGTGATGCTGAACACCGAGTAGTTGATTCCGGACTGCCAGGCCGACGTGGACGCGCTCGCGCTGGCATAGGTTAAGGTCTGGCTGCTGTAGGTCGAAAAATCGTAGTTGGCCGCGGTAGCAGATTTTCCGACGTAGAGATTCTGGGTCAGGTTTGCGCTCAGGCTGGTGTTGCGCGCTGCGATGTAGATGTCGTAAGTGCCGGCCGAAAGCCCGCCGATCTGCACGCCCACGGCACGGGTGTTGCCGCCGCCGCCGGTAAAGATGCCATCCGTGCCCACGGAGGTTCCTGCGTAAATGCCCGCGCTGGTCGTGCCGCCCAAGGCCCCGCTGGTGGAAGGCTGGCTGGTAAGGCCGATGGTTGTGCTGACCGCAGTAGTGGTTGCACCCAAGTTCGCGGAAACACCCGTGGCCGTGGTGCCGTCGGACCAGACGAGACTGCCGGCCGCGATATCGGCGGTCTGGACCTGATTCCAAACCGTGTCGGTGAACGAGCCGTTTGCCGTATGGTAGGGGCTGTTGGTTTGGTCGGTGCCGGTGGCGACCGTGGGACCGAAATCGATCTGGAGCACTTGGGCGGAAAGCGGAAGGCAGACGAGACACAAGGCGGGCAGGCAGGCTGAAATTACTTTTCTCATGTGGGGTGGGGACGAAGGAAATCTCCAATGGACGGGGCGTATCCATTGCCGCTTGGTGCGCGTTCGGACTCAAATTCGATGAGTTATAAAACTATCATAATAGCTATGGTTTTTTGACATCGCCAGAGGTCGGCAGCGGGCACGGCGGCCCGCCCTCCATGCATCGATCACTCAACCGAGGGCGTTTTTTAGCGGGGCCCTTGTGACGGGAGATCACCTCCGGGCACGGGGGCGAAGGCGGGGACGAGATCCTTCAGTTCGGGCGGGCGGCCGTCGAAGAGGTCGGGCGCGAAGGCCCAGAACAGGGCTTTGACTTCGAAAGCACGGGAGCGCTCCGCGCAGAGGCGAAGGATTTCGGGTCCGCCGCCGCCGGTGTTCTCGGCGGAGACGGCGAGTGCGGGCGAGTGACGGCGTGCAAGGGCGGACAGGTAATGGACCGGACTCCAGCGGGCTTCGTCGGCGCCGGTTTCATCGCTCCACCCGGGCTTTGAGTCGATCCACGTGCAGTGGACCCAGACCTGAGGATCGCGGATGCCGCCGATGAAGCGGGCGAAATCGAAGCCGCGCTGGAGCTCGCCGTTTTTTTCGGGGGAAGTGAGGCCGGCAAGATCGGAGATGATCGCGGGTTCGAGTTGTCCGGGGCGGATGCCCCAGGACGGATACATCATCATGAGCGGACCGGCGTAGAGTGAGCGGACGGTCGTGATCTGCCAGTCGTGGTAGTTTTGCAGGCTGGCGAGATACCAATCGAGAAAGCGGCGGGCGGATGCATGGTCGGGCGAGGTTTTTCCCGGTTTCCAGCCGGGGACGGGACACGCGGTCATGCCGGCGGGGAGGCCGGGTTTTTGACCTTGGGCGATGGGATCGAAGGCCCAGTAGCAGTTGGTTTTTTCGGCGAAGACGGCGGGCGGGTAGTTGAGTTCGCCATACCAGCCGCCGCCGAGACGGACGGCGGCCCAGTCGGAGCCGAGTTCGCGGAAGAGGGTGGTGAGGTAGGCGGCTTGGTGAGTGCGTATGGAGGAATTAAATACCGAGTTGGCGACGTTCATGCCGGGGCGGGCATCGGTGAACGTGTCGCCGTGCTGGTTGATGTAGCGGGCGTCGGGGAGTTGGAGGAGCCAGGCGGGAGGATATTGGATGCCGGTGTCGAGGACGACGCCGAGTCCGGCCTGGCGGTAGGTGGTGAGGTCGGCGCGGAGTTGACGGACGTAGGCCGAGGAGGGGGCGCCGGGGGTTGGCTCGAAGCGATCCCAGGAGACGGAGAGGACGACTTGGGTGATGCCTGCGGAGGCGAACGCGGGGGCGTGGGAAGGGGCGGGTTGGAGGACTCCGATACGGATGGGTTCGGGCGCGGCGAGGAGCTCGGGGATAATGATGCCTAAGGCGAGGAGGAGGCGGAGGGCGGTTCGGAGCGTGGGCATGCGGAGACGGAGGACGGAGTTGTTAACCACTAATGGAATCGCCCAATGGGGCGATTCTCTGGGAGCGGTTTCGGCCAATGGCCTTCACGGTTGTGCGGAGGGGCGGCTGATGCCGCCAAGGAGAAGAATGGGATTCAGCGCAGGCGTTTCAGCTCAAACTGTTTTCCGACGAGGGCTTCTTTGACGAAGGTGCCGAAGAAGGGGTTGGGCGTATATTTCCAGTCGGAGATCATCACCGGGGTGGTGTGGGGGTGGAGGGACCAGGCGGTCCAGTTGAGGCGGTTTTTCTGGAGGAAGCCGAGCATGTCGGGGATCCATGTGTAAGGGTCTTCCTGAATATCCTGCGGGATAAAGTTCATCTTGTTCACGTCGGCGCCGAACTCGCCGACGAAGACCGGATGTTTTTCGGCGGTGGCGAGGACGCGGCGCGCCCAGCCGGTGTGCCAGTTGTATTGATGCCAGGAATACATGATACCATGGCCGGTTTTGTCCGCGAGGGCGTAACCTTCGGTGATGCCGGAGAGGTCTCCGGCCCAGTCGATGCCTCCGGCGATGACGATGTTCTTCGCGCCGGTGGAGCGCACGGCGTCAACGAGGGCCTGCATGCCGACGGACTCGAAGCCCCGGTTGGCTTTTTTCTCTTCGTCGGAGAGGAAGGCGGATTCGTCGGGTTTTTTCGGAGCGTCGATCCAGCCGCCGTCGCGCCAGAGTTTCCACGAGATGTCGTGAGGTTCGTTGAAGAGGTCGAAGAGGACGGCGGGGTGGTCTTTGTAGTGCGCGGCGGCATCCTGCCAGAAGACGACGTGTTCGGCTTTGGGGGCGCGGTAGCGGTAGAGTTCCAGGATGAGGTAGGCGCCGCGGTTGGCGGAGAGCATGACGCATTGGTCGATGTGATCGCGGTAGGATTTTCCGCCGTCGGTTTGGTAGCCGCTGCGACCGAACCAGAACTCGTCGTTCACGGGGAGGCGGACGGCGTTGGCGTGCCAGTCGTCGAGGGCTACGAGGGTGGATTTGATGGCATGGGTGTCGTGGGGGTAGGACTCGAAACCGGGGGCGTTGACGCCCTGGAGGAGCACGACATTGCCGGAGGGATCGACGAGACGGTTGCCTTGCACGCGGAGTTCGGCCGGCCATTTGGCTTTGGCGGGCGTCTCGGGCGGGACGTAGAGGAAGGCGGCTTCCTCGGCGCGGAGTTTGGCGGCGGCTTCGAGTTCGGCGGTGCCGGTGACGGTCAGGACGAGATCGTCGATGTCCATGGTGCCGCGCGTGACCTCGAAGAGGGCGGGCATGAGCTTGAGAAGGACGGCGTCGGCGGGGACGAAGAAGCGCGAGGCTTTTTGCTCCCAGCCGGCGGTGGTTTGGTTGGCGTAAACGGGATCGGGTTGGATGGACGTTTTTTGGCCGGAGGCGTTGGTGAATTCGAAGATGATGCGGGCGTCGTTCCACGGGAGCTTGCCGGTTGTGAGCTCGGTGATGCGCCAGCGCCAGGTGAGTTGCAGGGCCCGGGTGCCGGCGGGAAGGGCGACGGTGCGGTGGAGCATGACCATCTCGTGCGGACGGATGGATTGCAGGCGGATGAAATGGTTGCCGTCGGGTTCGGCCAGCCAGTTGGCAGTGTCGCGGGGGAGGTTCCAGCCGTCGGCGTTGGTTTCCAGGTTGGAGTTCGGGATCAGCGATGCCGCAGTCTCTGCATGAAGAGGCGTCGCGAGCGCGGTAAGCAGCCCGGCGAAGAAGAGTCGTAGCGACATGAAGTGGATCACAAGAGGGCGGTTATCACGGTTCTTGCTTGGCGAGTTCTTCGAGGCGTTTGGTGGTGATCAGGTTGAACTTGCCGCCGTTTTTGGAGGCGAGGTTGGAGAGGTCTTTTTCGGCCTGGTCGGTTTTTTCTCCCGGGCCGGTGAAGAGGAAAAGGTTCAGGGTGACGCGATCGCGGACGAGGCCGTATTGGAGACGTGAGATGTGGCTGATGGCGGTGGCGAACGGGGCGCCGACCTTGATTTCCTGCGCGGTGACCGGACTGTCGTCGTCGTCGTTTTCCTTGCTGAGGTCGAACCGCGTCCAGATCGGGCGGCCTTCTTTGTCGGACCAGCCGGTGGTATCGAGCTTCAGGGTGAAGCCGGCTTTTTTGAGCGCGGCTTGGAAGTCGGCGGCGAGGACGCGACGGATGTCGCCGATTACGAACGGGTCTTTCTTTTGCTGGATGAGCTTGGCGTTGATGGCGGCGAAATCGGCGCTGAGCTTGGCCATGGCTTTGCCACGGGCGGCGGCGATGGCGGCGGGATCGAATCCCTGGCGCTTGAGCTCGGCTATCTGCGCCTCGTGTTCCTTTTGTTTACGGAGGATTTCGGCGGCGCTGAGCATGGCGTCCTGACGACCAGGCCAGGAGGAGCCGGTGATGAGGAAGATGGTTTCGGGTTGCTGCTCGAGGGCGGCGTGGAGGGCGTTGACCCAGGGAGCGGGGTAGAATTTGGAGTCGAGTTTGAGGCGCTCGGGAGGCTCGTATTTCCAGCGAGGGGAGGCGGCGGGAATCGAGCGCGTGCCGAGGGACTGGAGGGAGGCGTTGATGGGTTTGATCCACGCGAAGAACGTGTTCTTGTTCGCGACGGTCGCGGGTTGGAGCTCGGAGGCGAAGAGGCGGGTGTTTTTGTCGTCGAAGAAGACGACGTTGAACTGGGCGGCGGGCGGGAGCGTGCTGATGAGACGGGAGATTTCCGTGCGCATGATCTCGAAGGCGCGGAAGCCGCCCTTGCGGATGTCCATCAGGCCGGCGCTGATATCGACGACGAAGACAATCTTGCTGGCGCGCTGGTTGGTGACGCCGAGAAAGCTCATGCTCATGAAGCCGGAGCCGAGACCGTTGCCGGAGCCAACTCCGGTGTTGTAGCCGGTGCCGGCCCCCATGCCGCCCATGCCGGCGCCGAAGCCCATGCCGCTGAGTGCGCTCGCGCCGACGGAAGGGAGGTCGGGCATGGCGGGCACCTGGAGGGCGTTTTCCGCGGTGGAGAAAATGCGGGAGGCGGAGACGGGCGAGGAGCTGGCGGAGCCGCCGCCCTTGCGGGCGACCTGGAGGCGGTGTTCGACCTGCTTTTGCGCGACGGACTCGGTGGCGTTGGCGGCCTCGAAGGATTTCTTTTTGCCGATGAGCTGTTCGCTGACGACGAAGTAGCCGGCGATGGCGATGAGCACGATGTGCACGAGAACCGTGACGAGGAGCGGGACGCTGGCGGTGATGCGGCGGTAGAGGCCGGGACGGGGAGAGGACATGGAAAGTGGCGAGAGGCTGGAGGCGAGTCGAGGGAGGGCGGATCAGATGGTGCCGCGGCGGGCTTCGAGGGCGGCGCGGATTTCGCTGCAGCGTTTGCGGGTGAGCGGGTAGAACCAGACGGAGACGAGGGCGACGCACCAGATGGCGACGGGGATGATGAGATAAACCCAGAGCATGCGTTGGAGGACGTCGGCGGGTTGCTGGGGGAAGTTGCGGTCGAAGCCGGTCAGCTGGAGCACGACGCCGCCGATGCCCATGGAGGCGGTGAGGGAGGCTTTGATGAACCAGGAGTAGAAGGCGTTGATGGAGCCCTCGCGGCGGCGGTTGGTCTGCTGTTCGTCGTAGTCGCCGACGTCGGCTTTCATCGAGGGAAGAAACATCCAGACGGCGCCGATGGCACTGGATTCGAAAAAGCCGGAGACGATCTGCCAGTAGGGATGCGCGGGGTCCATGAGCCAGTAGTTGAGCAGGTGACCGAACATGCTCATGCCGAGCATGAGGAGGACGACGGTGCGCTTGTCGTATTTTTCGCCGAGCCACGCGAAGAACGGCAGCATGGCGATGCCGGAGACAGCGAGCACGGTGTGCTTGATGCCAGTGATGGTGCCGGCGAGCAGCATGTCGCCGTTGCACACGTAGTAGATGTTCACGTATTGGCCGAGTCCGCCGATCGCGGAGTAACCCATGACGAGGAAAAACGAGGCGCTGATGAGGGACCAGAGCGGGCCGCAGCGGGCGGATTCCTTGACGCTTCTCCAGAATGGTTCGGTGGCCTGCTTGCTGGAGTCTTTGGCGTAGTAGCGCTCTTTCACGAAAATGGCCGGGAGGATGCCGAAGACCAGAATCATGAACGCGATCACCCAGCACATGAGGCGCATGCCGGTGACGATGGGTTTCTCGCCGACATGATTGCTGGAAAAGCTGTGGAGCCACGGCTGGACGTGGTGCACGAGGTCCTGGAACCACTGCGGCTTGCCCGTGAGCGAAGTGAAGTCGCCCTGGGCGACGGTGCCGATGAAGACGATGACGACAAACGTCCAGCCGGTGACGAGCCCGGTGAGTTTGGAGATGAGGGCCATGACGGCGGTGAGGCGGGTGCGCTCGTCGTAGTTGGGCGTGAGCTCAAGTTGGAGCCCGTAGTAGGGCATGGACCACATCGTGAAGCTGGTGAAAAAAACGACGCCGACGAAGATGAGGTAGAGCGCGGTGGCCTTTTCGCCGGCGGTGAGTTTCAGGTGGTCGATGAACGGAATCCAGTCGGCGGCGGAGGCGAGCCACGACGTGCCGTTGAGCACGCTCTCGGGGAAGTGCCACATGAGCGGATACAACGCGGCGGTGGTGATGGCGCCGACAAACATGAACGGACGGCGACGGCCCCAGCGCGTGCGGGCGTTGTCGGAGATGTTGCCCATGATCGGATCCGAGATCGCGTCCCACGCGCGGAGCACCATGAGGACGAGTCCGAGCACGACGGGGCTCAGGCCCATGCCGATGTTGAAAAACGGCATCCACATGACGGACGTCATGAGTCCGGTGGCGACGTAGTCCATGTTCTGCCCGAGGGAGAACATGACTTTTTGCAGGATAGGAATGCGGTCTGCGTCGGAGATGCGGGGAGCGGAGGACATGAAACGGAAAAGAGGCGAGAGGCGTTGGGCGAGAGGCGAGAGGGACGGAGCGGGCGATGGTTAAAGACTGGCGCCGTGCGTGCGGATGACCTCGCGGTAGAAGTCGAAGGAGGCCTTGGGCGTGCGCTTCTGGGTCTTGTAATCGACATGGACCAAACCGAAGCGCGGCAGGTAGCCGGCGGACCACTCGAAGTTGTCCATGAACGACCAGTAGTAATAGCCCTCGACAGGCACGCCTTCGGCGACGGCGCGGTGGAGTTCGCGCAGGTGGCGGCGCATGTAATCGATGCGCAAAGGGTCGGGGACGGTGCCGTCGGCGGCGACCCAGTCCATGGAGGCGATGCCGTTTTCGAGCACCATGACCGGCAGGCCGGTGCGCTCGTGCAGAATCTTCGGCCCCCAGTAGAGGCCCTCGGGCTGGACCTGCCATTTCATCATGGTGACGGGTTCGCCGGCGGACTGCTGGGGCTGCGCCCAGTCCATGTAGTAATTCCATCCGGCGTAGTCCATGGGCGCGGCGATCTCGCGCAGGTCGCCGTCGCGCACGGTGTCATCCACGATGTCGCCATAAAAGGCGTGGACATCCGGGCTGTAGGCGCCGGAGAAAAGCGGGTCCATCCAGAGGTGCGACGACCACCACGGTTTGTCGGGAGGGAAGGAGAAGGCCTCGGCATTCGCGGCGGCGACGTCGGCCGGGGCGGCGGAGCGCGGGATGTTGATGTTTTGGGTGAAAGCCTGGCCGACGCGGACGGGGCCGCGGGCGCCGGCGCGCAGGGCGGAGACGGCGCGGCCATGGGCGAGGTTCATGTGATGCACCAGGCGGAAGTAGTCGCGGTGGGCGAGGTCCAGCCCGGGCGCGTGGATGCCGAGATGGTGGCCGAGCGAGCCGACGTTGGAGGCCTCGTTGAGGGTGCACCAACGGGTGACGCGGTCGCCGAGACGGCGGGCGACGACCTCGGCGTAGTCGGCGAATTTTTGCGCGATGTCGCGGTTGAGCCAGCCGCCCTGGCAGTGGAGCGCGTGGGGAAGGTCCCAGTGGAAAAGCGTGGCGACGGGCTCGATGCCGGCGGCGAGGAGGGCGTCCACCAAGCGGTCATAAAAATCGAGACCGGCCTTGTTGACGCGACCGGTCGTGCCGTCGGGGAGGATGCGGGGCCAGGAAAGGGAGAAGCGGTAGGATTGCAGGCCGAGCCGCTTCATGAGCGCGACATCCTCGGGCCAGCGATGGTAGTGGTCGCAGGCGGTGTTGCCGTTTTGCCCGCCGGCGATCTTGCCGGCGCGGGTGCAGAACACATCCCACGTGGAGAGCCCCTTGCCGTCTTCGCGCGCGGCGCCCTCGATCTGGTAGGCGGCGGTGGCGGAGCCCCAGAGAAAGTTTTTCGGAAAGGAGGAAGACGGAGAGGAGGACATAAAATAAAAAGCGGGCCGGCGCGACGGACGCGCCGGCCCGGGAAGAGCGGAGGATTACGGATGGGTTTGGAGGACGCTCATGACGGCGCGGTCCACGGTGTAGTTGGAGGACGGGTGGCAGCTGATGGCGCTGCCGCCATACCAGGCGCCGCCGGCCCAGTAGGTGCCGCTGATTCCCTCGGCATCGAGGTAGTCCAGGAAGTTCTCGAGGACGACGTTCCAGCGGGGATCATCGTTGGGCACGCCGTATTCGCCGACGTAGCCCTTGAAGTCGTATTTCTTCAGCCAGTCCACGAAGGGTTTGACGTTCTCCACTCCCATCTGGGGGTTGGCGCCGTTTTCCAAATCGTAGGTCTTGTAGACATCGGTGCCGGCGTCGCTCCAGTAGGAGTGCGCGGAGAAGATGATGCGATCGAGCGGATCGCGGAGCGTGTGCAGGTTGGGATTTTTAGTTTCGAAGCCCCAGGCATTGGCCCACGACTCGCCCTCGACGATGATGTCGTGGTTGAGATCGACCTCGCGGATGGCGCTGATGGCGGCCTGTGCATAGGTGACCCACACACCGGCGGCGAGACCGTTGGGTTCGTTCATGATGTCGTAACCGTAGATGGCCGGCTCGTTCTTGTAGTGGTCGGCGAGGCGGCGCCAGACGTCGGCGTAGGCGCTGGCGGGCAGACCGGCGGAGCCAAACCTGTATTTGACGCCGGACACTTTGCATTCGGCGTAGTTGTGCATGTCGATGATGACCTTCATGCCGCGGGCGGAGGCGCGGGCGATGGCGGTATCCATGTAGCCGAGCTGGGCGGTATCGAGCGGCACGTTCAGGCCGTGCTGCATGCGCTCCCAGCGGAAGGGAATGCGGATGAGGTTGAGACCCTTCGCGTGGTAATAGTCGAAGTCGGCGACGGTGGGATAAACGTAGTTGTAGCCGTAGGTGCCGGGGAGGTTGGCGGTGTCGCTTTCCGGACCGGAGATGTTGACGCCGCGAATCGGAACGGGAGCCGCGCCCGGAGTGTAAACGCCGACGAGACCGGCGGGGGAACCGGCGGGGAACTGGGCCGGGTAGGCGGCGTTGAGTGTAGCGTAGGTCTGGATACCGGCGGGCTGGGCGACACCGGCGACGGTGAGCGAGGTGAAGTAAAC
>DATHXF010000160.1:0-8066 GCA_035459785.1 Rariglobus sp. | reverse complement strand
TGTCACCTAGGTCTCCGGATCATGCCTGAAAGAAAAACTGCTCAAGCACACGCTCATGGGCACGAATAAAGATAATCAAGAACGTGCTCAAAATGCTTTCGGCAGATAAAACATACCTACTTAGAACACTCCCATGAAACTACCCCTCCTCCTCGCCCTCTGCGTTCTCATGCTCGGCGGTTGCGCCACGTCCGAATCGCCCTCCGCCTCGGCTGCTTCCGCCTCCGCCAAACACCAAACCGCCTCCTGGCTGTTCGGTGAATGGACGGAGGACTTCGGTCTGGCCGGAGCCGGCTCCACCACATTCAACGCCGACGGCACTTACACGGCCCGTTTTTATTCAACCAAAGGCGACGCCAAACCCGAAGCCACGTTTGCCGGTCGCTGGAGGCTTGAAGGCCAGACGCTCATCTACGAACTCACCAAGTGTTCCGACCCGGAGTTCCTCAAGGCCAACGCGCTCACCAAAGACACGATCCTCAAAATCGAGTCGGACCGCTTCACCTACGAAGACGGCAGCAAGAACCCTTCCGTCATGGAACGCGCCAAACCCCGCCCGCATGAAACGTTCTGAACGGATCGAAGCGGCCTCGCCGGCACGAAGTTCTTATGTCCGCACGCACGCTTCCCACGCTGATCATTGTGACCGGACGCCCCGGAGCCGGTAAAACCACCCTCGCCCGCAAACTGGCCGAGCACATTCATTGCCCGTTGATCGGCCGGGATATGATCAAGGAGGGTATCGTAAATACCACCGGCGACAAAGGCGCTCCGGGAGGTTCGCTGGCCATGGACGCCTATGTCACGTTTTTCGCCACCATTGAACTGCTGCTCAAACACCGGGTGACCCTCGTGGCCGAGGGTTTTCTCGGTCAGCAACTCTGGGCGCAACACATGCCCAGCCTGACAACCCTGGCCCGCGTCAGAGTCATCCAATGCCAGGCCGACCCCGAACTCGCCCATGCACGGGTGATCCGGCGCCGTCTTGACGATCCCCGGTGGGATGAATTCCACAACAGTCCCGTCGATCAGACGCAAAAACCGCCTCAAAACTACGCGCTCCTCGAGCTGGGCGTCCCCACCTTGATCGTGGATTGCACGAATCACTACGCCCCCGATT
The DNA here is from genome assembly GCA_035459785.1 of Rariglobus sp. Classification (GTDB taxonomy): domain Bacteria; phylum Verrucomicrobiota; class Verrucomicrobiia; order Opitutales; family Opitutaceae; genus Rariglobus. The sequence goes on along the minus strand of DATHXF010000160.1, from coordinate 6,946 downwards.
TTGACACCATCTTCCGGTTTACCCAGAGCTGAAAGCGGGAGAGCCGTTGAGCAAACCACCCTCTGCCCTGGCCCATGACCGAAGCCGCGATCACCCACCTGCTTTCAACTTAAAACCAATATCATCCTACACTGCGGAAATCCACTGGAGCCGGGGCGAAGCGGTCTTCACGGACAATCGCTACAGCCGGAAGCACAGCTGGTCGTTTGATGGTGGTGTGACCGTTCCCGCTTCGTCCTCCGCCCACATCGTCCCGCTGCCCTATTCCGCCCTTGATGCTGTCGATCCCGAAGAAGCTTTCGTCGCGAGCCTGTCCAGCTGCCACATGCTTTGGTTTCTCTCGATTGCCGCCAAACAAGGCTTCGTGGTCGACAGCTATCATGACGAGGCCAGCGGCGTGATGGCAAAGAATCCATCGGGCAAACTGGCGATGACCCGCGTGGTGCTTCGACCGAAAGTGGACTTCTCCGGCCCGCGATTGCCCGATCACGTCGAAATCGACGCGTTGCATCACAAAGCCCACGATGAATGTTTCATCGCCAATTCGGTTTTAACCCATGTTTCCTGCGAGCCCCGATACTAAATCGGGTCCGGCCTCATTCATCCGATGTTAATACTACGCGCTTTTCAGACAGAAGACACCGACACGGTCATCGCCCTGTGGCATCGCTGCGGGCTGGTTCACGTTAACAATGATCCGGCCAAGGATATCGCCCGCAAGAGCCAGGTAAGGCCGGATCTGTTTACCGTTGGTTTGTTCGAAGGAGAAATCGTCGCCTCGGTGATGGTCGGCTACGAAGGCCACCGCGGCTGGATCAACTACCTGGCGGTAAGCCCGGACCACCAAAGAAAAGGCTACGGACGGCTGTTGATGGAAGAAGCGGAGCGACTGTTGCGCAAGGAAGGTTGCCCGAAAATCAATCTGCAGGTTCGCACGACCAACACCGCGGTATTGGCTTTCTATCAGGCCATCGGCTACGGCCGCGACGAGGTGATCAGCCTGGGCAAGAGACTCGAGCACGACAACCTGCCGCAACCGACATGACCATTCGCACCATCGCCCCCGCCGACATCACGCACTGCGCGAAACTCTTCACGGACGTTTTCTCCAATCCACCGTGGAGCGAGCACTGGACGCAGGCATCGGCCCTCCAACGCCTCGATGATTGCGCCCGCACCCCGCACTTCCTCGGACTCCTCGCCGAGGATGAACGTGGTCTGTGCGGCTTCGCCTTCGGCTACTCCCAGCACTACCTCGATCAAAAACACTATTACCTGCTCGAGCTGTGCATCGACACCGCCCGGCAACGCCAGGGCGTGGGCGCGGCGTTGATCACCACCCTGAAAGCCAAGGCCGCCGAATCCGGCATCTCCCGCCTCTACACACTCACCGCCCGCGACACGCCGGCGCAGGATTTTTACGCGAAGCACGGTTTCTACGTGAGCCCCAAGATGATCATGATGGCCCACCGGCTGTGATGCCAAATGCCCGTGGAGTCGGCGATATCCGTCCTGTAGCATTCAAAAACCAGCCACTCACCCATGTTTCTCCGCATCACCACCCTCGCCCTGTTGAGCCTGCTTTTGTCGGCCTGCGGTCCGAAGGCCGGACGGCCATCCTTCAATACGGTGCGGCTCACCAATCAAACGAAGAATGAGGTGGCCTATGCGATCACACTCAATGGATCCGCGATTCCCGACATCACCCTGAAGCCCAAGGAAGGAGTTCTGTTTTACTCCACGACGCCGTCTCTCGATACGATAAAAGCAACCATGCGGAATGCCCAGGGAGAGAAAATGGAATTTCGCGGCATCAACATGCAATTGATCGCCGTGCGTAACGGCGGCGGCGGCATATCGCCGTCGGGCATCTTCAGCTCATTCCGCTATTATAATTTGGAAGCGGCCAAGGCCGGCAAAGAACCTGGCTGGAGAGAAATGGAAGCTCCGGAAATCAGGATCATCGACATTCAAATCCTCACCGAAAAATAAGCGCCGCATAATACGACGCCCCATGCTCGCACGGTTTCATCTCACACCCGCCCGACTCGTTGTCCTGTCCTGCTTCAGCCTCGCCGTGGTGCTGTGGTGGTGGGTATGGCCCGTGAGTCGGGCGCATTACTTGGCCGATACGGGAACCTGGCCGGAGAAAAATCATTTCGTTCGCGAAGCCGACTGCCTGTATGCCGTCCTCCGCACTCGTCCTATCACCGACACGGGGCCTGCGATTGTTCGCGGTCTGGTCGAGCGCCGCCCTGTCGGCTACTATAACGGACGGAAGGGCGAACACAGCTGGCGATTCTCCAAAATCCCGCGACACGAACGTGCCTACTATCTGGCCGAACAACTTTGGCGCGACGCCCACGAACCAACCGCACGACAAGCCCTCGTCTCCGCGCTCCCCGCCCTCTTGCATGTCGCGCAGAATTCGTCGCAACGGAATCTCGTCATCCACACTCTCAAATATGCGTGGAATCCCGCGGCCGTCACCGACCTCCTCCGCATCGCCTCGGATCCAAACGAGGACATCGAAACGCAAGCCGCAGCGCTCTCCCTGCTGTTGCGTCGCGACGACACCCGCCGCCATGTCCCCGCCGCGATCGAGATCATTCACCGAGGTGGTGCAACCGACTGGGCGCGGCGCTCGCTGCGTCGGGAATTGTCGCCCATCCAACGCAAACTATACCTGTTCGATACGATCATATCCGGTGCCCAGATCGAGCTGCTGCCGCCCGACGACCTCTCCCAACTGGTTCAGGTCGGCATGGCGATTCTTCGCGAGCTTCCCGACTCCGATCTTGCCGGCGGTTACTCGGTCGCCCGACTCCTCGGACACATGGTCAACGCTCCCGACGACTTCGCCCCCGATCAACGTGACTATAAGATCAAAAAAGGCGGCGGCCTTAAAGAAACCTTCTATAGGGACACGGTAAAAAACGCGCTGGCCTGGCAACCCTCCTCTATAGTCACTCCCATCTCATCACCCGCGCACTAAACGCGAGCCAACCGGCACGCAGTCAGACCGATTTTTACCCACTATGAGTTATCTCAAAAGCATTCTCATCTATCACATTTCCAGCGAAGCGGAGGTGGATAAGAGCATGCTCGAAGCCCACGGCATCACGGTGCACTTGATGAACGCGAATGTATCCCGCGCCGAATTCGCAGCCCCGTTTCGCATCCAACTCCAAGTGCCCGACGAACAGGTCGCGGAAGCCATCGCGATCCTCCGTGAATTGAGCCCCCAACGCTTCGGCTCTGCCGCAGCCGTCAAAGAAATCGAAGCGGGCATCCTTCGCGCCTTTATCCGGTTCGGCCTCGTGGCCCTGGCCTGCACCGCCGTCCTGTTCTTTTTCTTCATTCATCAAGAATCCCTTGGGCCGCGCTTCGTGCTTTCCCTCATCAACGGCGTGCTGATCGGCGGCGCAATCTCGATCCTCTACGCGGTCTTCAGACCAAAACCCAAAAGCGGCTGAACAACCCGCATGAAGTCACTGCTGACAGCCAAACACCCATGACAACCCAGGAACTCTATGAATTGGCGGACCGAGAAATCCGCCTGGGGACTCATGATCGGCCATTAATGGCAAAGGCCATGTCTGAAGCTGGCGGGATCGAAGCGGTCGCCCACCAGAAATATTGGCAATTCCGCGCCGACGCTATTCGCGAGCAAGCGAAGCGTTATCCCGACTTGTCAGAGGAACTTTATCTTAAAGAGGTTCGGTCTCGACTGGATAATGAAGAGGGTAGAAGACGATTGCGCGCCAACCTCACCGGATGGATGTGGGTCATCGTCTGTTATGCCGGTTTTTGCGGAGCGGCGGTCTTCTTCTGGGCTGCAAAGTCGGCCGTCTACCGTGGCAGTTCCGCCCAATATGGTTATGGAATCTCCGGGATTTTTTGTGTCGTGATGGCCGTTGTTGCTTACGTCATTACCAAAAAAGACGCCGGCCAAGATCCGTTTTGACCGATATATCGAGCCAAGGAAGCCAGGTCGAAGATTGTAAGTTTTATCAACATTCCGAATGAACTTCATGGTTCTCAGCCCGACCCCGTTTTCGACCGATACCGCGTCACCATGAGTCTCCACTTGGAAATCAATCAAGGTCTGCGGGTCGACGACTTGCCATCGTTGCAAGCCAAGGTCCGGCTGCGGGGCGGACGGCTCATCGCTTATGCAGAAGTCATTTCCGCGGCGCTGTTCTCAGCCAGAAGCTACAAGGTGAAGTGGGTCTCGCCCGAGGAGGGACAAAAACAGGCCGGACGGACTTCAACGATCATCACCGCCATGCTCGGTTGGTGGGCCATTGCCGGCCCTTACTGGACTCTCTCCGCCCTGATTTGGAATAAACGGGGCGGGTTTGATGTCACCGATGCGCTTTTGCGCGCCCATCCCGGCAATCAGTCTCTCCTCGGTTACGCGGATGCCGTGGCTCTGGGTGCATTCCAGCAAAGTGCAAACCGTCTCTCGGCACGCATATGCATCGGCGGCACCTTGCTCGTAATCTGGGTGATCGCCTGCCTGCTGTGGCGCGCGTCCGCCCAATGAGGATTCAAAACGTATCCCATTATTTTTTGATACGCAGCCGGCCGTTGTATGCCGCGACGGGTGCCGTGGTCATCGCGACCGGGTTCCTCTGGCGATCCCAGCTGCTTCCCCTGCCCGTCTCCGTCGCCAAATACGGGGGCGACGCATGGTGGGCGCTGCTCGTTTTCATCGGCTTCGGATTTTTCCTCAACACCGCCTCCACCCTCCGTATTGCCGTTCTCGCCGCCTGCTTTGCGGGCGGCGTCGAGTTTTTCCAACTCTACCACGCGGCGTGGATCGATGCCGTCCGCGCCACCCGGGCCGGTCATCTTGTTCTCGGCTCCACGTTCAACGCACCCGATTTCCTCGCCTATGCGGCCGGTATCGTCCTCGGCGCGTTGACGGAGAATCTTTTGGTTCGCTCCAAACTGGCTGCCCCGCCCGACGGCGGAAAGCCCACAGGCACACCCTAGTCCGCCGCCAGGCACACGATGAAGGAAAAGCCGCCGCTGTTCTGGCCGTTCTCGAGGCGGTAGAGCACGCGGTTGATACCTTTCCGGAAGTGCACCTTGCGCAACCCTTCGTTCGCCACCCAGGACTTGTGGGCGTCGCCGCTCTTCCAAATCAACAGGTCGTTGATCCACACCTTCGACTGGTCGTCGCTGCCAATCGCCACCCAGAGATCCGCCGGTTCGTCGAACCAGAGTTCCGTGTAGCCGTAGTAAATTTCGTAATCCCCCATCCCCGGCGGCATGATCATCGGCACTGCGGGCGTCCGATCCTTGCCCGTCACCTTCGACGGCATCTGGAAATACTCCCAGCTCACGGGCAGCGGCACTTCGTTTTTCCGGCCTCCCTGGTAGGTCGCGTCAAGATTCACCACCGTTTCCGGCGGGAATTTCGTATTCAAATTCTTGCGACCGGGATTTGGCCAGGGGCCGATGAGATGCCAGGTGTCGACATAGAGCCACTCGGGGTTGCGGCCCGGCTCGACCGCCACCCGGCCGGCCCGCACGGTGCGGCCGTGGAGCGGCTTGTAGTTCTTCACCGCGATCGTGGTGATGTCGGGACCGCCGCCGGGCGTGCCGTAGCCTTCGCGGGCCGCGCGGCCGGCCCCGCCGGCCGCCGCGCCCTGCCCGTCGCCACCTTCGACTCCGTGCACCCCGCCTTGCGTCCCGTGCGCCGCGGCCATTTCTCCGCTCAGATCCTTGGCCTTCGCGCCGGCGTCCTCGGTCGCGAGTTGCTCCATGCGTTCATTGCGCGTGCTTTGAGCCTGGATGTCGGCGACCGAAAGATGCGCGCCCGTGTCCGCGGCGAGTTCACGCATGCGGCGGGCCAGCGCGACCATCGAGTCCATCTGGTCCGACGCCGCGCCGATGGTCTTCTCCTGCTCGCGCACGCCTTTCACGCTGGCGATGTCCCGGGTGAGAATCGCCGTGTCCAGCACCGGACGGTCGGGCGTGGCGACCTTGGTCATCGCCAGGGCGTCGGCGAGCGGGATTTTGCGGATGGACGCCAGTTCGGCCGCGCGCACATGGCGGAAGGTTTCCGCGACGGCGACCTCGGCCGCCTGCGCCTGTCGGTATAAATCCTCCAGCGTGCGGGCGGGCTCTTCCGCGACGGACAGCACCGAGGCCTGCGCGGCGGCCGGCGCCGCATCGGCCGGCAGCGCGGCGATCGCTTTCGTGATGGCGGCGTTGGCGGCCTGCTGGAGAGCGAGGGAAGATTGCTGCGCCGCGGTGGAGGTTTGCTGGCGTTTGACTCCGTCGTTGAGCACGGCGGCGAGTGCGCCCGCCACGGCCTGCCGTCGCGTCGCCTCGGCCGCCAGCGCCTCGTCGGTGCGCTGTTTTTGGCGGACAACGCCTTCCTCCTGACGCGTCGCGTTGATTTGCGCCTGACGGACATCCTGCTCGGCCTTGGTGAGCGCGGCCTGCTCTTTTTTCAATTGGGCGGCGGCCTGCCGGGCGAGTTCAGCGAGACGCTTTTTCTCGGTTGCGGCGGCTTCACCCGCGGCAGTCGTCGCAGCGGCCGCCTCGGTGCCGGCGGCTTCGACCCGCTGGCGCACGGTGCCAAGGGTTTCCTGCCGGGCGGCCAGAGTCGATTGGGCGGCGATGACCCGCTCGTTCGCCTGCGCCAAGACCGCTTGCTGGCGCGCGGCGGCTTCCTCGGCGGACTGAAGCGCACGCCGCGCGGGGTCCAGCGCACGCAAGGGCCCGGTTGCGGATCCTTGCGCAGTGACTGCCTCGCCTTGCGCGCCCGTCGCGGCCTGGTGGGCGGCCAGCGCCTGCGGGGAGAGTGCGGTGAGCCGGAGTTGCGCGGCGACTTCGTCCTGCGCCGCCGCGGCGCGGCGCTGCGCAGCCATGGCTGCATCCTGGGCGGCAAGCGCGCTCTGCAGCGCGGCATCGGCCTGGCTGGATG
>DATHXF010000159.1:0-46878 GCA_035459785.1 Rariglobus sp. | reverse complement strand
TGAAGAGCGCGTCAAGGCGTTTAACTCCTTCGACACCGCCGATGCCCTCGCGCAAGCCGCCGCGTCCGACGCCCGCCGCGCCGCCGGCCAGGCGCTCGGGCCGCTCGACGGCATTCCGATCGGCATCAAGGACGTGATCGCCGTCACCGGTCAGCCGCTTACCGCGTCCTCAAAGATGCTGGCAAACTTCGTCTCGCCCTATGACGCGACCGTCACGCAGAAGCTTAAAAAAGCCGGCGCGGTCATCTGGGGACGCCTGAACCTCGACGAATTCGCGATGGGCTCCTCCACGGAGAACTCCGCGTTCCACACCACGCGCAATCCCTACAACCTCGATTGCGTGCCCGGCGGCTCCTCGGGCGGCAGCGCTGCCGCGCTCGCGGCCGGCGAAGCCATCGCCACGCTCGGTTCCGACACCGGCGGTTCCATCCGCCAGCCCGCCGCGCTCTGCAATGTCGTCGGACTCAAGCCCACCTATGGCCTAGTCTCGCGTTTCGGCCTGATCGCTTTCGCTTCGTCACTCGACCAGATCGGTCCTTTCAATCGCACGGTCGAAGACGCGGCGATCACGCTTCAGGCCATCGCCGGTTACGACGAGAACGATTCGACCTCCGTCAAAATCGAGATCCCCGACTACCGAGCCGCCCTGAAGACCAAGAAGGGTCCGTGGCGCATTGGCATTCCGAAGGAATACTTCGGCGAAGGCCTCGATCCCGAAGTCGCCGCCGCCGTCGAGAAGGCCGTCTCGTTTTACGAGAAGATGGGCTGCGAGATTAAGAACGTTTCGCTGCCACACACCGAGTATGGCGTGGGTGTTTACTACATCATCGCGACCGCCGAGTGCTCCTCGAATCTGAGCCGCTACGACGGCATTCGTTACGGACACCGTTCCGCCGAGGCCAAGGACATTGTCGATCTCTACTACAAATCGCGCGCCGAAGGTTTTGGTCCCGAGGTGAAGCGCCGCATCATTCTCGGCACCTACGTGCTGAGCAGCGGTTACTACGACGCGTATTATCTCCGCGCGCAAAAGGTCCGCACGTTGATCCGTCAGGACTTCCTCAACGCCTACAACGAGGTGGACGCCATCATCACGCCCACGACGCCGACGCCCGCCTTTAAACGCGGAGCCAAGGCCGACCCGCTGGCGATGTATCTGTGCGATGTTTACACCATCGGCGTGAACCTTGCCGGCCTCCCCGGCATCAGCGTCCCCTGCGGTTTTTCGTCGAGCGGCTTGCCCATCGGCATGCAGCTCATCGGCCAACCCTTCAAGGAAGCCGATTTGCTCGCTATCGCGAACGCCTACGACTCGGCCCATGATTGGTCGAAGCGCACTCCGAACCTCTGAGAGCTAAAAAATGAAATACGAAGCCGTCATCGGTCTTGAGGTTCACGTCCAGATCAAGACCCAGTCGAAAATGTTCACCCGCGTTGCCGCCGGTTACGGACAGCCCGCGAACACGCTCACCGATCCCGTCGTCCTCGCGCTCCCCGGCGTTCTGCCGGTGATGAACAAGGCCGCTCTAGACGCCATCATCAAAGCCGGTCTCCTCCTTGGCTGCGATATCGCGCCCGTCTGCAAGTGGGACCGCAAAAACTACTTCTACCCCGATTCGCCGAAGAACTATCAAATCTCCCAGTTCGACCAGCCGATCTGCCTCAACGGTTCCGTCGAGATCGAACTGCCCGGCGCCGCCCGCAACATCCAAGGAGAACACAAATCCATCGCGCTGACCCGCATTCACCTCGAGGAAGACGTCGGCAAGCTGAACCACGAGGCCTTTGATTCCCTCGTGGACTACAACCGCGCCGGCACGCCGCTCATGGAGATCGTCTCCGAGCCGGTCATCAAATCCGCCGAGGAAGCCTACGCCTACCTCACGTCGCTGCGCGCGACCATGATCTACGGCGGTATCTCCGACTGCGACATGGAGAAGGGCCAGCTCCGCTGCGATGCCAACATCTCCATCCGTCCCGTCGGCGAGACCAAGCTCGGCACCAAGGTGGAGCTCAAAAATCTCAACTCCATCTCCTACGTGCGCGATGGCATCGCCCACGAAATCCAGCGCCAGCTCGCCGTGACGCAGTCAGGCGGAATCATCGTTCAAGAGACGCGTGACTATGACGGCGAAGCCGGTGTTTCCCAGTCGCTCCGCTCGAAGGAAATGGCGCACGACTATCGTTACTTCCCTGATCCCGACCTCATGCCAGTGAAGGTCGATGATGCCTGGAAAGCCCGCATTCGTGCCGAGTGCCCCGAATTGCCGTTCTCCAAGCAGACGCGCTTTTTCACGCAGTATTCGCTCCCTTACACTCTGACCTCCGTGCTCGTGTGGGATCGCACGCTGGCCGACTACTTTGAAGAAACCGCGAAGTTCGCCGGTCCCGGCAAAGCCCAGGCTGTGGGCAACTGGATCGTGAACGACCTCCAGCGCGAACTCGGCGTCGCCAAGCGCGGCCTCGCCGAATCCAAAGTGCGTCCGCAGCACATCGCCGACTTGGTGACGCTCATCGATGCCGGCACGCTGCTGAACAACACGGCGAAGGAAGTCTTCGTGGAAATGTTCGCCACGGGCGAACCTCCCGCCTCGATTGTGGCCCGCAAAGGTCTCGCCGCCGCACCGACCGACACGGCGGAACTCGAAGGCTGGTGCCGCGACGCCATCGCCGCGAACGCGAAGTCCGTCGCCGAGTTCAAAGCAGGCAAGGAAAGCGCGATCAACGGCCTGAAGGGCCCGATCATGAAAGCGTCCAAGGGCAAGGCCAACCCCAAGCTCGTGGACGAAACCCTGCGCCGGTTACTGGCAGAAGGGTAAGCGAACGGTTCAGCTGACAAACTTCTGACAACTCCATGACACGCCGCTGACAACCGGCGGCGTGTTTTGAGGTTCACTGGGGATAGCCCTGTCGGGGCGTATTCTATGAACCTTTTGCGCTCTCTCGTTAAGTCTGACCTGCGGGTTTTTGGGCTCGTTTTTTCCGCGATTGTGTTGGTGACGGTAATTCAGGCGGTGCGGCAACCACGTTGGTATGAGGTGATCGGAACGTTAAAATACCACCGTGCGATGATGCTGGCTGTGAGCGAGCCGGGCCCGCCGGTGGAAGACTGGAATGAGCTGCGGGTGGCGCTCAAATCATCCGAACTTATCCATCGTGTTATCGGACGTTTGAGCGAAGCGGAGCGAACCGGACTCATCGCGCCGTATGCCGGCCCATCGAAGCAGGTGGAAATAGTGAATGTCGAAAGGCTGATCGGAGAAAATCAGCGGACTTCCTACGATAGGTTGCAAGGTGAGTTGACCATTGCGTATCGGCACCCGGATCGGCTGCTGGTAGCACAGATGGTGAATCTAATGCTGGATGAGGGAATCGCTTACCAAGTGCGGAAGCGGATTGATGAGGCGATGAGGGAGGTGGAGGAGCTAAAATCGCGAGCGGAGGCTCAAGAACGTCATGTGAAGGAACTGACCGAAGAGATGACGGCGTTCCGTGAGCGGAGCGAAACACACACGGGGAAGTCATTTGAGACAGGGGCGGACTATGTGACGATGCAGCAACAGTTGGAAAAGGAGCAAAAAATGCTGAAGACCGTTATCCAGAGAATGCGCGACACCACGATGGGCTTCGGGATGGATACCGCGTCATGGAGGCTCAGTAAAAGAGCGGTGCCGCCCAAGGAGGATGATTACCTGATCGCGCCCATCGTCGTGCGGTTGTCTTGGGGTTTCGCCGTTGCAGTTGTCGGCGGGTTGCTGGCGGTGGGAGTGGTGAACGTTTTTACGCGTGGTCGCGAACTGGCTGACAATCAAAAGGAGGCCGCGTGAGTATCCGACGCCTCTTCGTTTGCGGCCTGCGTCGCTTCAACCTTCGGGTCTTCTGCTGGGTGTTTGTCGGCGCATTGGCGCTTACCACGGTTTGGGAGCGCCTGATGCCGCGTGTTTATGAGTCGGCCGGTGTGCTTCAATTCCTTCGAACAGATCCGCGAGTTTTGATAAACAGTGAAAGTGATTCCGCTGAGGAATCGTCACGGCTGAGTGAAAAATTACCCGCAACAGTAGAGATAGAGATAGGGAATATAGTGCAGCGTATGTCAGGCGAGGATCGAGCCGCGTTGTTAAGACCGTATGGCTACGATGCTGATGTAGGCGGGGAGATGTTGGAGAACGTGTTGAGACGTAATTTAAAAATCACGCCCAATCGACTCAGTCTTTTGCTGATAGTTTCTTATCGGCACCCATCACCGGAGGTGGCGTTGAAAATGGCCGGTTTTTTTATGGAGGAATGCGTCGCCAGTCATTTTAGACTGCTTGAGCAGGAAACCGCCCAGAGGGTCGAGGACTTGGTCCTTCGTATGAGTCGACAGGCTCGTATCGTTGAGGAGTTGGAAAAAGAGTTGGAGAGTGCTAAAGAGCGTTTGGAGCGTGAGGAGGCGTATCAGAATTTAGAACGCAGACTTGCGGTGAACCGGGAGTTACTGGGCAACATGAGGGTTCGTAAGGAAATAATGTCTGGGGAATCACTAAAACCGCTTTTGCGCGTCTTGGATGATCCGGTGCTGGCGAAGCATGCCGATTATGTGCGATCTCCCGTCATTGGTTTCTGTCGGTGGAGGTTGGCGATTTCTGCCTCAGTCGGACTGCTGGCGGGTTTTGCTTTTCGGCGGAAGATGACGGCAAGCTCGTCGTTGATGGTCACTGCCTGACAATATCCTGACAACTCCGTGACCGCGTCCTGACAACCGGCGTGATGATTTATGGTTTAATGGCCGGCGAACCCACCTGATCCCATGAAACACATCATCTGTTTGTTTTCCGTTTTGGTCCTCTCTCCGCTTGCCGCGTTTTGTGCGGGCGATGCGGCACCTGCCAAGGATCTCGCCAATCCGTTGATCGATTACACCGCCTATCGGCAGGCGGTGCAACGGGTGGAACCGATTCGGGAAAAACGTCGCCTGACCGAGGCGGAGTTTCAGGCCAAGATGCGCGAGCCCGGCGTCGTTTTGTTCGATGCGCGCAGCGGGCCGATGTTCGCGCGGCTGCATATCGAGGGCGCGGTGAATCTGACTTTTCCTGATTTCACCGAGGAACGGCTGGCGAAGATCATTCCGACCAAGGACACGCTGGTCTTGATCTACTGTAACAACAACTTCCTCGGCAGCCCCGTCGCGATGGCGTCGAAGATTGCACCCGCTTCTCTCAACGTCTCCACCTACGTGACGCTCAACTCCTATGGATACACCAACATTTATGAGCTCGGGCCGTTGCTCGACGTGAAGAAGACCGTGCTGCCGCTGGCCGGCACCGAGGCGGCGAGCCATGAGCGAAAGGCCGTGCAATGAAAACGATGTTTTTTTCGCTGATTTTCTGCGCGGTCTCGCTGCATGCCGGGACGCCGTTTGTCGTGCACGAGTGGGGCACGTTTACCTCGGTGCATGCGTCGGACGGCACGCTGTTGTCCGGGCTCGAGCGTGAGGAGCATCGACTACCCAATTTTGTGCGGAGTCACGCCGGGTTTTCGCCTGCCGACAAGGGATGGAACCGTCCGGTCAAAAACGTGACGATCAAGATGGAGACACCCGTGCTCTATTTTTATTCGGACCGGGAGAGATCGGTGAAAGTGGAGGTGGGGTTTCGCGGAGGCTCGATCAGCCAGTGGTATCCCGAGCGCACGAACGGGGAGGAGCTGCCGGCTTTGCCCGCGAACATCACCGATATCGCGCAGTTGCGGGGGATGACTCCGGTGGACTTCGGCAAGGGCTATGACGGGAGCATCACCTGGGACGTGACCGTGCTTGCGCCGAAGAGTCCCGAGGTCATCAACGCGCCGAAGTCGTGGGAAACGCCGCAGTGGCCGCGGGCGCGGGTAAGCGACGCCAATCTGATCAAGGGTCCGGCCGGGTTTGTGGAAACCGGACGCGCGGATGTTCAGGCGACCGCACCGGTGGTCGAGGGGTTTTTGTTTTATCGGGGGATTGGAAATTTCGGTCTGCCTTTGGAAATCAAGACCACCCCCGACGGCACGATGGTGCTCCGAAACCGCGGTGCGGACGACATTCCGAGGGTCTGGGTTTATGAGAAATCGGAAAAAGCGGATGCGCCTTTTCATTTTTGGACGGGAAGTCTGGCGGCGGGCGCCGAACAATCCGTTCCCCTGCGACCGGCGGGTTCGTTTCTGGGGAAGAGCGGGTTTGGAGCCAGCCTGAGCCAGGCGGGCTTAACGGTCGCGGAGGCTTCGGCCATGCTGGCCACGTGGAAGGAAAGTTATTTCGATGCGCCGGGGCTGCGGGTCTTCTGGATCGTGCCGCGGGCGTTCACCGACCACATCCTGCCGATTTCGATTACACCGAAGCCGGACAAGCTGGAGCGCGTGCTGGTCGGGCGGAGCGAGGTGCTGACGCCGGCGTTCGAGCGGGAAATCGTCGAGGGGTTCCGTAAGGACGGCGGGGCGCGGTGGGCGAATGATCGTTACTTTCTGGCTTATCGCGAACGGGCGCGACAGCTCGGCGTTGTGTTGCGGGAGAACACCCCGTAATCCCATGTCCATGACCTCCGGCTCGCGCCGCGTGCTGCTTTACTGGGTGCTGCTCCTTCTGCCGACGCTGGCGGTGGGTGGCGGCGTGTTGTGGTTGTTGAGCCGTGAGCAGTCGCGGTTAGATGAGCAGACGCGCGCAGCTGTGGAAACACGCCAGGCGGCGGTGGGCGCGCGCGCCCGGTTGATTGCGGAAAACGTGGCGCTGCTGGTAGGCGATGTGCAGGGAGGGTTGATGGCGACGCTGCTGGAAGCGCCGGAAGACGAGGCGAAATTGACGGACTATCTTTCCGAATGGAAACGCACGAATCCCTTGGTGAAGGCGACCATCAACCATACGTCTAAAGGTGAGGAGAAGGAGCGGATGGCGCGTTTGATCGAGTTGGAGTCAGCCAAGAATCAGTCTCTGTCGCAGGCAGTCGCGCCTGTTGCGCAACAAGAGTGGGCGGGCTCAAACGCGACTCAGGTGAATACGTTGCGCAATGAGTTCAACGTAACCGCAAAACTCAAGGGTGGCGCGGTCGTTCCGACCCAGCAGACCGGGTGGATACCGTCGCGGGAAAACGGCGGGAGCCTGCACTTGATCGGCTGGCGCCGATTGACGTATGGCCGTGTGATCGGCGTGGAGGTGGAGTTGTCGCAGATCGCGGCCCGACTTGGCGATGTGCTGCCGGCGGATCGCGAACCGGGAGAAATCTACGAATTGCGCGAAATCGGCGGGGCAGTTTACACGCAGAAGAGGCTGTCGTCGCTGGATCGCGCGGTGTCGGCACGCACGCCGTTGATCACCGTGCCGGTTTCGGAAGCGGTGCTGCCGGGCTGGGAGGTTGTGGGCTTTTTGGAGGAGGGTGGCTCTGCGCAGATGTCGAACGGCGTATTATTCACCTTGAGTGCGATACTCGCCGGAACCCTGGTCGCGGCGATTCTGGTGAGCGGCACGCTCTTGCTGCGGCAGGCGCGGCGGAGCGAGGAGGAGGCGGTGCAGAAAATTTCGTTCGTCTCCAACGTATCCCATGAGTTCAAAACTCCGCTTACGACCATCCGGCTATATTCGGAATTGCTCGAACAGGGGCGCGTGCCCGACGAGGGGAAGCGCCTGGATTACCTGCGCACGATCGGGCGGGAGACGCAGCGGCTGGCCCGGCTGGTGAACAATGTTTTGGATTTCAGCCGGTTGGAGCAGGGTAAAAAACGCTTCGAACTCGCGGAGATCGATCTGACGGCGGAGTTGGCGAGTCTGTGTGCCACGCATGAGCCTCGCGTGGCGGAGGCGGGGCTGGTGTTGCGACGGGAGCTTCCGGACTCGGGCGGAGTGGTGAAGGCGGATCGCGACGCGGTGGGACAGATCGTGATAAACCTCCTCGATAACGCCTGCAAATACGCGGCGGGCGGAGGCGAGGTGACCGTGGCGCTGGTCAGGCGTGCGGGCGGCGGCGCGGAGGTGCGGGTGAGTGATCGCGGGCCGGGTGTGCCGGGTGTGCATCGCAGCCGGATTTTTCATAAATTCCACCGAGTGGACGAGACGCTTACGCGGGAAAAGGACGGCGCGGGCCTGGGGTTGAGCATTGCCCGTCAGCTCGCGCGCGGGATGGGCGGAGAGTTGAGCTATTCACAGCGTGCGGGCGGCGGCGCCGAATTTATCCTCGAATTACCATGAAAGCCCGAATCTTGATCGCCGAAGACGACACACCCATCCGGCTGGGGCTCATCGCCACGCTCGAAAGCGAAGGTTACGAGGTGGTCGCGGCGGCCGACGGAGCGCAGGCGCTCAAGCTGCATCCGCAGGGCAAGTTCGACCTGGTGATCCTCGATGTGATGATGCCGAAAGCCAGCGGCTACGACGTGTGCCGCGAACTGCGAACAAAGGGCGAACGAACGCCGGTGCTGTTTCTCACCGCGAAAGGAGAGGAGATCGACAAGGTGGTGGGTTTGAAACTCGGTGCGGACGACTACGTGACGAAGCCGTTTGGTGTGCAGGAGCTGCTGGCGCGCGTCGAGGCGTTGCTGCGGCGTTCTCGCGCGACGATGGCGGCGACGGAAAACGCGGGTGCGCTGCCACCGGTGTTTCATCTGGGCCCGGCGGAGATCGACCGCCGCAAGTTCGTCGTTTCACGCGGAGGCCGCACGGAGGCGGTCACGGCGCGCGAGATGAAGCTGGCGGAGATGTTTGCGGCGCATCCGGGCGAAGTGCTCACGCGGGAAGCGTTGCTCAACGCGGTATGGGGCGTGGATTATTTCGGGACGACACGGACGCTCGACCAGCATGTGGCCCAGTTACGCAAAAAAATCGAAGCGACGCCTGATGCTCCTGCCGTTTTGTTGACTGTGCACGGTGTCGGATATCGTTATGAACCTCCCGCCGGTGTCCGGGTCAGACCGTAATCATCCCATGAACTCACTCCCTTCACCGTCAGATCGTTCTTCGCCGGTTTCCCGGCGTGCTGCATTAAAAACCTTGGGGGCAGGCGCTCTGTTCGTCGCCGGTCTGGGTGGTGGCGCGAAGGCGCTGTCCGCTATGGAACCGCTCACTCTTCCGGGCGGCACGGCGCAACCGTTCACATTACCGAAGCTGGGCTACGCCTACGATGCGTTGGAGCCGCACATCGACGCGCGCACGATGGAGATTCATCACTCGAAGCACCACCAGGCCTATATCACCAATGCGAACAAGGCGCTGGCGGCGGATCCCGAGTTGCTGGCGTTGAGCGGAGAGACGTTGATCACCCGGCTGGATCGTGTTCCGGAGCCGCTTCGCGCCACGCTGCGCAACAATGTCGGCGGACACTTGAATCACGCGTTTTTCTGGGAGTCGCTTTCGCCGAAGGGCGGCGGCGCGCCTGCGGGTAAATTGGCGGACGCGATGACGGCGACTTTCGGGTCATTCGATGCGTTCAAGACCCAGTTTGCCGATGCGGCGATGAAACGGTTCGGCAGCGGGTGGGCCTGGCTGGTGGTCGTCGATGGCAAACTCGTGGTGAATTCCACCGCCAACCAGGATTCCCCGCTGATGAGCGGGCAGCGTCCGGTGCTAGCGCTCGATGTGTGGGAGCACGCCTATTATCTGAACTACCAGAACCGCCGCGCCGACTACGTGGCGGCGTTTTGGAAAGTCGTCGATTGGGATGCGGCTGAGCGCAGGTTCACGGCGCCGGTCTGAGCGGAAGCATCCAGGCATAAAAAAACCACCGCCTGCGAGGGCGGTGGCTTGAAATGACCGGTTGATTTTAAATCAGGCTTTCGCGGCGACGGCGGCGGACTGGCGCGCACCGGAGTTGGCGAAGAAGGCGGCCATGTGGGTGACCTCGGTATAGCCTTTGCCCTTGAGCTCGGCTTCAACCTTGGTGACGAGGGCGCTCAGTTCCTTGGCGAGGGCAGGGGAGAGCGTGTCGAGGATCGCGCCTTCCTTGCTGACGACGTGATAGACGGGCTCGTCGTTGAGCTGGATCTGGTAGAGGCTGGTGCCGTTGTGAAAGAAGCAGCGGCGGACGAGGCCGAGATCTTCAAACGCCGCCAAGCAACGATAGACCGTCACGAGGTCGCAGGCGCTGTCTTTGAGGTCGATGTGGATTTGTTCGATGGTGGCGGGTTCGCTGCGCTTGATGAGCGCATTCAGAATCGCGATACGGGGCTGCGTAATGCGGAGGCCGGCAGACTTGAGGCGGCTGCAAGCCTGTTCCAATGCGCTGCCGGTGGAAGACGCCGAGGCGGAGCTCAGCGGATGATTGGTCTGGGTGGATGAGATCATGGAGGTTATGGACAATAAGTTCACCCAGTTGTTACTTAATTGAAAGTCGGAATGTAAAAATACACATCTATTTTACATTTTAGTTACAATTGTAGGGCCGTTTTTTGTTAAAAACAGGGACTTGCAGGGGAATGTTGCTGATTGCGAAGCCGGTTTCAGTGTGCACACTCCCGCTCACTCACATGTCGGATTTGGACTTCAACGAGATCGTAAACCTCATCTGCAAAGAGGATACCCGCTATGATCGTAAGGCGTATTCCTTTCTCCGTGAAGGACTTGATTACGCGGTCAAGGAGCTGAAGAAAAAAGATACTGAGCGTTCGAAGCAGTCTTTGCACGTGTCCGGCGCTGAATTGCTGATGGGAATTCGTGCGTATGCGCTCGATCAGTATGGGCCTTTGGCGCTCACGGTTCTGAATTCGTGGGGCATCAATCGCTGTGGTGACTTCGGTGAGATTGTTTTTAACCTTATAGAATACAATGTGTTCAGTAAGACTGAAAACGACCGTCGCGAAGATTTTAGCGAAGTTTACACTTTCGAAGACGCGTTTGTAAAACCGTTCCAGCCGAAGAATCCGCGCAGTGGCGGAGCGTTGGCCGCGCCTCGAGTGCCTTCGGTGTAAGGCGTGGTGTGCGCGGCGTGCTGCGTCGCTGCAGGAATCGCTGATGACGCTCGCGCTGCGAATATCACTTCGCATCGTTCCGTAAACTTCATGTCCAAATCCACCCCTTCGTTCGCGTCCGACCTGCGTCTGCTCGAGACATTTTGGAAACAACCGCCCGAGCGCACCGTGCTTGCCAACGGTCTCACGCTCCTCGTGCAGCGCGACACCTCGGCGCCCGTGGCGTCAGTGCAAGTATGGGTGAAAACCGGCAGCATCCACGAGGGCGGACTGCTCGGCGCGGGGCTTTCGCACTACCTCGAGCATCTTTTGTTCAAGGGCACGGAGCGCCGCGCGGGTCGCGAAATTTCCACGACGGTCCAGGAGCACGGAGGCAACATCAACGCCTACACGACGTTTGACCGCACCGTTTACTACATCGATCTGCCGTCCGACCATGTCGGTGTCGCGCTCGATATTCTCTCCGACGCGGTGCTGCACTCGACGCTGCCGGCCGACGAGGTGACGCGCGAACAGGGCGTGATCCTGCGCGAGATCGCCATGGGCAACGACGATCCTGACCACCGTCTGGGCGAGGCGCTCTTCGACACGGCGTTCCGCCAGCATCCGTATCGGTATCCGATCATCGGTTACAAGGATGTGTTCACCGCAGTCACACGTGACGACCTGGTCGCCTACTATAAGACGCGCTACGTGCCCAACAACCTCGTGGTGGTCGTGGCCGGCGATGTCGATGCAGCGGCCGTGCGCTCCCAGGTGGAGAAGTTTTTCGGCTCCACGCCGCGCGCCAAGCTCGCGCCCGTGCTGGTGCTGCCCGAGCCGCCGCAACTTGCGCCGCGTGCACTGCATCGCCATGAAGACGTCGAGCTGACCCGCGCCGGGTTGTCATGGCAGATCCCCGGGCTTACGCACGCCGATGCGCCGGTGCTCGATCTGCTGGGCGTGTTGCTCGGGCAGGGCGACAGTTCGGTGTTGTGGCAGGCGATTCGCGAGAAGGCGCGCCTGGTGCACTCCATTGACGCGACCAGCTGGAATCCCGGTGAAACCGGGTTGTTCTACATATCGTTCATCTGCGAGCCGAAGCATCGCGGAGCCACGACCCGCGCGGTCCGTCGAGAGCTCGACCGCGTGGCCGCCACGGGTTTTACGCCTGCGCAGATTCGCAAAGCGCTGCGTCAGCTCGTCGTCGGGGAGATCAATACGCGCAAGACCATGTCCGGTCAGGCATCGCGTCTCGGCGCCGCCGAAGTGGTGGCGGGCGACGTGGATTTTTCGAAGACGTATTTTTCGCGACTCGCCCGGGTGAGCGCCGCCGATCTGCGTCGGGTCGTGCGCGCCTACCTCGGAGCGGAGCGTGTGACGGAGGTGTCGCTCAATCCGAAGGGCGCGGAACCGGCGGCTGCGGGTGTGGCGACGAAGGACCGGGTGGCGGATGCGTTCGCCGAGCAGGTGCTCCCCAACGGCGCTCGTCTGCTGTTGCGGCCCGACCGGCGTTTGCCGAATTTGCACCTGCGGCTGTTGTGCGAAGGAGGTCCGGTTCACGAGCCCGCCGCACTGCGCGGAGCGACTTCGCTGATGGCGACGCTGCTCACGAAGGATACGAAAAAGCGGACCGCCGCCGAGGTGGCCAAGTTCATCGAGGAGGTCGGCGGCTCGTTTTATCCGTTCTCGGGCAACAACAGTTTTGGTCTCGCGACCGAAGTGCTGCCGGGCGATTACGCCCGCGCGCTGGAGGCGCTGTCGGAGGCGGTGCTGGCGCCGACGTTTGCCAAAACGAGTTTTGAAATCGAGCGCGACGCGCAGCTCGCCGACCTGCAGCAGGACGCCGACGACGTGGTCACGGTGGGTCGCAAGCTGGTGCGGAAAAAATTCTTTGGCGCGCATCCGCTGGCGATTGATTCGCACGGAACCATCGAGGGATTGAAAGCGATCAAGCCGGCCGATCTGGCCGCGCTGTGGAAGCGTCTCGGCGTGTCCGGCAACGTCGTGCTGGTGGCCGCGGGCGATTTCGATCCGAAGGTGCTCGGGCCGAAACTGAAGGCGTTTCTCGCCAAGCTGCCGCGTGGCAAGGCTCCGGTGAGCGCGGCAAAGTTCACCGCTCCGGGTGAAGTCGGTGATTTTGTTGAAAAACAGCCGCGCGAGCAGGCGGTGGTGTTTCAGTCATTCCCCGGACCGGGCCTGAAGTCGGATGACTACTACATCGGCGAAGTGGCGGACGAATTATTCAGCGGCATGTCGTCGCGTCTGTTTGAACGGGTGCGCGAGGAGAAGGGGCTGGCGTATTTCGTGCGCTCCAGCCGCATCACGGGCATCGAGGCCGGCATGTTTACGTTTTACGCAGGCACGGCTCCGGCGACGGCTGATGAAGTGCTCACGGAGATCGACGCCGAGATCGTGCGCGTGCAGGCGGGGAAGGTGGAGCCGGGCGAACTGCTCCGCTGCCAGACGCGGTTGAAGGCCGGGCGCCGCATGGGATTGCAGACGAATGGCTCGCGCGCGATGCACGCCGGCTTGAACACGCTCTACGGCCTGCCGGCCGACGACGCGGCGACCTACGACGCGCACATTGATGCGGTGACGATTAAGGATTTGCAGGCCTTCGCCCGTCGCCGGTTTCAACGCAACCTGCGCACGCAGTTGGTGGTGAAACCTTAATTAAGTATATCGGAGAGTGATGGCGTGCTTGCCGTTTTCGGAGAGTAGGTTATGCAAGAGGACGCTATGAAAACCCCTGTTGCATATCTCCTCCGAGGCACGCTGGGCGTGCTTTTCGCCACCTGCATTTTTTCGGCCGCCCGTGCCGAAGAAGGCAATGATCCCAAAAAGATCCCTCCGGGGATCCTGAAGAAATACGACGCCAACCAGGACGGCACGCTCGATGCGAGCGAGAAGGCCGCGATGGAGGCCGACAAAGCCAAGCACAAGGCCGAACGTCTTGAGAAACTGGATACAAATAAAAATGGAAAGATCGACGACTCCGAACTCGCAGCCGAGAAGGCCGCGAAGGAAGAAATGATGGCCAAGAAGAAGGCCGAGATGGAGGCCAAGCGCCTGGAAAAATTCGACGCCAACAAAGACGGCAAGCTGGATGACGCCGAGAAGGCGGCAGCCGAAGCCGCCGCCAAGAAGGAGCACAAGAAACCCGAAGCAGGCAAATAAACCGAATCGGGAAGCTTTTGACATCAAGCGTGACCACAACCGGTCGCGCTTTTTTATGCCTTGGTGCGAACGGCCACGCCGCCGCTCCAATTGAGCTTGCTGCGGACGACGGAGAAATGGGCGTAGTCGCGGCGCTGCACGAGCGGCAGGCGCTCGTCGGCGAGGGTGATCGTGATGGGCTGCCCGTCGGAAACGCGATAGTCGCGCTGTCCGTCCACGGTGACGAGCAACGTGGATGCGTGGTTGATGTTGCGCACGACCAGCTTCACGCCGGAGCGCAGGATGATCGAGCGGTTGCTCAGCGTGTGCGGGCAGATCGGGGTGAGCGCGATGACCTCGGCCGCGGGGTGGATCAAGGGACCGCCGGCGGAGAGATTATAGGCGGTCGAACCGGTCGGCGTGGCAAAGATAAGACCGTCGCAATCGTAGTCGGTCACGAGTTCGCCGTCGGCGGTGACCTCAAGGCTGACGAGGCGCGAGTTGACCTCAGCTTTGATGAGCACGTCGTTGAGCGCGAGGTCGTGGGTGCCGGTGCCGGTCGAGCAGGAAAGCAGGGCGCGGCGGGCGATCTGAAAATCGCCGGAGAGAAGCGTGGGGAAGCAGTCGCGCACGTCGTCGGCCGAAAACGTGGTGAGGAAGCCGAGGCTGCCGCGGTTCACGCCGATGATCGGGACCTGGGCGCGGGCGGCTTGAGCGGCGATGCCGAGGAGGGTGCCGTCGCCGCCGATGACGCAGCAGGCATCCTGGCCGGCGAGAAAATCGTCGGCAACCGGGTAGGCTCCGGTGCGTTTCACGGCGACACCGGCGGCGCGAGCGAGTGTAATCAAGGCATCCGCCAGCTCGGGAGCGCCGGCTTTGGGCTCGTTGACCACGAAGGCGAGTTTGCGGATGGGCGACATGATGATCAGCGGATTCGGAGTGAATCCACTAATCAGCACTTGCCGACACTAAGCAAGGCGGAGGTGAAGCTGTCTAACCCCTAGAAGTGACGGCACCGGCCGCATCGCCGGGGCTCCAATCAAAGGAAGGTCTTATCAGCGGCCGATGGGGCTGCCGTCGTTGCCGTTGCCGTGGGGGAGCGCGTCGTCCCAGACGAGGACCTGCTTGCCGGCTTCGAGGCGGGCGCGGAGCTCGACGTAGGGGACGTCCTGAACGGAGACCTTGTGCTTGAGCGCGAGCGCGGCGGCGGTGGCGGCGGCCTGCGCGAGCACCATGAACACGGGCTCCATGCGGATGGAGCCGTAGGCGATGTGCGAGGCAGAGAGACACACGGGCACGAGGAGATTGGTTACTTCGCCGCGCTGCGGGACGAGCGTGCGGTAGCTGATGCCGTAGGGCTTCGGGAGATGCACCTGCACGTCGCCTTCGTTGCGCACGTGTCCGTCTTTATCGACGAAGCGGCGGCAGTTGTGCGAATCCATCGTGTAGGCGGCGAGGCCGATCACGTCCTCGACGAGCGTCTTCGAGAGACAGTGTTGCTCGGTCATGACGAAAGCGCCGATGAGGCGGCGGGCTTCGCGGACGTAGAGCTGGTGCGGCCAGTGGCCGGTGTCTGCGAACTCGTCGGAGGGGAGGCCCCAGGTGTTGATCTTGGCCTGCACGTCGGCGGGCACGGAGGGGTCGGTGCAGTAGAACCACCAGAGGCCTTGCACGTAGTTGACGTGGGCCTGGAAGATTTTTTCGCGCTCGGCGTGCGAGGCCTCGGGCCAGGCGTAGTTTTCGCCGATGAAGTCGCTGGAGACGGCGCCGTGGTTGTTGGTGTCCGTCTTGAGTCCGCGGATCATGTCGAACTTCCAGAACATCTGGTCCCAGCCGCTCTTGATGTAGCGGGCGAGGAGTTCGTAGCGGGAACGGTCGTAGTGCGCGGGTTTGGGAAAGGGGACGCGGATGTCGTCGCGCTGCGTCATGCAGATGCGGAAATTGTAGGCCTGCACGCGATGGTCGCCGGCGCCGATTTCGGGCTGGCCCAGCTCGATGCCGGGGAGGAATCCGCTGGAGGGATCGCCGGGGACGACGTAGGGATCGATGGGATTTTCGAACTGGTGCTTGGGGTAGACGATCTGGCCGTTGAGGGTCTCGCCATACTGGGCGTTGCCCTCGCGGCCGACGGTGAACTTGGCGCCGGCGGCGGCGAGAAGATCGCCCTCGTAGGAGGCGTCGATGAACTGCGAGGCGCGGGCGCGGGCGCCGTGGGTGAAGGTGATTTCGGTGATGCGTCCGTTTTCGACGACGGCGGTCTCGAGGTAGAAGCCGTGATGGACGGTGACACCGACCTCGGCGAGCCAGTCGGCGAGGGTTTTTTCGGCGATGTGGGGTTCAAAGCGCCACTCGGCCTCGACGCCGTAGTGGACGCCCATGCGCTTGTAGAATTCGAGAGCGATGCCGCCGACGGCAGCCTTGTTGCCGAAGTCGGTGAAACCGAGACCTCCTGAAGAGAGTCCGCCGACATGCCAGCCGGGGTTGAGAAGGAGGACGCTCAGGCCGTCACGCCGGGCCTGGATGGCGGCGGCGACACCGGCGGCGTTGGCGTTGTAAACGCACAGGTCCGCAGTGAGGACGGGATGATCGGGGCCGACGTTGGCGGCGGGTTTAAAATAGTAGGGGGAGGACATGGGAGGCGGGAAATGAGGGAGTAAGGGAGTGACAGCGGGGGCAACGGAGGTTTTACTGAATCGTTCAGATGCCTGAGAGTAAAAAACGGATCACGATTGCGGAAGTGGCACGGCGCGCGGGCGTGTCGCGGACGGCGGTTTCGTATGCCTTGCGTGATGATCCCAACATCGCGGCGGAGACTCGAGCGAAGATTCGGAAAGTGGCGGATGCGCTGGGTTACCGGCCCGACCCGGTGCTGGCGAAATTGATGACGCATTTGCATGCGGGGCGCGGACGGCGCTACGCGGGGAAACTGGCATTCCTGAACGTGCACGAAAACCGGGATTTTTGGAAGACCACGGCGGCGCTGGGAGATTTCCGCCTGAGTGCGGAGGTGAGGGCGGAGGAACTTGGCTACGGAACAGAGGAATTTTGGTTGAAGGAGCCGGGTCGGACGCCGCGACGACTGGCCCAGATGTTGGAGGCGCGGGGAATCCGCGGGCTGCTGGTCGGCTCGACCGGACGGCATGGTTCGACCGTGGAATTTCCGTGGGCGAAGTTTGCGGCGGTCACGGTGGGTTATTCGGTGGAGGCTCCGCCGCTGCATCGCGTGGTGACGCATCACTACCGGAACACGTGGCTGGCGTTGCGGCAGGTGATCGAGGCGGGGTATTCGAGGATCGGATTTATCGCGGACCGCGATGCGGAGGCCGCGATGGATAACCTGCATCTGGCGGCGTTTCTGACGTATCAGCACGAGACTCCGAAAACGCGACAGGTGCCGCCGTTTTTTTGGCGGAATGGCCGGACGGAAGGGCTTCGCGGCTGGTGGGACCGCCATCGTCCGCAGGTGGTGTTGAGCACCTCGCCCGGCGTGGCGGAATTGGCCGAGGCGGGGTTGCGCGTTCCGGACGATGTCGCGCTGGTGAATCTTCTGTTGTGGGACGCGGGCGAAGGCGTGGCGGGTGTGCGTCCCGGTTATGAACGGCTGGGGGCGGCTGCAGTGAACCTGCTCGCGGGGCAATTGCAGCACGACGAATTCGGCGTGCCGGAGGACTCGAAGATCGTGCAGGTCGAAGGCCGGTGGTGCGGCGGGGCGAGTCTGCCGAAGGCCGGTTAGTCAGCCAGGTCGATCCATTTCCACGCGCGGTTGTCGAGCGGGGTGGTGATCCAGTTCTTCACTTTGGGGCTGATGGCGTAGATGCGCGTATAGAAATAAATCGGGATGACCGGCACTTCGTCGGCGAGGATGGCTTCGAGTTTTTGATAAACGGCCATGCGTTCGGCTTCGGACTTGGTTTCGAGGGCGCCGCGCAGGAGGCGGTCGTATTCGGCGTTGGACCAGCCGGTCTGGTTGTTGCCGCCGCCGGTCACCCACAGATCGAGGAAGGTGTGCGGATCGTCGAAGTCGCCGATCCAGCCGGCACGGGCGATCTGGTAGTTGAGCGTCTGCACCGTATCGAGATACACCTTCCACTCCTGATTCTGAATGGTCGCGTTGATGCCGAGGCGGGTCTTCCACATCTGCTGGATGGCCTCGGCGATAGTGCGGTGGCTGTCCAGGGTGTTGAAGAGAATATCGACGGAGGGCATGCCCTTGCCGTCGGGATAGCCGGCCTCGGCGAGCAGGCGTTTTGCTTCGGCGAGATCACCAGTGATGCGGGCGGCGGAGGTGAACTTGGCGGAGGCGGGGGTGAAGTTGTAGGCGGGGGTCTGGCCGGCGTCGCGCAGGATGTTTTTAATGATGGATTCGCGGTCGATGGCGAGGGCGAGGGCGCGACGAACGCGTTTGTCGTCGAGGGGTTTCTTGGTGACGTTGAGGCGGTAAAAATAGGTGCCGTAGTAGGGAGAGGCGCGGTAAGTATCGGGGTTCTCGCGGCGGTAGGTTTCGATTTTGGAGAGCGGGAGGCTGTAGGCGTAGTCGAGACGACCGGTGCGGAATTCGCGTTCCTCGGTGTCGGAGTTTTCGATGGCGAAGAACTCGATGGCGTCGAGCTTCACGGCGGCGTGGTCCCAGTAGGTGCGGGAGCGGGTGACGGTGATCTTCTGGTTGGCTTTCCATTCGGTGAGATTGAACGGGCCGTTGCCGACGAAGTTGCCGGCGCGGGTCCACGCGCTGCCTTTGCGCTCGAGGCCGTCGAACTTGGCGACGGTGGGAATGTGGACGGGGAACCAGGCGTAGTGGTTGAGCGATTCGAGGAGAAAGGGCGTCGGATAGCGGAGCGTCAGCTGGAGCGTCTGGCC
The DNA here is from genome assembly GCA_035459785.1 of Rariglobus sp. GTDB lineage: Bacteria > Verrucomicrobiota > Verrucomicrobiia > Opitutales > Opitutaceae > Rariglobus. The sequence goes on along the minus strand of DATHXF010000159.1, from coordinate 27,984 downwards.
GTCGAGGGCCTTGGCGCCGACCTGGGCGAAGTCGGTGAGCTTGCCGGTGTTGAAGTCCTCGGCGCCCACAATCGGGAAAAGCTTGTAGGAATACTCGGCGCCGAGGGAGGGCGTGAGAATGCGCTTGAAGGAGCTGACGAAATCCTGGGCGGTGACGGGCTCGCCGTTGGACCACTTGGCGGTGTCGCGGAGGTGGAACGTGTAGACGAGACCGTCGTCGGAAATCGTCCAGCGCTCGGCGACGCCGGGGGCGATTTCACCGGTGGGCGAATAAGTCACGAGACCTTCGAGAAGCGCGGTGATGATCTTGTGCTCCTGCACGCCGGTGACGACGTGGGGATCGAGATCCTGGGGTTCGGTGCCGTTGCCGACGCGGAGAATTTTGGCGGCGGGGGCGGAGGGGGCCGCGGACGGGACGGTGGAGGGGGCTTTTTTTCCGCAGCCGGCGGTGAAGACGAGAAGCGTGGCGGCGGTGGCGAGAAGAGCGGCGCGACGGAGCAGGAGCGTGAACATGGCGCGAGTTAAGCGGACGCCACGTCGGCGGCAAGCGGGGCGTCCGGATACCTTTTGGAGGTTTTAGATCGCTCCGCGGCGTTTCTCGAGGTCGGCGCGGATTATGAGGGATCGCTCACGGTTGAGCGGGTAGAACCACGCGGCGAGCAGGGCGACCGACCAGATCACGATGGGGATCCAGAGATACATGTGGAACATGCGCATCAGCACGTCATGCGGCTGATGGGTGAGTTCCTGGGTGAAACCGGAGGCCTGCAGCACATAGCCGCTGATGCCGACCGAGGCGGTGAGAGAGGCTTTGATGAACCACGAGAAGAAGGAATTGATGGAGCCTTCACGACGGCGGGTGGTGTGCAGTTCGTCGTAGTCGGACACGTCTGCCTTCATCGAGGGGATGAACAGCCAGACGGCGGCGATGGCGCTGGATTCGAAGACGCCGGGGATGAGCTGGAGATAGGGATATTCCGGAGTCATCAGGAAGTAGTTGAGCGTGTGTCCGAACATGCTCGAGCAGAGCATGGTCATGACCATGGTGCGTTTGTCGAATTTCTCGCCGAGCCAGGTGAAAAGGGGAATCGAGGCGATGCCGGCGATGACGATGACGGTGCCCTTGAGTCCGCCGACCACGGCGGCTTTTCCGAGGTCGCCATCGAAGACGTAATAGAAATTCAGATACTGGCCGAGTCCGCCGACGGCGCTGGAGCCGAGCACGAGGAAGAATGAGATCAGGATGAGCGACCAGAGCGGTTTGCACGTGGCGGATTCCCGAACGCTGCGCCAGAAGGGATCGGGCGCCTGTTTGGAGGATTCGGTCTTGTAGTAACGCTCTTTGACGAAGAGGGCGGGCAGCATTCCAAAGATGACGATGCCGGCCATGATGAACCAGCAGACGAAGCGCATGCCGACGACGATGGGTTTCTCGCCGGGCAAGGGATTGGTCATTTCGGTCAACCAAGGCTGGATCGAGGTGAGGAATTTATGGAAGAAAGCCGGGGTGTTTTCGAGGGCCTTGGGTTCGCCGAGGGCGAGGGCGCCGACCAGGATGACGAAGGCGAGAATCCAGCTACCGATGAGGGATGAAATTTTTCCGAAGAACGTCATCCACGCCGTGAGACGGGTGCGTTCGTCGTAGTTGGGCGTGAGTTCGAGTTGCATGCCGTAGTAGGGCATGGACCAGCAGGTGAAGCTGGTGAAGAAGATCAGGCCGAGGAGCGTCAGATAAACGGGGAAGACATTGGCGGCGGTGATGAAGTCGCGGCCGATGAGACCGACCAGCCAGTCATCGACGTGGATGAGCCAGAATGTGCCCGCTTTGATGCCGGCGGGAACGAACCAGAAGAGCGGAATGAGGGCGGCGGTGGTGATGCTGGCGACGAACATGAATGGACGGCGGCGTCCCCAGCGGGTGCGGGCGTTGTCGGAGATGTTGCCCACGATGGGATCGCTGATGGCGTCCCAGGCGCGGAGGATCATCATGACGACACCGAGGGTCACGGGAGTGAGTCCCATGCCGATGTTGAAGAACGGCATCCACAGACTGGCGAGAAGGCCGGTGGCGACGTAGTCCATGTTCACCCCGCAGGAGAACATGAGTTTCTGGAACGTAGGGATGCGGTCGCTCTCGGCGATTTTCTGGGGTAGATGAGCCATGGAAACGGTCAGAGTGGGCGAGTCGACGTGCGATGTGCAGTCAAAAATCCACGCATGCGTTGCTAATATCGGGGAGTATCGCCCCGACTGCTTTCCCTGATTATTTCTTTTCGAGCCAGACGTGCTTGTAGGGGTGGTGGTCGAGGAGGTTGGACGACCAGCCCTGGACGGACGGATTTTTCAGGAAGACGTGCGTGTAGGTGTAGAGTGGAATGAACGGAGCATCGGCGACCAGGAGGGCTTCGGCCTGCTGGAAGAGCGCGTGGCGGGCCTCGGTGTTTTCGGTGCGGGCGGCCTGGAAGAGGAGTTGGTCGTAGTCGGGACGGGACCAGCCGCTGTAGTTGTTGCCGCTGCTGGCGGTCCAGACGTTGAGGAAAGTGGCGGGGTCGCTGTAGTCGCCGATCCAGGAGGAGCGGAGGATTTGGAAATCCTTGGCGCGGCGGGCGGCGAGGACGCTTTTGCCCTCCATGTTGAGGAGACGGATTTCGATGCCGAGCTCCTTGCGCCAGGTGGACTGGATGGCCTCGGCGATGATGCGGTGGTTGTCGGAGGTGTTGAGGAGGATTTCAAGAATGGGCGCGCCTTTGCCCTCGGGATAACCGGCCTCGGCGAGCAAGCGACGGGCTTCCTCGAAGTCGGTAGGAATGTGCGCGACGGGCGTGTAGCCGGCGGTGCCGGGCGGAGTGAAGGCGTGGGCGGGAGTCTGGCCGCCGCGGAGGATTTTCTCGGCGATGCCGGAGCGATCGACGGCAAGAGCGAGGGCGCGGCGGACCTTGGGCTCGTTGAGGAAGGGTCGGTTGACGTTGAGCGTGTAGTAGTAGGTGCCGAGGTAGGGATCGATGCGGAGAAGTTCGGGGTTGGAGGAGCGGTAGGCATCCACCTTGCCGACGGGGAGCGCTTCGGTGAGATGGAGCTGGCCGGAGCGGAAAGCGCGCTCCTCGGCGTTGAGATCCTCGATCGGGTGGAAGCGGATACCGTTCAGGCGGACATGGGCGGCGTCCCAGTAGGTGGCGGATTTGGCGACGTCGATGTGCTGGCCGGTTTTCCACTCCTTGAGGGTGAACGGACCGTTGCCGACGAAGGTTTCGGGGCGGGCCCAACGATTGCCGCGCTCATAGGCGGAGCCGGACTTTTCGATGGTAGGAATGTGGACGGGCCACCAGACCCAGTGCTGGAGCAGCGAAAGAAAGTAAGATGCGGGATGTTCGAGCGTGATGCGGACGGTGCGATCGTCGGAGGAGGAGAAGCCGACCTGGGCGAAGTCGGTGAGCTCGCCCTTGTTGAAGGCCTCGGCGTTTTGGACGATGTAGAGAAGGGAGGCGTTGTCGGCGGCGAGGGACGGGGTGAGCACGCGTTTCCAGGAGGCGAGGAAATCGCGGGCGGTGACGGGCTCGCCGTTGGACCACTTGGCGTTGGCGCGCAGACGGAACGTGTAGGTGAGATTGTCGGCGGAAACCTCCCACGATTCGGCGACGCCGGGGACGGGCGCGAGGGTTTGCGGATCCTCGGCGACGAGACCCTCGAACAAGGCGGAGAGGACGGTGTAGTCGTTGGCGCTGGTGCCGAGGTGCGGATCGAGATCGGCGACCTCGGGGCCCATGCCGCGGTGGAGAATCTGGTCGCGATTGCCGCGCTCGACGGCGGTCTCGCGCTTGAGACAGCCGGAGAAGCCGAGGACGGCGAGACAGAGAACGGATGACAGAAGACGGAGGGCGGACGGAAGCATGGAAAAATTAGGCGCGCTCGATGAGTGCGACGGCGTGGGCGGCGATGGCGAGCGCTTGGCCGATTTGGTCAACGCCTTCGTTGGTGGTGGCTTTGAGGCCGATGCAGTCGATGGGGAGGCCGGTGGATTTCGCGAGGCACGCCTTCATTTCGGAGAGGCGCGGGTAGATCTTGGGTTTTTCCGCGATGAGCGACGCGTCTATGTTGACGATGCGCCAGCCGAGTTTGGCGAGTTCGGCGGTCACGTGCTGGAGGAGGATCTGAGAATCGATGTTCTTGTAGGCCGGATCGGTGTTGGGGAAAAAGTGGCCGATGTCGGGGAGCGCGGCGGCGCCGAGCAGGGCGTCGCAAATCGCATGGGTGAGGGCGTCGGCGTCGGAGTGGCCGTCGAGGCCGTAATCGGTTTCGAAGCGCACGCCGCCGAGGACCATCGGGCGTCCGGCGACGATGCGATGGATGTCGTAACCGTGGCCGATGCGGAGGTTCGTCATGACTGCGATTGCGCGAGCAGATACTCGAACCAGGGCAGATCGGCGGGGGTGGTGAGCTTGGGGTTCGCGTAAGGATTTTCGAGGAGCGCGACGGGGTGCTTGAGGAGTTCGACGGCGGCGGCGTCGTCGGTGATGCGGAGCTTTTTCTTGGCGACCTTGGCGTAGGCGGCGGTGATGAGGTCGCGGGCGAAAACTTGCGGGGTTTCCATGGCCCAGAGTTTGTCGCGGTTGAGGGACTTGAGATGTCCGTCGGCGCGGTGCTCCTTAATCGTGTCGGTCACGCGGTGGGCGAGGACGACGGCGTCTTCGCGGAGGACGATCTTGTGGAGGGCGATGAGTTGGTCGACGCGGACGAAGGGGCGGGCGCAGTCGTGGATGAAAACCTTGCCGATGTCAGGCGGGAGGGCGGCGAGGGCGGCGGCTACGGAGTCCTGACGTTCGGCTCCGCCGGGGACGAAGAGGGCGGGGGTGGGAGCATAGGCGGAGAGCTCCAGCATCTGCTTCTGGTCGCGGTAGACGATGACGTAGAAATCGGCGACGCCGCTCTCGGCGAAGGCGGTGGCGGAGTGGAGGAATAGGGGGCGTCCGCCGAGGGGAGCGAGGATCTTGTCCTCGACGGCTCCGTTCATGCGATGGCCGCTGCCGGCGGCGAGGAGGATGGCGGCGGTGCGTGGCATGGGGGGAGGGAGTCGGGGATTTAGGAGGGCGAGTGGAGGGACGGAATCAGGCGGAGGCGAGATCGGCGAGGATGGCGCGGGTGGCGGCGACGGGATCCTTGGCTTTGAGAATCGGGCGGCCGACGACGATGTAACTGGAACCGGCGCGGGCGGCGTCGGCGGGCGTCATGATGCGTTTCTGGTCGTCGCCACCGGCCTCGCCGGCGGGACGGATGCCCGGGGTGACGAGTTGGATGCCTGCGGGGAGTTGTTTGCGAAGCATGCCGACTTCGAGGGGAGAGCAGACGAGACCGGTGAGGCCGGCGTCGGAGGCGAGCTGGCCGAGACGGGAGACCTGGGCCTCGGGGGAAACGGCGACGCCGAGTTCGGAGAGGCCGGTGGCGTCCATCGACGTGAGCACGGTGACACCGAGGAGGAGCAGGTCGGGTTTGGAGGCGAGCTGGGCCTTGCGGGCGTAGGACATCATCTCGCGTCCGCCGGACGTGTGGAGCGTGAGCATGCCGATGGGGAGAGGGGCGAGGGACTCGACGGCCTTGGCGACGGTGTTGGGGATGTCGTGGAGCTTGAGGTCGAGGAAGATGTTAAATCCCTCGTCGGCGACGGCCTTCACGTAATCGGGACCGTAGGCGGTGAACATCTGGAGGCCGATCTTGACCCAGCGCAGCTCGCCACGGAGCTGGCGGAGGATCGGGGCGGCTTCTTCACGGGTGGGAACGTCGAGGGCGAGGATGAGGTCGCAAGGCATGGTTTCTTAAAACCACTAATGGACACTAAGGGACACTAATTAAAAACATCAAAATCTGGCCCGCAGGCGGGACAATGTTCTATGGTGTATGACTAACACCTCTGTCGTGAGTCCGATCACCCTGCAAAGCCCCGCGAAACTGAACCTTTTCCTCGCCATCACGGGGAGGCGGCCGGACGGGTTTCACAATCTCGTGTCGGTGGCGGCGACGGTGGAATTTGGTGATACGCTGACGGTCGAGCCGAGGAAGTCGGGTTTCTCGATGGAGTGCGACGAGCCGGCGCTGGAGATCGACGAAACCAATCTCGTGTTGCGGGCGGCGGACGCCTTTGCGGAGGCGGCGCGCTGGATCGGCGGGGCTCATTTCAAGCTGGCGAAACGCATTCCGATGGGTGCGGGTTTGGGCGGAGGCAGCAGCAACGCCACGACCGCGTTGTTGGCGCTTAACGATCTGGCTGGTCTGCCGCTCGGGTGCGAAGAGATGACGCGCATCGCGGTGAGATTGGGATCGGACTGCGCGCTATTTTTGCAGGATGAACCGGTCATCATGCGCGGGCGCGGCGAGAGCGTGCAGCCGCTGCCTCCGCAGGCGGCGGACCGGTTGCGCGGACGCCGCGTGCTGATCTTCAAACCGTCGTTTGGCATCAGCACGGTGTGGGCCTACGGCCAAATGGCCGAGGCGGCGCCGGCGAGTTACCTATCGGAAGTCGAAGCGGAGACGCGTCTGGGTGTGTGGGTCGACCACGCGACGGCACCGGGCGAGGAACTGCTGTTTAATAACATGGAGACACCGGCCTTCACGAAATTCGTGGCGCTGCCGACGGCGCTCGAGTGTCTCCGGGAGGAGTTTGATCTGGCGCCGCGCATGAGCGGGAGCGGGAGCGCATGCTTTGCATTTTTGCCGGAAAACGCGCCGGTGGAGGCGATCACGAAACGTATTCGGGAGCTCTGGGGAGCCGCGGCGTTTGTGACGGAAACGCGACTCGGCTGACTTGTGAGCAAAAACCTGACGCGGATTAACAAAAGCAGGTTGACCCTGTGCCGCGCGAAGCCGTTATCGTCAGGCGTCCTTAAGCCAACCCCGGCCAAGCGGACACACTGAATGCCCACGGATAAACGCGGAAAAACCGAGACCCTGGTGCAAGGCATCTCTGCCTCGCAGGGTATCGCGTATGGTCAGGCGTTTTTGTATCTTCAGAGTGATGTCGAGGTTCCGTCGTATCAGGTTGAGCCGGAGAAGCGCATGCAGGAGATCGCGCGGTTCGACCAGGCTATCCTGGCGACACGGCAGCAGATCCAGAAAATCATGTCCGAGGTGGACAAAAACCTCGGGGCCGAGGAAGCGCAGATTTTTGATGCGCATCTGCTCGTGCTGGAAGACCAGGCGTTGATCGGCGAGACAATCCGCGAGTTCGAGGCGACCGGACGGAACGTCGAGACGTGCTTCAATAAAATTTCACAGCGTTACATCAAAGCCTTCTCCGAGATCGACGACGAATACTTGCGCGAGCGTTCAGGCGACATTCGTGACGTTGCGCAGCGCGTGCTGCAAAACCTGCTCGGCCACTCCAGCCAGAATCTCAGCCAACTGGTCGAGAAGCGCGTGGTGGTGGCTAATGACATTTCGCCTTCCGATGCGGCCGGCATCGACAGCTCCCAAGCGCTCGGAATCGTGACCGACTCGGGCAGCAAGACCAGCCACGCGGTGATCGTGGCACGCTCGATGAAAGTGCCTGCTGTCGTCGGCGTGCGCGATCTCACGAAACAAATCCAACCCGGTGATTGGTTGCTGGTGGACGGTTACGAAGGACTCGTCATCCTCAATCCGAGCCAGCAGACGCTTTTCCGCTACGGACAGATCCAGCTTCAGAAAAAAGGATTCGAGCAGCGTCTGATGGAGGCCAACCGCCGCCCGGCGGTGACGCTCGACGGCGTGACGGTCACGTTGCGCGCCAACATCGAAAAGGTCGACGAGACCGCCTTGGTGAAGGAATACATCGCGGACGGCGTGGGACTTTTCCGCACCGAGTTTCTCTATCTCAACGCCGGCACGATTCCGAGCGAAGAAGACCAGTATAAATCCTACAGGGCGGTTGCCGAGGCGCTGGCGCCCTCGCCGGTGGTCATCCGCACGCTGGACCTCGGCGGCGACAAGCCGATGGCGGGACACGCGCATCTTTTTCCGAAGGAGGACAATCCCTTCCTCGGCTATCGCGCGATTCGCTTCTGCCTGGATCATCCGGAGATTTTCAAAGACCAGTTGCGCGCGATCCTGCGGGCGAGTGCGCATGGCGACATCCAGCTGATGTATCCGATGATCAGCGGACGCGAGGAACTGGCGCGCGCCAACGCGGTGCTTGCCGAGTGCAAGGAGGAGCTGAAATCCAAGAAGATCGCGTTCAACCCGAAGCTGCAGGTGGGCACGATGATCGAGATTCCCAGTGCGGCGGTCACGGCCGACCTGCTTGCGAAGGACTGCGATTTCTTCAGCATCGGCACAAACGACCTCATCCAATACCTGCTGGCGATCGACCGCGTGAACGACCGCATCGCGCATCTTTACGAGCCCACGCATCCGGCGGTGATCCGAACGCTCAAGTCGATCATCACCGAGGCGCACAAACAGAAGATCAAGGTGAGCATCTGCGGAGAGATGGCGGGCGACGCGATCTATGCGCCGCTGTTGCTCGGCCTCGGAGTTGACGAGCTGAGCATGACTCCGCCGCTGATCCCCGCGGTGAAGTATCTGGTGCGTTCCATGAAACTCAGCGACGCAAAGAAGCTGGCGGAAGACGCGCTCGGACTGACGTCGGCCAAGGAAATTTATGCGCTGTGCGACGAGTTCAGCCGCATGCGGGTGAAGCTGACGTGAACCCTGTAAAATCGGGAATGGAGCGCGAGCCGGGCAAGGCACCGGACAAATCCAAGGTGGCGGGAGGCATGCGGCGCTATCGGAGGCTGCAGATCTTGGTGGCAACGGTATTTTTGGTGATGTTTGCCGCGGGAGAGGCGGCTTTGCTGCGGCCTCCGACCTACGAGGTGTTCCCGTTTTATTCGTGGTCGATGTTCGCCTTGGTGCCGAACAAGACGGAGCAGTTCTATGTATTTGTGACCAAGGACGGGGAGACACGCGAATACACCCGCGCGAAAAAATGGGTGAGGGATGCCAACTCGGTGGTCGCTTACACGGTCATCCAGCAATACGGCAACGCGTTGAAATCGGGTAATAAAAAGGAGATTGCGAAGTGGCGGCGCCAGTTCGAGGAAAACCATATGCCGGACGATCTGGGCTACGAAGTGCGTTACGGCAATGGGGACCCAATGGCCCGCTGGCAGCAGGAACGGGTGGCGGAAATTCCGGTGTGGCCGGACATGACGGTGGTGGGTGGACGGGAGGCGATACCATGAATCGCCTGGCGACGTTGGAATATTGGATTCGCCGCGTGCGACATTGGCTGGGGCCGAGCGATCGCGCGGATACTGGCGCGATTTTCAGGGAGCATGCGGAAGCCTATCAGCGCTGTCGGATGCTTATCCCGTTTTTTTACGTCATTCTGGTCTCCTCGATGATGCAGGCTTTTCCGTGGTGGGAAGTCTACTTGAGCCGAACACAGTGGACGTTGCTCTGGCCGGTTTACTGGCTTGCGTGGATTCCGCTTAGCGGAGGTATTCTGGCAATTCTGATTTTTAGTTTGATGTCCGCCTTTGCGGCCTCGGTTTTTTCGGGTTCCCGCTTGGTGAGGGCGGCGGCATTTTTGGGTATTTTTCAATTTGCCGCCCTGAGTAATTCCACGGGGAAAATAGGGCATAATCTGCACGTGATGGTGTTCATCAGTTTTCTGCTGATATGGCTTCCCGACGGATGGAACCGTTCCGGAGCCCCCCGGTGGGTGCGTAGCAGCGTCTATCTCATTGTGAGCGGTGCGCAGGCGGTGCTGATGCTCAGCTACACAATGGCGGGGCTTATCAAGGTGGGTGCGGGAGTATTCCAACTGGCGGCCGGTCAGAGCAGTGTTTTTCACTACGATGGTCTGGCCCGGCAAATCGCCGACCGGCTTTTGCAGACCGGGGCGTCACGTCCGCTGGGCGAGTGGTTGATCACGAATCCGGTCGCGGCATGGCCGCTGATGATGCTCGTGCTCTATGTGGAGCTGTTCGCGATCTGGGCGGTGTTTCGTCCGCGATTGCAGGTGTTTTTTGCGGTGGCGTTGATCGTTTTCCACGCGGGCTCGTATTTCACGATGACCATTCTGTTCCTGAACCACTGCGTCCTGCTGGGGCTGTTGCTGGCGATCGTGCCGTTAGGGTCGTTGCGTTGGAGCGCGCGGGGATTTGTGCGCGACCTGCCGGTGATCGGGGCGGTGTTCGGCCGGCTTGAGCGTAAGCGTCTGGCGTGAGAGGGCGGCGGATTATTTGCCGCGGCTGAGCATCGAGCGGGCGAGCTGAAGCAGAAACGCGGTGTCGCCGGGCAGCGAGCGGATGGCGGCGAGGGCGGCGTCGGTCTGTTCACCGGCCATGCGACGGGCGGCGTCGATGCCGTGGAGGCTGACGTAGGTCGTTTTGCCGGCCTTGGCATCTTTGCCGGCAGTTTTGCCGAGGGTCGCGCTGTCGGCGGTGGCATCGAGCACGTCGTCGATGATCTGGAACGCGAGTCCGAGGTGGCGGCCGGCTTTGCGCAGGTGGGCGAGGTCGGTGTCACCGGCTCCGCCGACCAAGCCGCCCATGATGAACGAGGCTTCGAGCATGGCGGCGGTTTTGTTGAGATGGATGAACTCCAGTTCGGCGGCGGTGGCGTCGGATTTCTTTTCGGAGAGCAGGTCCTGCATTTGTCCGCCGACGAGGCGTGCTCCGCCGGCGGCGTCGGCGAGCTCGCGCACGAGCGCGATCGCGAGGGTCGGGTTGAAGGCGTAGTGGATGGAGAGAATCGCGAAGGCGTGGGTGAGCAGCGCGTCGCCAGCAAGCAAGGCGGTGGCTTCGTCAAATTGCTTGTGGGCGGTGGGACGTCCGCGACGGAGGTCGTCGTTGTCCATGCACGGAAGGTCGTCGTGCACGAGCGAGTAGGTGTGGATGCATTCGAGCGCGACGGCGGCGGGTATCGGGCTGCCGGGCCCGGAGAACAGTTCGGAAGCGGAGATCGCGAGGACGGGACGCAGACGTTTGCCGCCGGCTTGGAGCGAATAACGCATGGCCGCGTGAATGCGCGCGGGGCCGGTCTCGGAGCCTGCGTGCGCAGGGACGAGTGAGTCGATGGCGGCTTCGACTTGGGCGATGTGGTGGTTTAATTTGGTTGTGAAGTCCATCGGCGCGCAGCTACCTTTTCGGCAAAAATCGCCTGCCGCAATGCCTTCCCTTGAACAAGTTTGCAAACGCCTCTTTTCGGACCCGTCGTGGTTCGTCAAAGTCATTGTAGGGGCCTTGTTGATGATCGTGCCGATCGCCCACTTTCTGGCGTTTGGATACCTGTATGCGATGATCGAGCAGGCGAGACGGGGTGAGTCGATCGACTTCCCAGAGTGGGGTGATTGGCAGCGTATGTTTCTTAATGGTGCGGCGGCTTTTGTGATTTTTCTGATTCTTGCCGTGCTGCCGATTTTCGCGGCCTGGTTGCTGGTTCTGCCGCTGACATATCTCAACTACGGGGTGTTTGTATATCTCCCGCTGGTTCCTGTTGTGATGTTGGCGGGGCCTTTGACGGTGGCGGGTATCTACCAATATCAAAAGCGGGAGGATTTCCGGGATGCGTTTCGCGTTTACATACTGGTGGCGATGCTGCGCTCGACCAAGGGGTATTTCTGGGTGCCGACGTTTGCGCTCATCGGTTTTCTGGTGGCGGGCATGCCACTGATGACCTTTACGGTTTTTACGGGTTTGGCCGTGAGCTGGACGTTTTATGCGGTGAGCTACCGGACGGTGGAAGAGTCTCGCAAACGGTCCGCGCGTGCTTGAGCTATCACCTGTGCCGACGAGTGCCGAGCTGATCGGAAACTTTTAATTTTTCGCATACTTCATATGGCCACCAACAAGAAGCTTGATCGCGCCCTGCGGGGCCCCGGTCCGATCGAGATCGTCCTGAGTATCATCCTGAGCCTGGTGCTCGGCGTGTTGATCGGCGCCGTTCATCTGGTATTCAAGCCGGTCACGATCGTGAAGAAAGCGGAGGAGGCGACCGAAGTGGGCAAGGTGTATTTCCTGGAAGGCTCGGCCAACAGTTCCAAGTCGCGCCAGTGGACACGCAAGCGTCAGATGCTGACCGGTGCCGGCCCGGTGGATGTGGTTTTCAACGAAGATGAGCTCAATGCCTGGATGGCGACCGCCGCGCCGAAGCCCGCTCCGGCGGCACCGGGTGCGGTTCCCTCCATCATCGAGCCCGAGCGGGTTAATTTCCGGATACAGGACGACCTCTTGCAGGTCGGCGTAGTCGGCAAGTTGTCGATTCTTGGTTACGAGCAGGAGATGGTCGTGCAGACGCGCGGCACGTTTGAGCCGGCGGCGGAGGGATTTGGTTTCAAGGCCAAGGAGTTTTACATCGGCTCGCTGCCTACGCACATGATCCCGGGGCTCACGGATTACATCATCCAGCGACTCACCGCTTCGCAGGAATTGCCGGAGGACATCCAGGCAGCGTGGAAGAAGCTGACGTTGGTGGCGGTTGAGGGCAGCTCGCTGCACCTGACACTGCCATGATAACGAGGCGCGGGCGCCGCTGGCTGGCGGCGGTGCTGCTGATGCTGGCGGGGACGGTGAGTGCGGGTGCGCAGGAAGCGCCGGCAGGGGTGGAGACTTCCGCACGGCCACGTGTATTTTACACCGCGCCCGGACAGTTCGAGGTGATCGTGACCGAAGTGGCCGATGGACAGCCGATGCTCGCGCTCGGGCGTTCGGTTTGGGGGGCGCTGGCGGGGCCGCTGGGATTGCCGGCGGAAGGGTTCAAATCGCCGGTGAGTGTGCGACTGGTGCCGGTTAAAGACTGGGATGCTCCGGCGATTTTCACGGTGACCGTGGAATCGGCGGGATTGGTGAGCGTGCGGGTGTGCTGGTCGGCGGAGACCGATCCCGTGGTGGTAAGGCGGGCGTTGGTGCAGGGATTGATCATGAGACAGGCGGTGGCGTGGCATGCGGTGGGACCGCGACTGACGGTGCCCCTATGGCTGGAGCATGCATGCACGGCGTGGAGCATCGTGAAGGAGCAGCCCTCCATGATGGATTCGTTTCAGCAGGAGTCGGCGGGGCTCGCCGCGCCGCCGTTGCGGTCGCTGTTGTTGTGGGAGCGAGGGGCGGTGGAATCGAGGGGATGGGAGCTGGCTTCGTTGTGGCTGTTTCTGCAATTGCAGACCGAACAGGGCCCGGCGTCGCAGTGGGGGAGTTGGGTGCGCGGAATGACGGGTGGAGTCTCGTCGTATGAGGCGTTGCCGCGTTCGTATGCGGGGCTGTGGCCGGATGCTATATCGATGGAGTTGTGGTGGCAGACGGCGTTTCAGCATCAGCGCCGGACGCGTGCGCTGCCGGTGATGACGGCGGAGGCATCGCGTGTATGGATGCAGGATCGCAGCCGCTGGCTGGCGGGCCGGGCAGGGCGCGAAGTGGTGCTGGGGCTGGACGAGTTGCTGGCGCTGCGGAAGGAGGCGTGGATGAACGCCGAATTGAAGGCGCGTCTCGGACAGACGCACGTCGTGTTGAGCGTGATTCATCCCTACTACGCCAATGCCGCTCTTTCGATGGGGAAACTTTACGAGTCGGCGCTGAGGGGAGATGCGAAGAACTTCGAAGCCGCGTTGACGGAGTTTAAACGCGATGCGAATGACGGGCGCGAACTTGAGGATACCGTGGGGGCGATCCTCGATACTGCACCGAGGAAGTGAATTCCTCCGGTGCGAGTGACGGCTTACGACGCGGCTGGTTTGTCGAACGGAGCGGTGGAGGCTCCCGGGGTGGGCATCACTCCGTAGGTGTGCATTTCCTTGAGGATGCCGCCGATGTAGGGGATGAGCTGTTTTTTTCGGCTCACGATCCCCGGGAAATCGAAGATCTCATCCTTCTGAACGGAGGGATAGGAGATGCGGCTGATGAACTCGGGCTCGCCCTTGACGAGGAGCAGCGAGTTCTGGGTGTTGATGTCGGTGACGAGCACGCAGGCAAAGAGCAGTCCTTCTTCGTCACGCAGGGATTTGAGGGCCTTGGCGAGATCGCGGGAGTGCTGCCAGAAATTGGCGAAGCCGAGTTCCTCGATCTGTGAGACGGCGAAACGAATGCCGTCTTCCTCGTAAATTTTGAAGTCGGAACGGATGACCTTCTCGGGCGGGTTGGCGAGGATGACGGAGCCGGAGCTGAAGATTTCGTTGGCAAGCTCGCGCGAGTTGACCGAGGCGATCTTGGAGAGCCAGTTGAGGATCACGCCGTCTTTTTCCGTGGTCGTGGGGCTGTTGAGGTGGAGAGTGTCGGAGATGATTCCGCTCATCATGATGCCGGCGATGTCGGGGGAGGGCACGAGTCCCTCGCGGCGGAAAAGATCGGCGACGATGGTGCAGGTCGAGCCGACGGGTTCGTTGATGAAGAGGATGGGCTGCTGGGTGTTGAGCGAGCCGAGGCGATGGTGGTCGATGATTTCGACGATGGTGACCTGGTCGGCGCCGGTGACGGCCTGGCTCATCTCATTGTGATCGACGAGCACGAGGCGGGTTTTCACGGGTTTGAGGACGTCGGTCTTGGTGAGAATGCCTTGGAGCTGACCTTCGTCGTTGACGACCATGTAGGCGACGGTGGTGGAGGTCGCGAGTTTCTTGCGCAGATCGCTCAGGCGGATATCGGCGCTGAGCGATGCGAATTTGCGGTCGACGAGACGGTCGAGCGTGGTGGCGCTGCGAATGACCCAGGCGGTGGTGGCGGAGTCGAGCGGGCTGACCATGAGGGACACGCCGCTGCGTTTGGCCGCCTCCACGATTTCGTCCTCGACCGGCAGATTACCGGTGACGACGAGGGCGCGCACGCCCAGTTCGATGGAGCGCTGCTGGATGTCGCGGCGGTCGCCGACGATGATGATGGTTTTTTCGAGGGGAACGCCTTCGCCGGCGGAGACCTTGCCGAAGGATTTCACGTCCATGGCGCCGACGCGCACGAACAGGTCTTCGGCGCGATCGGCGTTTTCGAGGTGGACAGTGCGGGCCTTGAGGGCGCGGGAGATGTGGGCGAGGCTGCTGAACACCTTGCGCATCTCGCGCGGCTCGCGCATGTGCGGGACGAAGAAGCTGCCGAGTTGAAAAATGGATACGGAGCCGATGACTCGTTTTTCCTCGGTCACGACGGGGAGGATGCGCACATCGTGCTGATCGATGAGTTCGAGGGCCTCGGCGCAGGTGGCGGACTGGCAAATGGAGACAACATCGCGCACCATGACATCGCGCACGCGCGGAGTAACGTCGCTCAGATAGACGGGCAGGGGCTGGTGAAAGCGCGTGAGGATGGTGTCGATGCGTGCGTTGGAGTTTCCACAGCGGGCGGGGGCATAGCCAAGCTCACCTTTGGCTTCCTTGAGCGCGGCGTATGCAATGGCTGAGCAGATGGCGTCGGCGTCAGGGTTTTTATGGCCGATGATGTAGGTGGGGGTGATGGCGGAGACGGTGCTCATGTAATATGTGACTTCCATTATTGGAAGAGGCCGATGATCCACGGCAAAGAATCACCAATGAGTAAGTGGTGGGCCAACCCGCAGACAAGTGCATAGCTAAAGACAAATAAAAAAGCCCAGCTATAATAGCCGGGCTGAAATTTGTTTGAACCTTTAGAATGCTTAGCCGCCTGAGGGGGCGGGGCCGGTTGTCGACGTGCCCGTGTTATCCTCTTCAATAAAGATAACCGTTTTACCCTGTTTTATTGTTTCTTTGAGCATGTTGGTAGTCGTTCCGTTGGAGTTTATAAGCTCTCCTGTCGTAGTGGCGGCTCCCAAATTTTTGTAGAAGGCGACGTTCCCACCCACAAACACGATATGACCACCATCGGATTTGTAAGTGCCCGTATTGGCGTTCCATTTGCCATCGGTGGCACTCTGGGCAATACCACGTGTGTAGGCAACGGGGGTTGTGGCTGAATAATTTGTGGTTAGGCCAGCAACATAACCGAAAGCGACGTTGGCGAGGGCGAAATTGGCATCAAGGCCATCCTTGGTCTGGTTGAGAACGTTAGAAACGTTGGAGTTATCGGTCTCTTTTGATGTCGTATCATCGGCCTTGGATACCCAGAGTTTGGCGGTTTCTAGGCCACCGCCCACCGCGAGTGCGGCTGCGATGAGTTTGGGAGTTGCTGCCTGTCCCGTGGACAAGTTCATTCCAAAGGACGTTCCGGTTCCGAGTTTGGTGCCAGGCAGCTGGTCTTTATTGGCTTGAGCGAAGATCAATGAAGCTTGGCCGATCTGCTTGAGATTATTGGCATCTACCGTGCGACGGGCGGTCTGCTGAACTTTGCCGACGGTGGGGATGATGATAGAAGCAAGAATACCGATGATCGCGATCACGGTTAAAAGTTCGATCAGGGTGAAGCCTGCTTGGAGGCGACGGGTATGTTTAATCATGGGGAAAGGGCTTAAGGGTAGTGGTGAGGGTATGACAAAAAAATGTCCCGGTATTGTCCAAACTCAAGAAGAATTCCCTCCCGAGCTGGACAAAATCCCGCGCCGTTTCCTACGCTGGATGGGAATGAAAATTTACCTCGACGGGAAGTTTGTGGATGAGTCCGAAGCCAAGATCTCCGTGTTCGACCACGGACTTCTCTATGGTGACGGCATTTTCGAGGGCATCCGTTTGTATCAGGGTAACGTCTTTCGTCTCGAAGAGCACTTGGAGCGTCTGGAGTATTCCGCCAAGGCCTTGCTTCTGAAGCTGCCGTGGACACGCAAGGAAATCTCCGATGCCACTTGCGAAACCTGCCGCCAAAACGGTCTGACTGACGGTTACATTCGTTTGGTTGTCACGCGTGGTGTGGGCGATCTCGGGCTTTCTCCCTGGCTGTGTCCGAAGCCCTCTATTTTCATTATCGCCAGCAAGATCGCGCTGTATCCGGCCGAGCATTACACGACCGGTCTTTCCATTGTGACGGTGCCGACCCGCCGCATCAATTCGGCGGCACTGCCTCCGGCGGTCAAATCGCTCAACTATCTAAATAACATCCTTGCCAAGATCGAGGCCCGCCAAGCCGGCGCGCTCGAGGCGATCATGCTTAACGACCAAGGTTACGTAGCCGAGTGCACGGGCGATAATATCTTCATCGTCCACAAGGGTGTGATCATTACCCCGGCCGCGTCGCAAGGCGCGCTCAAGGGCATCACCCGATCGTCGATTCTGGATATCGCCGCCGAGTTGAAGATCCCTCTTCAGGAGGCCGACATGACCCGCTATGATGTATGGAACGCTGACGAGTGTTTCCTTACCGGCACGGCGGCCGAGGTCATCCCGGTGGTGAAGCTCGACGGTCGCGAGATCGGCGACGCCAAGCCCGGTCCGGTTACCCGCCGCGTGCTGGAGGCTTTCCGCCGCCGCGTGCTGGTGGAAGGCACCCGCATTTGAGGCTTATTCTCAGTCGTTTGGTTTCCCTGTCCGCCCGTCGGGCAAGTGAGACATTGTCGCTCACTTGCGCAGTCGGTGAGTGCCTTGTCGTCACGTGTATCCCGCCGAAGAAGTTGCGCGTAACAGGGGTGATGCCTTGCCTTGTCAGGGGATCACCGGTTGGCATGATCGGTGCAGAGACAGAACAACCCTAAATGCGCTCAAACAAATTCACGCGGACGCAGTCGAAGTTTCAGCGCGACGTGATAACTTAATCCCATGGCCAGCCCGCTAAAATGTGATCTTTGCACCAATCCCGCCACCGTGCACCTCACGCAAATCGTGAATAACAAGGTGCACAAGGTGGACTTGTGCGAGTCGTGCGCCCAGGCGAAGGGCGTGACGGACCCGAGCGGCTTCTCGCTGGCCGACCTGTTGCTCAAGGCGTCGCTCAACCCGGAGGTTCCGGCCTCGGCGGTGCGTTGCGAACAGTGCGGGTTCACACAGAATGACTTTAAGAAGCACGGGCGCTTCGGCTGCCCTCAGTGCTACTCGACCTTTTCCAGCTTGGTCGAGCCGATGCTCGACAACATGCACAAGGGCACCGCCCACACCGGAAAAGTGCCGGAGAAAGCCCTTGAACGGCGGTCGCTTCAGGACCGCATTGATGAACTTGAAACCAACCTCGAAGACGCCGTGAAAACCGAGCGCTACGAGGAAGCCGCCCGTTACCGCGATGAAATCAACCAGCTCAAACAAGCCTTCGAGCAGCCTAAAGGCGCGCGCTAAGCCGATGACCATTTCATCGCTCCTTTCCACGCCTTCAGAGCTCACCGACACGGCGAGCAGCAAGTCTGCGATCGTGCTGATGACGCGCATCCGCCTCGCGCGGAATCTCGACGGCAAGTCTTTCCCCGGCTGGTCCCGGGAGGCCCAGCGCGCCGAGGTGCTGGCTGTGTGTCGCGAGGCCTTAAGCGCGACGACCGCGCTCAAGCGCAGCGCCAGCGCCGCGGTGTCCGAACTCACCGATCTCGAAAAGCAGATGCTCGTCGAGCGTCACCTGATTTCGCGCGAACTCAGCGGCTCGGCCGCCGGGTCCGGCGTGGTCATTAACAAAGACCAGACGGTTTCCGTGATGATCAATGAAGAGGATCACCTGCGCATCCAGGTGCTTCGCTCGGGCTTCCAACTCAAGAAGGCATGGAACGCCATCAACGCCCTCGACACCGAACTCGAAGGTCGCCTCGACTACGCCTTTTCACCGCGCCTCGGTTACCTCACCGCCTGCCCGACCAATCTCGGCACCGGTTTGCGCGCTTCGGCGATGATGCACCTTCCCGCCTTGGTGATCTCCGGCCAGATGGAAAAAGTCGTCCGCGCCGTCAACCAGCTCGGCATGGTGGTGCGCGGTCTCTTCGGCGAAGGCTCCGACGCAAGCGGCAGTATTTTCCAGATTTCCAACCAGACGACCCTCGGCGAATCCGAGGAGGCGATCATCAAGCGCCTCGGCAGCGTGCTGGAGTCGATTGTTGAGCATGAGTTGAACGCCCGTGCCAAGCTCATGGAAACCGACCCGACCAAGATTTTCGATAAGATCGGCCGAGCCTACGGCATCCTGCAAAACAGCCACCAGCTTACCTCGACGGAGGCGATGAACCTGTTGTCCCTCTTGCGCTTGGGTATTGATCTGGCTGTGTTTCCAGAAGAGAGCCGGGCGGTGATCGACCGCCTCTTTATCGAGACCCAGCCGGGGCATATCCAGAACTCGGCGCAGCACGATTTGGAGTCGAACCAGCGCGATGTTCTCCGGGCAGGCCGCCTGCGCACGGAGTTTGCTACGTTTGCAAAACCCACTTTCACGATCAACGGTCAGAACTAACCCATAATTAACCTACGCCTATGGAACCGATGAATAACTTTACGCCGCGCGCCCAGCAAGTGTTGGCCCTGGCTCGCAAGGAAGCCGACCGCTTCCATCACAATTACGTCGGCACCGAGCACATCCTCTTGGGATTGATCAAACTCGGGCAAGGCGTGGCCGTGAGCGTGCTTCAGAAGATGGGTCTCGACCTTGAGACCGTGCGCAACGCCGTGGAGAAACAAGTCGGCACCGGTCAGGAAACCAAGACCCAGGGCAGCATCCCCTACACGCCCCGCGTGAAGAAGGTCCTCGCCCTCGCCGGCAAGGAAGCCAAGGCGCTCAACCACTCTTACGTAGGCACCGAGCACATTCTCCTCGGCCTCCTCCGCGAAGGCGAAGGCGTTGCCGCCCGCGTGCTCAAGTCCCTCGACATCGACATCGAGCGCACCCGCAACGAAATCCTCCGTGAACTCGATCCGCAGTTCTCCGGCGGCGAAGGCGGCGGCGGTGGTGGCGAAGAAGCCTCCGCCGGCAATCCGGCCCGCAGCGGTGGTTCCGGCAGCGGCGAAGAGGGCAATAAGAAGGAAGTCAAAACTCCCGCCCTCAAGGCCTTTGGCCGCGACCTCACCGAACTCGCCCGCAAGGGTGAACTCGATCCCGTCGTTGGTCGCAAAAACGAGATCCGCCGCGTCATCCAGATCCTCTGCCGTCGCACCAAGAACAACCCCGTCCTCATCGGTGAGGCCGGTGTTGGCAAGACTGCGATCGCCGAAGGTCTCGCGCAGGAAATCGCGGGCGGCCTCGTCCCCGAAATCCTCCTGGACAAAAAGGTCATCACACTCGACCTCGCTCTCATGGTCGCCGGCACCAAATATCGCGGCCAGTTCGAGGAGCGCATCAAGGCCGTGATGGACGAGATCAAGCGCGCCAAGAACGTCATCATCTTCATCGATGAGATGCACACCATCGTCGGCGCCGGAGCCGCCGAAGGCGCGATGGATGCGTCCAACATCTTCAAGCCCGCCCTCTCGCGCGGCGAGTTGCAGTGCATCGGTGCGACCACGCTCAACGAATACCGCAAGTATATCGAAAAGGACTCCGCTCTCGATCGCCGCTTCCAGTCCGTGAAGGTCGAGCCGCCGTCCGTCGAGGACACGATCACCATCCTGAAGGGCATCCGCTCCAAGTATGAGGATCACCACAAGGCCATCTTCACCGACAAGTCCCTTGAGACCGCCACGAAGCTCTCCGACCGCTACATCACCGGCCGTTTCCTGCCCGACAAAGCCATCGACGTGATGGACGAGGCCGGCTCGCGCGCCCGCATCTCCTCGCTCGCCCGTCCGACCGACATCGAGGACCTTTCCAAGGAAATCGAACAGGTCTGCGCGCAGAAGGAAGAAGCCATCGCCAAGCAGCACTTCGAGGAAGCCGCCAAATACCGCGACACCGAGAAGCAGCTCCGCGCCAAGCAGGAGCAGGCCACCGAGGCGTGGAAGAAGGCCCGTGACGAGCAGCGCATTACCATCGACGAAGACCTCATGATGCAGGTCGTCGCCGACTGGACGGGCATTCCGCTCTCTCGTATGGAAAAGAAGGAGAGCGAAAAACTCCTCGGCCTCGAAAAGGAAATCCAGCGCTCCGTCATCGGCCAGGAACTCGCCGCGAGCGCCATCGCCCGCGCGCTGCGCCGTTCGCGCGCCGACCTCAAGGATCCGCGCCGCCCGATCGGCTCGTTCCTCTTCGTCGGTCCGACCGGCGTCGGCAAGACCGAGACCGCGAAGCAGCTCGCCGTGCAGATGTTCGGCAACCAGGAAGCGCTCATCCAGATCGACATGAGCGAATACATGGAAAAGTTCGCCGTGTCCCGCATGGTCGGCTCGCCTCCCGGCTACGTCGGCTACGACGAGGGCGGCCAGCTCACCGAGGCCGTGCGCCGCAAGCCCTACGCTGTGATCCTGTTCGACGAAATCGAGAAGGCCCACCCCGACGTTCTGCAGATTCTCCTGCAGATCCTCGAGGACGGACGCCTGACCGACTCGCTCGGCCGCGTGGTCGATTTCCGAAACACGATCATCATCATGACCTCGAACGTCGGGGCGCAGCTCCTGCAGCGCCAGACCTCGATGGGCTTTGCCGCCGCCGCGTCGAGCTTCAGCGACAACGAGAAGATGCGCGAGAAGGTCCTTGAAGAGGCCAAGAAGGTCTTCAAGCCCGAGTTCCTCAATCGCATCTCCGACATCGTGTTCTTCCGCCCGCTGGAGAAGACCGATCTCGTCAAGATTGTGGACCTCGAAGTCACCAAGTTCGCGAAGCGCCTTGTGGAGCGCAAAATCGAGCTCGAGTTCACCGACGAGGCGAAGCTCATGCTCATCGACAAGGGCTACGACGAGAAATACGGCGCGCGTCCGCTGCGCCGCGCGGTCGAGCACTACCTCGAGGATCCGCTGGCCGAGGCCATCCTTCGCGGCGACGTGAAGGACGGCGAGACGATCCTCGTGACGCGCGACGGTGAAAAACTAGCCTTCACGCAGAAGAACCCGTCCGCGCCCTCGCCGGATACCAACGTGGCTTCGTAAAGCAGGCGAACGCGTTGGGTTGGAATATTCGCCCCGCAACCGAAAGGTCGCGGGGCGTTTTGTTTGGGGTGATCGAGGTGGACCGGCGATAAGAGCCCTGTCGCTTCGCTCGGTAACCGAGCGCCGGCTGAGCCATCAGCCCGCAGAACGCGCTCGGAGATCGCGTTCCACCTTCGGATTACGCCAGTTTTTTGGCTCGTTGTCGGCGGGGTGGTGTCGACACGCTTTGACCATGGTTCGACTGCACGCGCGACTGTTCTGGATTTTGTGTGGCTTCGTATTGGCCGCGCCGGTGCGCGCCGATCTCACTGCGGATTTGCCCGATGATTGGTTCACCCGTGCGCCGACGCCTGAACGCATCAAGGCCGTGCAGGCGGCCGCAGCCGACGGATGGAAGCCGCTGTCCGACCGTATCTACGCAGGATCCTTGCGGGCCTATGAACTGCGCCAGGAAGACGCCGCGGCCGCGTGGTATTACGTGGCCCGTTGGTGCGACTTGTTGGGACGATCCCAGAAAGTCCTCGCGCGGCAGTGGATGGAGGCCGCTTCCAAGGAGGGGGGGCTGCATCCCAACATCGATCGGGACCGCATCCTGGCGATGCCGGATGAGCCCATCGCGCGATTGATCACGGCGGATACCGGTGCGTGGTTGCTCGGAGATCGCGAATTCACGGAGTCATTTTTCAATCTGCTGGACGGCCATGATTTTTTGCCTGTCGTGATGTCGATCCTGCAGGCGCTGCGTGAACAGGACCCTCGCGGGGTGGCCGACTACCGACAACTCGCGCTGGCCATCGCGCTGGTTTACGACGTGCCGCCTCCGCCGCACTGGCCGCACTGGCAGGTGCCGAACGAAGTGCTGCCGCGCCGCCTCCCGCCGCCGGTGCAGGCATTCAAATTTTTCATCGAGGCAGACAAGGCGGGACGCACTCTGCACAAGCTCGTCACGGTGAGTGCGGGCGAACTGATTTTCATGGTCGATCTGGCGGCGCCTTTTCCCGAGCTTACGTGGGCGCAGCAATCGGTGAAATATCCGCTGGCGGATCTGGCGAAGAGCTACGAGTCGGTGCGCTACCGTCGCGACCGCATCGAGTCGCAGGAATACGTGTGGCCGGGCAAGCGTTATGACCTGGCGGAGATTTACAAGGAAGGCGGCATCTGCGTCGACCAGGCATATTTCGCGACTCAGGCGGCCAAGGCGCGCGGCGTGCCGTCGCTTTTGTTTTCGGGGTCGGGTCGTGACGGACGCCATGCCTGGTTCGGTTATCTTGGCACGGGAAAAAAATGGGTGCTCGATGCCGGTCGCTATGAAGAGCAACGCTACGTGACCGGCGTGGCTTTTGATCCACAGACCTGGACAGAACTTTCGGATCACGAACTCCTTTTTTTGAGCGAAGGATTCCGGCGGTTGCCGTCCTTCCGCCAATCGCAGCAGCACATGGTGTTCGCCGATCTTTATCTGCGGTTGGGCAATAAAACCGCCGCCGCCGCCGCCGCGCGCAAGGCGGTCAACTATGAGCGTCGCAATGTGCCTGCCTGGGATTTGTTGATCGCTGCGAGCGACGAGGCACCGGTGGCGGCGCGCGAGGGGTTGCTGCGCGAAGCGGCACTGGCGATGCAGCGTTATCCGGATCTGAACGGCCGCTATGTGACCCTACTGGTGAAGAGCCTGCGGGCGCGCGGCGCGGCGCCCCAGGCAGAGTTTGAGGAACGCTCGTTGGTGCGTCGCGGACAGATCAACGGACGCACCGACATGGGCATCGACCTTGCGGTAAAAACCATGGAAGCCGCGGTGCCGACCGATCAGGTGCGCGTTTACAAGCAGATGCTGCAACAATACGGACGGGACACCGGGATCGATTTCTACGATCGCGTGACGAAGCCGCTGCTGGCCCAGCTGATCGCCGAGAAGCGCCGTGTCGAGGCGCAGCAGGTGATCTCGCAAACGCGGTCGGTGCTGAAGCCGGAGTTTGGAAGTCAGTTTGACACCGAGCTGACCGAGATGGCGGCGAAGGCGAAGTAACTCAGAGTCCGAAGTGGCGGGCGAGTTTCCAGCCGAGATAGACGCCCAGTAGGGCGCAGCCGCTGCTGATGAAGAACGCCCAGGTGATGCCGAGCGGTTCTCCCAAATACCAGCCGACGTAGCTGAGCACGGTGGAGACGACGAGGATAAGCAGTTTCATGGGAGTTTATCTTTCCGGGTTCACAGCCAGCGGGTGAGGAGATCGCGGCGGTTGTCCTGGAAGCCAGCCTTGAGGTAGGAGGCGCGGGCACGGGTGTTGACGTGGTTTACTTCGAGGCGAAGCGCGGCGACTCCGGCCTGACGGGCAGTTCCGGCGGCGAGTTCCAAGGCATGCCTGCCCCAGCCGCGTCCGCGGGCGGAGGGCATGAGGTAGAGCTCGTCGAGAAGTGCGTAGCGTCCGTGAAACTCGAGGCTGAAGCCGAAGGTGACGACAAAGTAGCCAATGACGGATCCGTCGTGTTCGAGAAGCTGGATCGAGCCGAGGGAAGGAGCGGCGAGAAGTTCGCGCACGGCGCGCGGTGTGATCAATTCATCGAAGACAAGGTGCTCCTCGGTGTAGAAGTCGCGCATCAGGGCGACGACTGTGGATTCGTCCTCGACGCGAGCCGGGCGGCTGAGCGGGAGGCCAGAGGCGTTCACGGCGCTTCGAACGGCGGACGGGAGCGCTCGATGGGCTTGATGACGCGCGGCTTTTCCTCGGACTGCTGCTCCATGAATCTGATGAGGCGGTCGTTGAAGGTTTTCGCGGGATCGTGACCGATTTTTTTGAGGGCCTGGACGAGCGCGGCGACCTCGACGAGACGGGCGATGTCGCGGCCGGGGCGGACGAAGAGTTCCACGTGGGGGAGCTTCATGCCGAGGATTTCGTAGAAATTTTCCTCGAGGCCGGTGCGTTCCTCGACGGCTTCGGGGGTCCACTCGCGGAGGGAGACGACCATGTCGATGCGCTGTTCGACGCGCACGCTCTTCACGCCGAACATTTCTGCGATGTTGATGATGCCGATGCCGCGGCACTCCATATAGCCGCGGTTGAGCGGACGGCTGGAGGCGATGAGGTCGCGCTCGTCGAGGAGCTTGATGACGGTGAGGTCGTCGGCGACGAGGGAGTGGCCGCGCTCGATGAGGGCGAGGGCGCATTCGCTTTTGCCGACGCCGGAGTCGCCGCGGAGCATCACGCCGACGCCCTTCACGTCGAGGGTGGTGGCGTGCTCGGTGCCGTTGGGGGCGAATTCGTTGTCGATGCACAGCGTGGCAAGATTCACCCAGTTCATGGTGATCATGGGCGTGCGGAAGATGGGCAGTTTCCGCTCGCGGGAAATTTGTTCCATCGCCTGCGTGGGATGGAAATTACGCGTGAGAACGAGGCAGGGGACGCTGCGGTCCACCATCTCGTTGAGAATCTCGATCTGCTTCTCGTGGGGCAGCGTCTTGAAGAACGTCATCTCGGCGGCGCCGAGGACCTGGATGCGTTTGTTCGCGAAATATTTGAAGAAGCCGGTGAGCGCGAGGGAAGGACGGTTGATGGAGCCTTCCTTGATGAGGCGGTGGACGCCGTCGGCTCCGGAGACGAGCTCGAGCTTGAGCTTCTCGCGGTAGGTGTCCTCGAAGTGCGCGACGGTGATGCCGTGGATGGCTTTTTGCATTAGGGAAGGAGGGAGAGTTTTATGGGGAACTCAGGAAATCAGGAAAAGACCCCGAGATGGAAAGGGACGGAGGTTGGCTTCCTGATTTCCTGAGTTCCCTATTATAGATTGAAGTCTTTCCCGAGGTAGAATTCGCGGGCCTGCGGGTCGTTGATGAGGAAGTCGCCGGTGCCTTCGCTGAGGACTCGACCTTGGTGGATAAGGTAGGCGCGGTCCACGATGCGGAGGGTTTCGCGGACGTTGTGGTCGGTGATGATCACGCCGATGCCGCGGGCCTTGAGTTGCAGGATGATCTTCTGCACCTCGGAGACCGAGATGGGATCGATGGCGGCGAAGGGTTCGTCGAGCAGGAGAAACTTGGGCTTGGTGACGAGGGCGCGGGCGATTTCCAATCGACGGCGCTCACCGCCGGAAAGCGTGTAGGCGGGTTGCTTCGCGACGTGGGTGAGGTGGAGCTCCTCGAGGTGCTCGGCGACGACGGAGGCGCGCTGCGAGCGGGGGATTTTAATCGCTTCGGCGATGGCGAGGATGTTCTCGGTTACGGTGAGCTTGCGGAAAGTCGAAGGCTCCTGCGGCAGGTAGCCGAGTCCGAGGCGCGCGCGCTCGTGCATGCGCAGGTGGGTTATGTCGCGACCGTCGAGGAGGACGCGACCGCGAGTGGCGGAAACGAGGCCGACAACCATGTAGAACGTGGTGGTCTTGCCGGCGCCATTGGGGCCGAGGAGTCCGACGATTTCGCCGGCGTGCACGCGCAGATCGATGCCGTTAACGACGGCACGTTCGCCGTAGATTTTAACCAGACCGTGCGCCTGGATCTCGGCGCGCGAGGACTGGAGCTCGGTGGGTGACGCAGGGGCGGTGTCCGCGGTGGCACTCATGGTGTGCGGGCGGGCTTCACAGGGAGCGTGGCGGGAGCCTGCATGGTTTTGTTTTTGTCGAAACCGAGGTCGCGGATGGGAGGGCCTTGGAGCCGGATGTTGTCGCCGAAGAGACGGCGTTCGCCGCGAAGGAGGACGATGCGTGTGCCGGTGGCGACGTAGGGGCCGGAGCTGTCGATCACCACGGGTTTCTCGGTGAGGACGACTTTGTCCTCGGTGGGGAACACTTCGGCGCGACCGCAGGTGACCTCGCGGTCACCCTGGACAATGTGGACGTTACCGGTCGCGACGAGGGTCTTGAATTTTTCCAAGGTGCCGATGGTGGCGTCCTTGTTTTTGTCGTCGTCGAGGCGGGTCGCGGTGACGTCGAGCTTGTCGCAGGTGATCTTGAGATTGTTGCCGGTGACGACGACGTTCTCTTTGAAGATCGAGCGGGTCTCGGTGTCGGTGCTCCACATCTCCATCTCAGTGCTGGTGATGACGGTGGGGACGATGGTCGCGGCGGGTTTGGCCGCGGGAGCGGGGGTTTGTGCGAAGACGGCGCTCAGGGAGCCGAGGAGCATCAAAGCATGAATGGAGAGGCGGGGAAGGGTCATTTGATGATGTCTTTGAGCTCGTCCTGGAAGGTGACTCGGACGTTCTTGCCGATCAAAACTCTTTTCTCGATGTGGTTGTAGGACCACTGCTCGCCGGTGACCTCGACGTTCACGCGTAGGAGACGCATGGAATCGTTGCCGCTGACGATTTGTTTGTCGGTTAGAAAGGTGGCGGTGGGGGCGAGCAGGAGGGTGTCGAAGGCGTCGGTGCCGTCCTTGGTGAAGAGGGTGAAATTCATCTCCTTCACGTCGATGCGGGTATTGGTGACGAAGAGGGCTTCGCTGGCCTTCATGAAGGTGGCTCGTTTGCCGTCTTTGTCGAAGGTGGGAAGGCGGAAGTCTTTGACGGGGGCGCTGGGCTTGATCTTGGGCGCGGCGGGCTCGGCGGCCGTCACGAGGGTGGCGGCGGCGAGCAGGAAGACGGAAATGAAGGCGAGGCGGTTCACGCGTGAGAGGTGAGACCCCGGGCGGCGAGGATATGTTCACACACTTCGCGCACGGCGCCTTTGCCAGCGGGGCGGCGGGTGACGTAGTCGGCGGCGGTGAACGGCGAAGGCATGGCGTCGGGGACGGTCACGCCGATGCCGGCCCACTTGATGGCGGCGGTGTCGATGTCGTCGTCGCCCATGTAAACGATCTGGTCGGCGGTGAGATTGAGCGTGGCGGCGAGTTCCTTGAGGGCGGTGATCTTGTCGGTGCGGCCCTGGACGAGGTGGGGAATCTTGAGCTCCTCGGCGCGAACGGAGGTGGCGCCCGAGGCGCGTCCGCTGATCCAGGCGGTGGGGATGCCGTGTTTGCGCAGTTGGACGAGCCCCATGCCGTCGAGAATGGAGAATGTCTTGGTTTCTACGCCGTCGGAGGAGACGTGGATGGTGCCGTCGGTGAGGATGCCATCGACATCCATGGCGAAGAGGCGGATGGCGGCCCAGCGGGCGGGGGGGATGAGGGCTTTCATGAAATCGTGCGCGTTCCAAAACGGCGTGTCTCGAAGGAGAACAAGAACACTGGGGAGAACGAGAACGATTTTATGGCGAAAGCCGGGTTATTTTTCGCTGACGCGGAGGCGGAGGAA
>DATHXF010000158.1:0-7557 GCA_035459785.1 Rariglobus sp. | reverse complement strand
GGCACGAATGGGAAAATGACCTTTGGCGGAGGCACGCTGACGTTCGGAGGCACGTTGCAACTCGACCTCTCGGGCACTTTTGCGTCGGGCGGCACGTTTGATTTGATCAACTTGGGAACGGGCGTCTCCGCGGGCAGTTTCTCCTCGGTGTCCATCGCCGGCAGCTACACGGCGAGTCTGGTGAACAACGGCTCGGGCGTCTGGAGCGGTGCGTCGGGCGACACCAACTTTGTGTTCGACCAGGCGAGCGGCGACCTGACCGTCTCGGCAATCCCCGAGCCGTCCACGATCTCCCTGTTGATTGGCAGCTTGGGACTGGGCGTCGCGCTGACATTGCACCGTCGGCGCGGGTGAGTTTTCTTTGCGGCCATCAACCTCCCCATGAAATTCACTTCGTTGCTTCCGGTTCTCGCCTTGCTGGCGAGTCCATTGTTGTTTGCCGCCGAGATCGCGCCGAACGATCCGCTGATCCGTTATGTCGGGCGTTTTGACGACAACGCCCGTGCGGCCTGGTCGGCGAGCACGGTGGAATTCACCGTCTCCGGCGGACCGGTCGGGGTGAAGCTGAAGGACAACGGGAAAAACCTCTGGCAGGTCGTGATCGACGGAAAGCCCTCCGCCGTGCTCACGCTTGAAGCGGGCGAAAAGACTTATCCGGTCGCCACCGATCTTCTGGCTGGCACTCATCGCATCGAGTTAATCAAGCGCACCGAGGCCGCGGTTGGCACCACCCAGATTCTTGGTCTGCAGATCGGCGATGATGCCAAGCTCCTGCCGTCGGCGGCCCGTCCGCGCCGGATCGAAGTCATCGGCGATTCCATCAGCTGCGGTTTCGGCAACGAGGCGCCCAGCCAGAAAGACCCGTTCACTCCCGGCACGGAGAATGCCTGGCTCGCCTACGGTGCGGTCGCCGCGCGCGCCGTGAATGCCGATTACGTGTGTATCGCTTGGTCAGGAAAAAAACTCTGGCCCGACAACACCATCGTCGAGCTCTACGACCGCGTGCTGCCGTATTCCGAGAAACCGGTCTGGGACTTCGCTCGTCAAATCCCCGATGTGGTCGTGGTCAACCTCGGCACGAATGACTTTGGCAAGACGAACCCCGATGAAGCCGGTTGGATCGCAGCCTACACCGGGTTTATTCAGCGCATCCGTGCGAACTATCCCAAGGCTCCGATTTATTGCGCTGTAGGGACGATGATGGCCGATTGGAAATCCGAGCGTAAGCCGCGCACCACGATCCTTGCTTACATCGACAAAGTGATCGCGCAGGCCAACGCCGCCGGAGGTCCGCTTGTGCGTCTGATCGATTTCGGCATCCAGAAACAGGAGAACGGCATCGGCGCCTCCTGGCACCCCAGCGCGAAGACCCACGAACTCATGGGCGCGCAACTCGCCACCGCGCTGAAGCAAGACCTTGGGTGGTGATTGGCCGGGGAAGACGCACCGGCGGCCGGCCCCTGCGTTTTTCTACAGGTAGAAAATGCGGGTCGTTGCGAGTGGCCGGAGGGTGGTTTCCCATGGAGAAAAAATCTTTCCGGCGATCCTTCGCCTAGCGCGGCACTCGCGGAATTTGTTACTCCTATTATGAAACGCATTTTATTTCTTGGACTGGTTTCGTGCGCCACGGCTTCGGCCGGGGTGCTTCCGCTGGTGAACGGCAACTTCGAGGACGGGCTCGCCGGCTGGACGCTCAAGGGCGGCAAGCCCGAGGTGGCCGTCACGGTCGAAGCGGCGGCTTCGCTGGGAAAAAAGGGACTGCGTATGCACGACGAGTCGGCGGACCGCTGGCAGTTGGCAAGCGATGCGCTGCCGGCGAAGGTAGGTGCGACCTATGCGCTCACGTATTGGGCGAAGTCCGCAGGCGAGCCCGGGGCGATCAACGTGAGCATCGTGTTCCTTGATGCGACAGGGCGGGTGCTCAAGGGAGGGACGATTCCGCGTTACTGGCCGGGCGTGCCGATCAAGACCCAGGGCGAGTGGTTTGGAAAGTCCGTGGCGAAGTCAGTCGCGCCGGAAGGCACGCAGTCGGTCGTGGTGTCCATCGCGCCCATCGTGCGCAAGTTGCGCGTGGCAGACATCGACGATCTGAAGCTGGTTGAGGAAATCGAGGGGGAGGTGTTGCCGCCGCCGGTGGATGCGTGGTTGGCGGAGATCAAAGCCGATCCGTCGCGCGGTGCGCCGCCGCCCGCCATCGTGGTGAAGCTTGATGATCTCGCGGACCGTCGCGGCAAGGTCCATGATCGTTGGAAGCGCGTCACTGACTTTGCGCACGAGCGGAAAATCAAAATCGACCTCGGCATCGTGGCGAACTCGCTCGAAGGTGACAAACCAGAGTATTTCCAGTGGATCAAGGATCAGCGTGCCACGGGGCGCATCGGCTTTTGGTGGCATGGCTGGGACCACGCGGAGTGGAAGGAAGCGGAGAAGCAGTTGTATGAGTTCGGCGGCACGAGCTACGAACACCAGAAGAAGCACCTCGACGACAGCCAGCGTCTGGCGCGCGAGAAACTGGGATTTCCGTTCACGGCGTTCGGCGCGCCGTTCAACGTGGCCGACGCGACGACGGTGCGCGCGCTGGGCGAGGACAAGGACATGCGGGTGTGGATGTATGGTCCGAAGGACGCGAGCGCCGACAAGGTCGTGCTCGGCCGTGCCTTCGCGGTGAGTATCGAGCAGCCGACCTTCGCAGCCAATTATCCGGAGTTCATCGAAGGCTACGCGCACAACCGCGGCGCGGGTTACTTTGTGATCCAGGGACATCCGATGCAGTGGAACGACGAGCGCTACGACAACTTTACCCGCATCATGGATTTCCTGATCGGGCAGAAGGCGGAGTTTGTGTTCTCCGACGAATTTGCCAGCCGGCCCGAGCTGGCGAAACGCGCGATGCGATGAGCTCCGCGCGGACGGGGACGGCGATTCGACGTTTGCCAGCGAAGCGCGGGAAAGGCGTGATGGGAGGCACCCCCGTCATGCCCAACGCGATTCGTATCACTGTCCGCGACATCGCCGCCAAAGCGGGCGTGCATTTCACCACGGTCGCGCTGGCGTTGCGCGACAGTCCGATGCTCAACGCGGAGACGAAGCGCCGCGTGAAGGAGCTGGCCGAGTCGATGGGCTACCGGCCCGACCCGATGCTCACGGCGCTCAACGCCTACCGGAAGACGCGGAGCCGGCCCAACTACCAGGCGACGATCGCGTGGATCAACAACTGGCCTGACCGCGCGGAGATGCTGCGCATTCCGGAGTTCGGCGAATACCACCGCGGTGCGTGCGCGCGGGCGGCGGAGCTCGGTTATGTCGTCGAGGAGTTCTGGCTGCATGCGCGCGGAATGAAGCCGGACAAACTGCGCCGTGTGCTGCGCGCGCGCGGCATCCAGGCGACGATCATGGCGCCGCAGCCGAAGTCCGGGATGTGGTTGGATTTCGACTACACGGAGTTTTCCGCGCTGGCGCTCGGTTACAGCCTCCAGCCTGCGCGGCTGCATGTGATCACCAACCATCATGTGCATTCGATGAATCTGCTGATCGAGCGGCTCTACGCGCTCGGTTACCGGCGCATCGGCCTCTATATCGGCGAGGATTGGGACGCGAAAGTCGGCCACAGCTGGGTGAGCAGTTTTCTGCTCGCGCGCTGGCTGCATCCGGATCTCGCGGACCTGCCGCCGGTGCTGCGCAGCGATCGCGAAGGCGACGACTTGGAGGCGTGGCTGGAGCGGCACCGGCCCGATGTGGTCATCTCCTACGGGCGGATATTGAGTCAGATGAAAGCGAGGGGACTGCGCATTCCGGAAGACATTGGTTACGCGGGGATCGATCTGCTGGAGGGGAACCGCACGGTCGCGGGCGTTTACCAGAACAGCGTGACGATCGGGCGGAAGGCGGTGGATTTCCTCGTGGACATGATCCATCGCGGCGAGCGCGGCCTGCCCGAGGTGCCGATTCGCACGTTGGTGGAGAGCGAGTGGCGTCAGGGCACGACGGTGCGTGCGGCGTCAGTGGCGGTGCCGGAGGTGAAGTCGACACGGGCGCGCACCAAGCGGGCTCCTGTTGCGGAGTGACTTTCTCTACGGGTAGAAAGTTGCGCGTATTGCGGCGGAAATGCGCGCGATTGAGAGTAGGTGTGTGAAAGCCCCGCACCCCGTCACGCACTCGCGCGTCTTGGCCGTTAAAGCCCGGGGATTCACGCTGGTCGAATTGCTCGCGGTGATCTGTATCGTAGGAATTCTCGCGGCGTTGATGCTGCCGCTGCTCGGTCGGATGCGGGCGAAGGGGAAGGATGCGGTGTGCATGTCGAATCTGCGCCAGATGGGTGTGGCGTTCCGGACCTACGCGGCGGACAACCGGGGGTTTTTGCCGGCGGTTTCCAAAAATGGAAACGCCGATCCGGCCAAGGGAAGCCTGAACACGCTCGGCCACTGGCAGGTGGAAATCAGCCCGTATTTCGGACGCGAGATGAAGCAGAACGTCCAGGCGACGTCGAACGAGGCCGACGAGCAGGCTCAGTGTCCGGAGTTCACGGTCACCGATACCAACGTGGTGAGCCGCGGCTACGGCATGAACGACCTGCTGACGTCGCGCGGAGTGGTGCAGGCGCTCACAACTTCGAGCAACTCGAGCAATTATAGTTACAATTTCCGGGTGCGGGTGGCCGAAGTGATGCAGCCGTCGCGCACCTTGCTGGTGGTGGATAGTGACAGTGCGGTGGCAAGCCTGGCGGAGCGGCATTCCGCCAGGGGGAACTGCCTGTTCGTGGACGGACATCTGGCTGCGCACACGGCGGCAGAGGCATCCGCATTAAAAACTTCGGCGATCAAGTGACGGGCGGATTGAGCTGGCGCCGAGGTGACCATTGCCAAATGGACTGGAGACAAACTTACCTAATGGTTTATTAACTAATGAATTAATCCGTCTTGCGCGGTGAGTTGCAGGCGCTTTGCGTGGTTTGGGCCGGGCAGACAACCGGTTCGTTTCCTGTGATTTCCCAGTTTACCTGCATCTTGATCGCCATGTTCGTCACGCTCTCCGGAGCGTGGGTGCAGTGGCGTGCGTCCGAATATCGCATGGAGGTGGAGGAGGCGATGAAGGACGGCAGGCTCAGTCAGCGGCAGGTGGATCAACGCCTGCGACTGGTGCGGCGGGGCGGCTGGTTTCTAACGCTGGCGGGGCTGGCGATGTTTGCGGTCGGCCTGTCATGCGCGGGCAGGTAGGATTTGTGGCGTGGTTGAGAAACCGGGGAGGGTGGTTAGGGTCTGTGCAGTGATGCGCTTCCCCTTTTCATTCGTTGTCTTGCTGACGGCCGGATTGCTCGGCGGGTGTAATACGTTCGAAAAACGTGCGCAGCAAAAGGCCGAGGTGTTTGCCACGTTGCCGCCCGAGACAAAGGAGCGGCTCAAAAACGAAGCCATCCGCGTGGGCGATACGGAGGACATGGTGTTCATCGCCTTCGGGAAACCCGACGAAACCAAGACCGCGACGACCGCAGGGGGCGCGACGACGACGTGGATCTACAATCGTTACTGGCAGGAATATCAGGGCGAGGCCTACGGCGGTTTCCGCCGGCAGGTGGTGCGCGATCCGAAGACCGGCGCGGCCAGTGTTTATTTTGAGCCGATCAGCCGGCCCATTTATGAAACCCGCCGGCAGCCCGTGCTGCGGGTGATCTTTGCGGGGGGGGAAGTGAGGGTGATCGAGCAGCCGAAGGAGGAGTGAGCGGCCGTTTCTTACGGCACGCTGATGTGATCCGTGTCGTTGATGTGATACCAGCAGAGCAGATTTTTCCGGTCGGGAATCCCGGGACCTTGGCCCGCCGGACTGTCCAAATAGAAAAATGCGGCGGAGGAATATGCGAAGGGCTTCAGCCGCTCGGGTGACCACGGGTTCACGAATTGGAAGCGGATGCGTTTTTTGAAGTGGATGGCGTCCGCATCGTGGGCCCGATACATCGTGATGCTGGAGTGCAGGTCGTCCTTTGCGGGGACGCCGTGCAGTTCGCCGGTGAACAAGCCCTCGCGGAAATACCAGCCGCCGAGAAAATAATCCTCGAGGCCGGTGCCGGTGATGCGCGGCACCTCCCAGTCATCGTCGATGCAGACATACTCCGGGGCTTCCAGATAACTCAGGTAGTATTGCTCCTTGGCCTGCATGGAGAGCGTGCAGCCTACGTAGTGGCCGCGTCCGTGCGCCTCCAGAATGGTGACGGGATCCGGTCCCGCATTGGCACCGGTGCGGAAGTGAGTGTGAAAATAGGCGTGGTTGGCGGCGGGAGCTTCGGTGAGCTGGTAGAGCACGTTGACGAAGAGATCAGTGTCCACGTGTTCGTCGCGGTTTTCGAATTCGATGCGGAAGCCCTTCTTAAAGGGCATGGGAAATTTGCAGAAAAATCCGCCGCTCGACATGCCGAAGTAGCGAGAGGTGAAGTTGGAGATTTCGCAGAGGCCGTTGCCGAAAAAATCGCCCACCGGAACCTCGACGGCAGGGCGGGTTTCACCGTCCCAAAAAATACGAACGATCAGCGTCTTCAGGAGCGTCTGGGAAACGGGAGCCGTCCGGTCCCAGTGCTGCCAGAACCAACCGGGGAACGTGATCCATAACTGCGTGATGCAGCCGCAGCCGCGGACTTCGGGAAGGGAGAGTGTTTCGCCGCGACGGACGGGGAGGGTCTTGGATTTTTTCGAGAGATCGAACGTGGTGAGCTGACGAGTCTCGTGGTTTTTGAATTCGCTCAGGCTGGTCATGGGTGGGGTGGATATCCGCAAAATCGTAGCGGATCCGCCATGAAAGCGGAGCGAGAAGCGAGAGAGGTGCCGGCAAATTTATTCTACCATTAGAGCGGGAGGCGGGGGATTATTTCGCTCCGAGGAATTTCAGGATGTCGTCGGATTGCTGTTTGGTGGAGCCGTTGGTGTCGGCGTAGACGATTTTCCCGTCCTTGATGAGGTAGGCTTGGCGGCTGGCGAAAAGGAGCGCGCTCTGGCCGAAGGCCTTGAGGACGGCTTTGTCGGTGTCGGCGACGAGGGTGTAGGGCAGGTTGTATTCGTCTTTGAATTTCTTCTGGGTTTCGACGCTGTCGGTGCTGACACCGATGACGGTGACGCCGAGCTTGGCGAGTTGTTCGTAGCCGTCGCGCAACGAGCAACTCTGGGCGGTGCAACCGGGGGTGAATGCCTTCGGGTAGAAGAACACCAGTGTATAGAGCGAGGTTTTGTAGGCGTCGGCGAAGTTGAGCGTGGCGCCGCTTTCGGTGGTGCCGGAGACGACGGGTGAGGGATCGCCGACCTTGAGCGTTTCGGCGGAGGAGAAGGAAAACATGGCGAGGAAGGCGGTGAGAAAAAGAAGAGACTTCATGAAGAGTTGAACGAGCAGACCGGTGAAACGAAGGCGGGTTGCCCGCATCCGGTCGTGAAACGCAGGGAGCGTGATTCAGTGGATCTTAAATGCCTTCACCAAGCGCTGAGCCAAAGGGGTGGCGGTCGGGCGGACGTGGGTGGAGCGGCGGCTCCAGACCAAGGCCAGTTTGCGCGTCAGTTGTTTCAACGGATCGGCTTTGACCAG
>DATHXF010000157.1:0-38225 GCA_035459785.1 Rariglobus sp. | reverse complement strand
TTCTTGCGCTTGATCTTATAGAGAGGCGGCTGGGCGATGTAGATGAAGCCGCGCTCGATGAGTCCCTTCATCTGACGATAGAGGAACGTGAGGAGGAGCGTGCGGATGTGGGAGCCGTCCACATCGGCGTCCGTCATGATGATGATCTTGTGGTAACGGGCCTTGTCGGCGTTGAAGCCGCCGATGGACTCGTCGCCCTCGCCGATGCCGGTGCCGCAGGCGGTGATGAGGGTGCGGATTTCCTCGTTGGAGAGCACCTTGTCGAGGCGGGCCTTCTCGGTGTTGATGAGCTTGCCGCGGAGCGGGAGGATCGCCTGGTAGCGGCGGTCGCGGCCCTGCTTGGCGGAACCGCCGGCGGAGTCACCCTCGACGATGTAGAGCTCGGTCTGCGCGGGATCGCGCTCGGAGCAGTCGGCGAGCTTGCCGGGGAGGCCGCCGCCGGAGAGGGCGCCCTTGCGGACGGTCTCGCGGGCCTTGCGGGCGGCTTCGCGGGCGCGGGCGGCGTTGAGACCTTTGTCGATGATGCGCTTGCCCATCGTGGGGTTGGTCTCGAAAT
This sequence comes from Rariglobus sp., assembly GCA_035459785.1. Classification (GTDB taxonomy): domain Bacteria; phylum Verrucomicrobiota; class Verrucomicrobiia; order Opitutales; family Opitutaceae; genus Rariglobus. Next base: position 37,669 of record DATHXF010000157.1, on the reverse strand, counting down.
ACATCATCAGGCCCTCGTAGGTGGAGGAACCGACGACGGACTCGACCTCGGGGGAGAGGAGCTTGACCTTGGTCTGCGACTCGAACTTGGGGTCGGAGTGCTTGATGGAGATGACGGCGGCGAGACCTTCGCGGACGTCGTCACCGGTGATCTGCGGGTCCTTGTCCTTGAGGAGATTGTTGGACTTGGCGAACTGGTTGATCGCGCGGGTGAGGGCGGAGCGGAAGCCGGAGAGGTGCGTGCCGCCGTCGGGATTGTTGATCGTGTTGGTGTAACAGAGGACCTGGTCGTTGTAAGTGTCGTTGTATTGGAAAACGACCTCGCAGTGGATCTCGATGGGTTTGTCATCGAGCATGAGCTTGGTCTCTTTCGTCATGCGCACGGGCTGCGGATGGACGACGTTTTTGCCCTGGTTGAGTTGCTTCACGAACTCGGAGACGCCGTCTTTGTAGAGGTAGGTCTCGACCTTCGGCTCGGCGGGGCGTTCGTCGGTGAAAACGATCTCGAGGCCGGAGTTAAGGAAGGCGAGTTCGCGGAGGCGCTGGGCGATGCGGGCGGTGACGAAGACGGTGGTCTCCTTGAAGATCTCGGCGTCGGGCTTGAAGGTGACGTAGGTGCCGGTGCGGTTGGCTTTGCCGATGACCTCGAGCTTCTTGATGGTCTTGCCCTGCTCGAAGCGCATGTGGTGGACCTGTCCGTTGCGCGAGACCTCGACCTCGAACCACTCGGAGACGGCGTTGACGCACTTGGCGCCGACGCCGTGGGTGCCGCCGGAGAATTTGTAGCCGCCCTGGCCGTATTTGCCGCCGGAGTGCAGCGTGGTGAGGACGAGTTCAACGCCGGGCAGGCCGGAGTCCTTGTTGATATCGACCGGAATGCCGCGGCCGTCGTCGCGAATGGAGATCGAGCCGTCCACGTGGATATTGACCTCGATGCGTTTGCAGTGGCCGGCGAGATGTTCGTCGACGGAGTTGTCCAAGACCTCGGAAACGCAGTGGTGGAGGGCTCGTTCGTCGGTGCCGCCGATATACATGCCGGGCTTCTTGCGGACGGCTTCGAGGCCCTTGAGCTGGCTCAGTTTGGAAGCGTCGTAATTTTCTTCACCCGCCGCGTTATGGGTGGGAATCGAGGAGTCGGATTGGTCGGACATTTAGTGGGGGAAAACGGTGTGAAATCTAAAGGGAAAATCGCATAGGAAAACGGGGGGTGCGACAACCCCTATTTTTACACGTTTGGCACCTAATTTTCGGGGGTATTTAGGAGTATTTAAGGTTGCGGACCTAAGATACGGAAGTATTTTGCCTTCTGCGTGAAACTCTCCGTCAAAGTCGATTATGCCTGCCGAGTCTTGGCCCAAATGGCCAAGTATTACGGGACCGACGAATTGGCCCATATTGAGCAGCTCGCGGCGATCGAAGCGGTGCCGGCAAATTATCTGGTGCAAATCCTGAGCGAATTGCGAAATGGCGGGCTGATTAACAGCCGTCGCGGGAAGCAAGGCGGATACGCGCTGGCGAGGCCGCCGAGCGAGATCACACTCTACGACATCGTGAAACTGATCGAAGGCGATTTGCTGGAGTTGAACGGCAGCGGCGAAGGACACTCGGGACGTCGTGTGAACATCATCTGGCGCGATGTGCGCAGCGCGTTGGAAGAGAAGTGTCGCAGCTACTCGCTCGACCAGTTCGCGGCGAAGAGCGAAGACGAGATGTATTACATCTGAGCGGAGCTCAGATGGGGAAGTAGCGGGTAGCGAGTAGTGAGTAGGTTCGGAATCGGAGTAGTCGGAGTTTCGAACCTCGGGAGGGAGAAGTGATTTGACGGTCGGGAAGTGCGGGGCAGTGTCGGCGTTCATGCTTACTCCGACGCTTGAAAAGCTGCTCGTGCTGCAGGATCGCGATACGAAACGACTGGGGGTTGAGGCACAGTTGAAGGCCGTGCCGGGAGAAATCGCCCTCGTGGAGAAAAAAATCGCCACCGAAAAAGGCGCGATCGAGACGGCCAAGTTGGAATTGATGACGCTCGAGTCGAAAAAGAAACTCATCGAGACGGAGATCGGTTCTGCGGAAACGAAGCTGGCGAAATACAAGACGCAGCAGGTGCAGGTGCGCAAAAACGACGAGTTTCAGGCGCTGGGTCTCGAGATCCAGCACACCGAGGAGGCCATCGCGGGGTTTGAGGGCCAGGAACTCGAAGTCATGTATGCGATCGACGAGGCGAAGAAAAAATTCGCGGCGGCCGAGGCGGTCTTAAAACAGAATATTTCCGGGCACGAGGGACGCATCCGCATGTTGCGCGAGCGCGAGACACAACTCGGCCTCGAACTAAAGGCGGCGCAGGCCGAAGTCGTGGTGGCCCGCGAGCCGGTGGAAGAGCGCGCGCTGCGCGTGTATGACCGCATCGCGACGCGTATGCAGCCGGTGTGCGCTTCGGTGCGCGGCAATACGTGCAGCGGCTGCCACCTGAAGGTTTCGGCCGAGGTGGAGTCGGCGGTGCGTGGCAAGGGCGACGCCACGGGCGCGCTGGCGACGTGCGACCAGTGCGGACGCATCGTGTGGTGGGATCACGCGTAACCCGCGTAAAAGCGCGCGAATCGCGCGCCACGCGGTTTGGACGGCAGGCGTATTGGCGTTGGACATCGGTCGCGGCGGTCTTTTAACGTCTTCCCTTGGTTTTGGGGCCGGTTCGTCGCTCCAGGTTCTTTGATCCCACGCGGGCGGGTAATGCCGTCTGCAGTTTTATATGCTTGGAGAGGAAAGTCCGGACACCGCAGGGCAGGATGCCGCACGAGCTTCACGGCAAGTGCGGGCAGTGCGTTTCAAAGCGCGCTGACGGAAAGTGTCACAGAGAATATACCGCCACGCGGGCAACCGCGGGGTAAGGGTGAAAAGGTGGGGTAAGAGCCCACCGCGTCGTCAGCAATGACGGCGGCATGACAAACCCCTTCCGGTGCAAGGCAAAATAGGTGGCTGGGCTGCTCGTCCTATAGCCACGGGTATGCCGCATCTGTCATGGGTTCCGCGAAAGCGGCACACATGGCGGGCAAGGCCGTCGCAAGGCGGTCTTGAGAGAAATGATGAACACCTGCCGCAAGGCAGCGCACAGAATCCGGCTTACAGGCCCCAAAACCAATCTCTTTGAATGGCCTTACAGCGGGCGTCCTTCTCCCAGCTGAGGACGCAAAAAAGGCGGTCGCGTGAAGAGCGACCGCCTAGGGATGCACGCCGGAGGAAGGCGGATCAGAAGGTCATGTAGGACGAGTAGGTGTTGCGATCCACGTAGCTGACCAATTCGTCCCAGTTGTTGATACCGAGGCGCGCGCCGTCGTCGTTGGCGGCGAGGGATTCGTCGTAGTAGAAGCAGTCGTTGCCGGTGAACTTGAGGCTCTTGCCGACGAGTGATCCATAAACGAAACCGGAGTTGCCGCCGCCCTTGGCCTCGATGTTGGCGTTGGGGGCATAGACGACCGCACTGAGGCTGCCGTTGCCGGAGATCTTGATGGATTGGGCACCGTAGGTCGTGAGATCCGCGTCGGAGCGGGTGCCGTAGATGTGGAAGTTGTTAGCTTGGCCGACATAACTGCCAGTGTCGGTGGTAGTGGCGCTGGCGGTGGCGACAGGGCCGGTGACACCGGCCACGGGCATGGTGCCGCCTGCCGAGATAAGGGTTTGATAAGTGTTGGTGGAGGTGGTCGAGGTGGTGACTCCGGCCGTGGTGGTCGCCGTGACGATCTTTTTGGTGTAGTTCCAGCCGATCACCGTATCCTTCTGCTGGCCCTTGCCGTTGAAGGACGTGACATTGGAGATGGTCGTGGTGACCGTAGATGCCAAGGACGTGTAAGTTTGGGCGGTGATCTCATTGGTGACCACACCCTGGCCGGAGACGGTAAAATCGCCGGAGGTGTAGAGGGAAAGTTTGCCGCTGGAGTAAGTGGTGGCGTTGGTCGAGGTGTCGGTGACGGAGGTGCCGGCGACCTTGATGGCGCCGCCGTTGCCGCCGATGGAGACCGCGGTGCCGGAGGTCTTGGTGACGTTGATCACGACTTCTTTGCCGGCGGCGATGGTCAGGGCACTGCCGTTGAGTGAAATCTCATCGACCGTGTAGTAATAGACGCCGCCTTGGGGGGTGTCGCCACCTCGCGGGAGCGTCGTGGCGGTGCTGATGGTGCCTATGTAAGTATAGGTGCCGGTGGGCGCGGAGGGTGCGGGAATGTCGGCGGAGAAATTGGCGCTGATGCTGTCGGGATCTTTGACGCCGGTGGCAGTGCCGAAAGGCCCGATGTAGCCTTGGGCGCCGACTTGAATGGCATCGGTGGTGTTGCTGCCGACCGAGGCCTTGCCGTTGACGTCGGCATTGCCGGAACTGAGCGTCGCGTCGAAGGAGATCGTGGCGAGCGCCATATTGTCGTCCGCAACCGATGAACTGTAGGGAATGGGAGCGGTGGCGGGATTGTTGTCCGGATCCGAGTTCCAGCTGCCCATGGTGACTTGGTTGCCGCTCGAGACGATGCCGTCTTTGCCGAGGCCGCCGATGGCGCCGAGGGAGCGTTTTCTCAAGGTGACCCGAACCCATTTTTCAATGGCGGCGCCCTTGGGCGGAGTGATGATGGCGCGGGAGATGATCCAGTTGGATCCGCTGGAGCCGGTCTGGGCGTAGACGTTGACCTTGACGGTGGCGCCGCCTTCGACCGTGCCCAGATCGAAGGTGCGGCGGTGCGCGCCGGAGGGACCAGGGGAGGTCCAGTTGGTCCAGGTGCCGGCGGCGTTGTTCATCTCCCACATGGCCTGTTCGAGGCCGGTCTCGGAGGCGTTCATGGCCACGCCGAGATAGTGGGTGCGATAGGAGATCTTGGTGGCGTTGGTGGCGAGCTGGATGAAAGAAACCAACGAGATGCCGATGATGAGGCTGAAAATCAGGGCGACAATGAGGACGGACCCGCGACGGCGGGCGGCAGGGAAACGGCGGCGGGTGAGAGTATTCATGGGAAGCCTCAGTTGGTCTGAACTTTGTTGCGAAGGACGTAGCGGGCGGAAACGACGTTGTTGGTGGCGTTGGCCACGGTGGTGCGGGTGCGAACGCTGGAGAGTGAGATCTGCAGCATTTTCGTAACGCCATTCAGCGCGGTAAGAGTCGTGGCGGACGGGGTGATCAGTTCGATGCCGGTGGCGTCGGCGTATTTGTAGGCGCTGAACGTGAGGGATTGGATGCCGGTGATGAGCACTCGCGATTTGGTGCCTTCGGTCCGTGTGAGTGTGCCGGCGGTGCTGCTGTAGGCGTAGGTGATGGTGACACCGTCCGGATCCGTGAGGATAATTCCGGTGAGGGGGGAGGTGTCGTTGATGCGCTGCCATGACACCGACTTGGTCACGCGGGCATCGACCGCGATCGTCTCGAGGGCGGTGCGCGCCTGCTTCTCCATGTCGATGTAGTTGTTCAGCAGATAGCCGTTGCGGGCGATCATGAGCGTCGAGGTCAAGACACCGACCATGACAATGGCGGACAGGGAGGTGGCGATGAGCACCTCGACCAGCGTGAAGCCGCGCGCGAAGGAGCGGTTACGACGCGAGGGTGTAGTAGTAGTTGTAGAGGCCATTTTTGCAGTAGCGGGTTTTGGTGCTGCGGTTGTGGGTGACGCCGTCGATGCCTTTCCACGTGATCGCGATGGTGATTTCCATGACCTCGCTGGAGTAATCGGTCAGAGGCGTGATGGTGCGCGTGGCGGTAAACGTTCTTTGCATCTGCGCCAGAACCTTGCGCTCGATCTCGGTGTTTTGGGGGAAGATAGTGGTGAGATCGATCGAGGAGGACGCTGTGCTGAGGGTCTGCACGCGGCTCCAGCTGAGCATGCGGACGCGCTCCATCTCACTTTGGATAATCTGGGCGGCGAGGGTGGTCTTGCGGGCGCTGTCCAAGGCCTTGAAGCCGGTCTGCATCACGATGAGGGCGGTGGAGATGACCATCACCATCACGGAGGCGGCCACGGCGACCTCGACGATCGTGAATCCGGCCTTGAGGCGGCCGAAGAGGGTGCGGCCTCGTTTGTCAGAAGTGCACGGCATAGAGCTCATGCACTCACTTTACGCTGAAAGCCGGCCGAGGGGTTAGGGGCCAACAGACAGGTTTATGGACTGACTCCGACTAGGTCTGAATGGGCTTGGTTGTAGGGGCGGTCCGGACGGCCCGGATTCACCAGCCTTGGAAGTGCGCCGACAGGGATCGCCGTTCCGCAGATGATGTGATCAAGCGCCAACTGGCGGGGCCATAGGGGGCGTTGTCTTCCAGGTCGGCCAGCGCGGAGTCGTAGTGATAGGTGGCGTTGCCGGTGAGGGTGATGTCACGGGCGACCACGGCGCCCATCATGTCGCCGTTGCCGTTGAGCGCGACGTCACCATTGGGTGAATACACGACGGCGCGGAGGGCGCCTTTTCCGGTGAGGGTGATCGACTGGCCGGTCTCGGTGGTGTTGGTGCCCCAGAGTTTGAAGGAGGCGGGCTGGGTGTTGCCGTTGGCGAGTCCCTGACCAGCGATTTTGATGTCGCCTTCCGCGTAGAGAGTCAGGTTGGAACCGGCCGGAATGATGATCGAACTGGTGCCGGCCATGTCGAGAGCGCTGGTGCCGACGGGGGCGGTCAGGATGAGGGTGACGTCGCCGAGAATGGTGAGGGTCTGCTTGCCCGAGAGCTTGATGTTGGGCGTGCGCCAGCGGGTGGTCTGCCCCAAGGTGCCGAGCGTGGTGCCGAGCGGGGAAACGTAGGTGCCGTCGGTGGGGGCGGGGAAAACGGGGAAGTTGGCGACGAAATCGGTGGCGACACGGGTGCTATCGAGCGTGCCGGGAGCGGTGCCGAAGGGGCCGATGAGGCCGTTGACGCCCACCTTGGGGGACTGGCCGCCGGTGGAGACGAAGCCATAGACAGTGGCTTGGTTCACCAGGACGGCAGTGGTGTCCAGCGAGGCGCTGGCGATGCCGTTCACGTCTTTGCGGACGGCCGTGCTGTAGTCCACGGGAGCGGTGGCGGGATTGCGGTCGGGGTCCGAGTCCCAGCTATCGAAGGAGGTATTGGTGCCCTTGAAGGCGAGGGTGCGGCGTGCGGTGAGTCCGTTGGAGAAAAACGAACGCCGGCGCAGGGTCACTTCGATCATCTGGGTGGCCGCGCCGATGGTGTTCGTCTCGACGGTGGATTCGGCGATGATGGAGGGGCGGGTCGAGCCGGTGGGGGCGGTGTTGCTGGCGTAAACCTTGACCGAGCCGGTGGAGCCGGACGTGAGGGTGAAATCGTTGAAGCGACGCCAGGCGGCCATGCCGTCGGTGTCCCAAAGGCGCCAGGCATCGGTGGAGCCGGCGAGCGTCTGGTTGTAGGACCAGACGGCTTCCTCGACGCCCGCCTCGGCGAGATGGAAAGCGGTGTTGCGGTCGAAGGTGCGGCGCGTCTGCCGGCTGGAGGTGAGGCTCAGGTTGAAATAACTGGCGAGCACCAGCGCGAGCATGGCAGTGACGAGCATCGCCACGATGAGCACGGAGCCGCGTTGATCGCGGATATGGCGTCGCGTGTTCATCGGCTGACGCGCTTGTTGCGCAGGATGTAGCGGGCGGAGATGGCGGCCTGCGTGGAATCGGGGCCGCCGGTGGTGACGCGGAGGGTGCGCAGGTTGAGCTGGAGCTGCTTGGTCTCGAGATCGTTGCCGGCGGTGTTGTCGGCGACGCCGGGCTGCTCGAGCTTGTAGCGCTTGAAGGCGAAATCGCTGGCGACGTTGTTCACCAGGATTTCGCGGCGACCGTCTTCCAGGATCCGGTGGAGGGCTCCGGTGGAGGCGCCTGAACGGGACGGTTCGAACGTGTAGGAAACGGAGCGGATGGTGCCGGTTTGATCCGGCACGGTGAGGGTGATCTGCCAGGCGCCACCCCAGCGGATGTCGGTCGCCATGCGCACGTCCTCGGAGAAGAGCTCGAGGCTGTGGCGCAGCTCGGTTTCCATTTCCTGGTAGTGGCCGGCGGCAAGTCCGGTGCGTCCGAAGAACAGGAAGGCGCTCAGGACGCCGGCCATGACCATGACGGACAGGGTGGACGCGATCATCACCTCGGGCAGCGTGAAGGCCGACCGGATCCGTTGTATCCGTATATTTGATACGGATCGGCCGCCGCGATCAGTGCGATGTGTAGAAGTAGTCATTCAATCCGCTGCGGGCGTAGCGGGAGACGATGCGGGCGGTGTGGGCGCGGCCGGTGCCGCCGCCCCAAGTGGTCTCGATGGTGATTTCCTTCAGTCCGTCGCGCACATCGGTGATGCGGCGGGTGCAGGTGAGGCGGGCTCCGGCGGGAAGGGTTTCGGGCGAGACCGCGTTATTTCCGGAATCCTGGATGGCCTGCAGTTGCTCCCAACTGCGCAGACGGAGGCGTTCCATCTCGCTTTGCATGATCTGGGAGGCGGCGGCGAGGTAGCGGGAGTGGCTGATCGTCGCCATGCTGTTCTTGACGGTGAGCACCGTGCCGCCGAGCCCGAGCATCAAAACGCAGGACGCGGTCATGACCTCGACCAGGGAAAACGCCGCGCGCGAAAAGAGTCCGCGTCGGATGGATCGACGGATCACGGGCGTTGGGCTTCCGGTCATGGGCATGACCTAGTGGAAGCACCGAACGGACCGTTTGCACCAAGATAAAATAACTAGGCCTGAATGGGCCTATTCGGGTCTCTTAAGGGGAAGGCGTGTGCGATTGGACGTAGAGTGCGGCGGCTTGGGAGCGGCGCTTGACCTGAAGTTTGTCGAAAACACTGACGAGGTAGTTTTTGACCGTGTTGTCGCTGAGGCCGAGATCGAGGCCGATTTCCTTGTTGGTTTTACCTTCGGCAACGAGGGCGAGGACGCGGCGTTCCTGGGCGGACAGCGAGGCGAGGCTGCGGTCCTCGTTGGGGCCGCCGCCGCGGACCACACGCATGACGCCGGCCATGACGTCGGGGGAGAGGATGGACTTGCCGGCGGCGATGTCGTGGATCGCCTGCACCAAGCCTTGCGGGTCGATCTCCTTCATCAGGTAGCCCTGGGCGCCGGAGGTGATGGCGTCGTAGATGAAGCTGTCGTTGGTGAATGAGGTGAGGACCAGGATGCGGACCTCGGGCTGGCGTTTGAGGATCTCTTTGCAGGCATCGAAGCCGGAGCCGTCGGGCAGGCGGATGTCGAGCAGGACGACATCGGGCTTCAGGCGGGTGACCGTGGAGATGGCCTCGGCCACATTGGATGCTTCGCCGATGACGGAGATGGGCGGATTGGGGGCCTGCGCGGTGAGCACGGCCTTGATGCCTTGGCGCACGAGGGCGCTGTCATCGACCAGAACGACTCGGATGCTGTTGGCTTTGGCGTGGGCGGTCATACGGGTAAATCGTTAACGGGGAAGAGCACGGTGGTGCGAGTTCCTTTTCCGATTTCGGAAATGATCTCGGCGGTCGCTCCAAGGGTGCGGGCGCGTTCGTAAACATTGTCGAGACCGTGTCCGCGGCGGACGGATGCGAGGTCGAACCCGCACCCGTCGTCGGAGATGGTCAGGAGGACGGCTTTGCGGTCGGCGGTTGCATGCAGATCCACCTCAACACAGCGGGCCCGGCCGTGACGGAAGGCGTTGCTGACGCATTCGCGGATGATCTGGAGGGCGGCGGTGCGGGCGGCGAGGTGCAGGCGGTCGGCTGAGGATTCATCGATGTCGAGCCGGTGCGGGGGAGGACCGCTGGTTTTGAAGAAATCGAAGAGGCTGGCGACCGCGGCGGTGAAAGTGCGGCTGTGCAGGGCCTCGGGCTCCAGCCCGGTGATAAAGTTGCGCACATCACGGATGGTTTCGTTGAGGGCGGAGCGAACCTGGTCGATGCCGCGCGCGGCTTCCTCGGGATCACGTTGGATCAAGGTGCGGGTGGCGGCGAGGCCCATGCCTGCGGCGTAGATCGACTGGATCACGCCATCGTGGAGATCACGGCCGAGGCGGGCGCGTTCCTCGACCTCGCGCAGGAGCTCTTTTTGTTGTTCGAAGGAGACCTCAAGCTGGCTGGCGATGCGGGACAGTTCGGTGTTTTGCGCGATGAGGGGTTGGAGCGGGGAGGCGTCCTGTTTGGCGAGGCTGTCGCCGATGGCGTTGAGCGGTTGCAGCACCCAGTTGTGCAGGGAAAGGCCGAGGGCGCCCATCACGAGCAACCCGAAGATGATGAAGACGCGGGCCTCGAAAACGTCGGTGCGGAGGCGCTGGGCGATGGCGGGGGTTTCGCGGGTGACGTGGAGCAATTCCAAGGTGCGGCCGCGCCAGTCGTTGAGCGGACGCATGATGGTGAGTTTGCCGTTGAGCGCGGTGCTTTCGGACTCCGTGGCCGATGCCGGATGTCCGAGGCTGATGGTGCTTTCGGTCAGGTTGCCGAGCGCCTTGAGGAGGGGCTGATCCCAGATACGCGCGGACACGAGCCAGCCTTGCGGCGGGGTTTTACGATCCGAGTCGCCGGAGGGTTGGATGGGTGCGGCGCGTATCTCGATCAAATCATGTCCGTGCGGGGCAAAAAAATGGGGGAACGGGTTGTCGCCGAGGAGTTGAAGCCATTCCGCCGGATTCAGAGGGGAAGGTTCGGAGGGTTCGCGGTGGGAGGTATAGATCACCGCGCCTTCGGTGGAGAGCACCCACACGGCGTGGAGATTGAAGTTGTCCATGCTTTGACGGACGTTGACCTCGGCCCACGCTTCGTCGGGTTTCTTCACAAAGGAGACCATTTCGTCCCATTTGGAGTAATCCTCGGAGAACTGGCGGAGGCTGGAGCCGTTGAGATCAAGCCAACGCTCAAGCATGCTGGTGGCATCAAGCTGGGAGCTCGCGAGGGCTTCGGTGAGCTGTTGCTTCTCCAAGTAACGCAACACGCCCAGGGAGCCGAGGAAGATGAACAAGAGCAGGCCAAGCAGAAGGGCGAAGCGCAGTTTGATGCTCATGTCAGTCGCCACGAGGGCTAGTCCGGGACTCGTGCGCTGCAACTCCAAAGACTTGCCTGTGCGGAAATCGCCCTTGACTCAGACGCGCAGGTTTGGGTTTCTGTCCGACTTTAACTTTTAAACCGTCATGGCCAATACGAAATCCGCTATCAAAGCCGCCCGCAAATCCGCGCGCCTTACCACCCGCAACAAGGCCGCCAAAACCCGCCTCAAGACCCTTCACAAGAAGCTGCTGACCGCCGAGAAGGCCGGCAAGCTCGAGGACACCAAGGCCGCCGCCAGCGCCTACGTCTCCGCCATGGACAAGGCCACCAAGTCCGGTGTCGTTCACAAGAACGCCGCCGCCCGCGCCAAGTCCCACGTCGCGAAGTTCGTCTTCGCGAAGTAACCGGACGGACGGCTTTGCGCCGTCGCCGCTTTTTTTCCGCCCTCCGCCGGCCATCGTGCCGCGGGGGGCTTTTTTGTTTTCGCCGGTTTTGAAGTGAGCCGGATACGGACCGCTCCTTGACGCCGGGCGCGCCGCCGGTTGCATCGCCGGATGGCCAAGCCCGAAGAACCAAAGATCATTTTCTCGATGATGCGCGTCTCGAAGAAGATCGAGCGCAAGGAAATCCTCCGCGACATCTCGCTGTCGTTTTACTACGGCGCGAAGATCGGCGTCCTGGGTTTCAACGGCTCGGGCAAATCCTCGCTCATGCGCATCCTCGCCGGACGCGACACCGAGTTCGACGGCCAGGTCCACTTTGAGCCCGGCTACACCGTCGGCCTGCTCGAACAGGAACCGCAGCTCACCGCCGGCAAGACCGTGCGCGAGTGCGTCGAGGAGGGCGTGAAGCATCTCACCGATCTCACGGCGGCCTATGACGCCTCGTGGGACGAAATCGCCGCCGCGGCCGATGATGCCGAGCGCGATGCGATCACCGACAAGCAGGCAAAGCTTCAGGAAGAGATCGACCGTCTGGGCGCGTGGGACGTTGCTCCGCAGGTCGAGATGGCGATGGACGCGTTGCGTTGTCCGCCCGCCGACCAGGTCGTCGATCATCTCTCAGGCGGTGAAAAGCGCCGCATCGCGCTGGCGCGTCTGCTTCTGAAAAAGCCGGACATCCTCCTCCTCGACGAACCGACGAACCATCTCGACGCGGAGAGCGTGCACTGGCTTGAGCAACATCTCTCGCGCTACGCCGGCACGATCATCGCGGTGACGCACGACCGTTACTTTTTGGACAACGTCGCCAAGTGGATCCTCGAGCTCGACCACGGCCACGGCATTCCGTGGAAAGGCAACTACTCCGAGTGGCTGGAGCAGAAGCAGGCGCGCGCCACCGTGCAGCAGAAGACCGAGGACCGCCGTCAGAAGGCGATGGCCCGCGAGTTGGAATGGATCCGTTCCGGTGCGAAGGCCCGTCAGGCCAAGGGGCAGGCGCGCATCAACGCCTACGAATCGATGCTCAAGGAAAACGTCGCGGAGAAAGAGCGTGAGTTTGAAATCATCATTCCCGCCGGTCCGCGGCTCGGCTCGCTCGTGGTCGAGGCGCAGAAACTCACGAAAGCCTACGGAGAGAAAGTGCTTTTCGAAGACGTGAATTTCTCACTGCCGCCCGGCGGAATCGTCGGCGTGATCGGACCGAACGGCGCGGGCAAGACCACGCTGTTCAAACTCATCACCGGCGTGGAGCAGGCCGACGGCGGCGCGCTGCGCGTGGGACCGACGGTGAGCATTGCGCATGTCGACCAATCGCGCGATTCACTGCCCGGTGCGCAGACGATCTACGAGGCTATCAGCGGAGGTGAGGAAATCCTGAAGCTCGGCCCGCGCGAGATGAACGCCCGCGCCTACTGCGCGCAGTTTGGTTTCACCGGAGCGGACCAGCAGAAGAAAGTCGGCGTGCTCTCGGGCGGAGAACGCAACCGCGTGCACCTCGCGCGTCTGCTCAAGAGCGGCGCGAATCTGATTCTGTTGGACGAGCCGACGAACGACCTCGACGTGAACTCGATCCGCGCGCTGGAGGAAGGGTTGGAGATGTTCGCGGGTTGCGCCGTGGTGGTGTCGCACGACCGCTGGTTCCTCGACCGCGTGGCGACGCACATCATGGCGTTCGAGGGTGACAGCCATGTGCACTGGTATGCGGGCAACTACTCGGCCTACCTCGAGGATTTCAAGAAGCGCAAGGGCAAGGACGCCGACCAGCCGCACCGCATCAAGTATCGTCCGCTCACGCGCGGGTAAGCGGGCCGCTATCGTTTCGGTTCGTCGCCGCGCAGCTCGGGGTGCAGCTCCAACTCCTCGAGCATGAGTTTTTTCGCGGCGTCCTCCGAGATGCTGTGGGTGAACTCGAGATGGAAGCGGTTGTGGAGGTAGTCCTCGAAGCCCACCCACTTTCCGTTGTATTTCACGCGCTTGGTCCAGGCGCAGACGGTGATCATGGTTTCGAGTTCGTTGACGCGGCGGATGAACAGGATGAACCCGACGGCCGTCATGACCACGGCGACACCCAGCATGACGAAGCTGATGAGCTGGAAGCGCACGGAACGCTCGCTGATGAGGGCGGTGCGTGCGGTGAGCGATTCGTGTTCGCGGGCCTTGGAGGCGTCGAGGAACCGGCGAAGCTCTTCCATCGCGGCGCGGTCGGAGCCGGGAAAAAGTTCCGGGCCGGAGAGGCGGGTGGTGATCATGTTCTCGATGCGCTCGAGATCATCGATGCGGAGCGAGCCGTGGGAACGGGAGAGTTGATCGGCGACATTTGCGACCTCGCGAATGGAGAAGACCGAGAGAGTGGCGGTGCCGGCGGCGAGGGCGAAGGCGATTGTCAGGCACACGGCGACCACGGGGCGGGAAAGCAGAAGCGGGCGTGAGTTTTTCATGATGACGGGGCGGACAACACGAACTCGATACGCTGACAAAAAACCTCCGGAAGACGGGGTATATTCCGGAGGTGTTTAGCATTTTTTTTACACCGTATTTCCGGCGTTGCAATGACGGAAATACAGATGGTTTTTTTGGCTCGCTTTTGAGAGGGACGGATCAGGTGACCCGGGCAGGGATGGCCTTGAACCGATGGGGGTCGGCCTCGACGAGTTCGACGGCCTCCATCTGGAGTTTTTTGGCGGCTTCTTCCGAGATGCCGTGGGTGAAACGCAGGTTGAAGCGGGCGCGCAGGTATTCCTCGAAGCTGACCCAGGCGCCTTGATATTTCACGCGGCGCGTCCACGCGCAAACGGTGATCATGGTTTCCAGTTCGTGGAGACGGTTCATGAACAACCAGGCTCCGGTCGCGCCGAGCGCGCAGGCGGTGATCAACATGCCGAGGCTGAACATCTGGAAAAAACCGGCGCGGCGGCTGACCGCGGCGGAGTGCAGCGCGAGCGCGGTGAGCTCGCGTTCTTCGAGCGTGTGCAAGGCCTCGCGCAGGCCGTTCATGGTCTTCAAGCCGGCTCCCGAATCCACGAGATGCAAGGCAGGGCCGATCTGCAGGGAGCGGCGCAGCTCGATGGTGCGGCTCATGTCGGTCTTTTTCGTCGCGAGCAACGCGGCGACCTCGTCGAGCGTGGCGGCCTGTCCGGGCGAGTTGGCAAAGCGGGTGCGCAACCGGGCGAGCTGTTCATCGAATTGCGCGGCGGCCTGCGTGTAGGGCTCCAGATAACTGTCGAGGCCGGTGAGGATGTAGCCGCGCTGGCCGGTTTCCGCATCGATCACCGAGGCGCGCAGCTGGTTGATTGCAAGCAGCGTGGTCTGCGTGCCGGCGACCTGGTTGCTGGCGGCGGCGATATCGCGCGTGGAAACGGCGGAAAGGAGGGCGGTCCCCGCCGCGAGCACGACGCCGATGATCAGGCTCGCTACCACCACGGGGCGGGACAACAGCACGGGGCGTGAGTTTTTCATGGGAAGGACGGGTGCGAACATAAGTTGAGCTAGCACGTTGGACTGCGATAAAGCGCGGGAGGTTCGGCCTTGGACGTGCGAATGGTAGGCTTTTACGGATTTTTATCCGTTGCCGATGGGCATGGGGGTGCCGTGCGCAAAGTCGCGCAGAATGGCGGACTGCCTCCGGTGCTCGAAACGCTTTTGTATTTCGGAGGGACGGCGAAACGGGTCGCGCGTCCAGAGCGGCGAGAACTTAGCCGCGCTTCGGAGCGGATTCGAAGCCCGACCAGCGTTCGGGCCTACAGCGGATGGGACGGAGAGACGTCCTTACTTTTGTTCGACGACGATGCGGAAGCCGAAGCGGCTGGTGGCGCGGGTTGCGATGCCGCCGCCGCGGTTGGCGCTGCGGGCGCTCAACGGGCCGGTTTCCCAGCAGCCGCCGCGCAGGACACGGATGTCGCCGGTCGGCGGGCCTTCGGGGTCGGTCACAGTTTTGTCTTCATAGGGACCTTTGAAGACATCGGAACACCATTCCCAGACGTTACCGCCCATGTCGTGGAGACCCCAGTCGTTGGGTTTCTTCTGGGCGACGGGGTGGGTCTGGCGGGCGCTGTTGGCTTCATACCAGGCGTGGTCGGCGAGTTGAACGTAGTCGGGGTCTTCGCCGAAAGAGTAACGCGTGGTGGTGCGGGCGCGGCAGGCGTATTCCCATTCGGCTTCGGTGGGGAGGCGCACGGTTTTACCGGTCTTGGCGGAGAGGAGTTCGCAGAATTTCACGGCGTCGTCCCACGAGACGTTGTCCACGGGGAGGGTGTCGCCTTTGAAGACGCTGGGGTTTTGTCCGGTGACGGCGCGGTATTGGGCCTGGGTGACTTCGGTGACGCCGATGAGAAACGCGCGGCTGAGCGTGACGGGGTGCTGGTAGTAGTTGTTTGGCTTAAGCCGGTCGGACTCGTTGAAGGCGGAGCCGGGGTCGCCTTTGGGGCTGCCCATCTGGAAGGTGCCGGCGGGGATGGGGGCGAGCTTGAGCTGGACTTTGTTGCCGAGGTCGAGGTCTTGCGCACGCGCGGAGACCGCGAGCAGGCCGGCGATAAGTGCGGAGAGGACAAAGGTGCGCATGGGAAGGGTTAGTAAGGGGCTTTTTTTCCGAGGGTGCGCATGGGCCAGTCGTCGGAGCGGAAGGGCGCGGCGGGGAGTCCGTCTTTGTTGTAGAGGTTGGCTCCGTCGGGGTTGATGGCCCAGGCGTAGCTCACGGCGACGGGGGCGGGGACGGCGTCGTTCCACACGACGACCTCGTCGCCTTCGATGCGGGCTTCGGCCCACACGTAGGTGCGGTCGGCACCGGCGATGGCGAAGCGGGCGAGTTCGCCGTCCGGGGCATCCTTGGCGGTGAGGCCGGAGCCGGTGTGGGTGAACTTCACGCGGACTTTGCCACTTTCGACTTTGAAGCCGGCATAGAGCGGGCCGGAGTATTCGATTTTTTCGCCGAGGGCGACGGCGCGAGCGGCGAGAGCGAGGCGGGCGCCGACATCGTGTTTGTTGGCGGGATGGATGTTGCCGTCGCCGAGATCGATGGTCGTCACCATCGCGGTGCGCGGTTCGGTGAGTCCGCGCCACTGGGCGTCGCGGAGTTCGTTCCAGGATTCGTTGTATTGGGAGTCGTCGGTCGGGTTTTTAGAGGAGCCGCCGAGGCCGGGGAGCTGGACGTAGAGGAAGGGCATGTCTTCGCCCCAGGCGGCGCGCCAGTCGCGGATCATGAGGGGGAACTGGGCGCGGTATTCCCAGGCGTTGCCGGTGTTTTGTTCGCCCTGATACCAGGCGATGCCGCGGAGGCCCAAGGGGATGACGGGGGCGACCATGGCGTTGAAGAGGCCCGTGGGGAGCTTGTGGGAGAACGTGTCGGCGGTGATACCGCGCGGGGAGAGGGCGTTGCCAACCTTGTATTTCCAGGGGCCGTTGAGGGAGAGGAGGGTCTTTTTGTTGTCGGAGGTGGAGAAGCCGATGTCGCGCTTCTGCCACTCGGGGAATCCTCGGATGCCGCCGGGGCCGCTGTTGTTAAAGGTGCGCACGGCGATGACGGCGCGGCCGGCTTTGAGGAGATCGGCGGGGATCGTGTAGCCGCGGCGGGACGGGGCCTTGGCGGCGAGTTCTGCCTTGCCGGTGCGGCCGACTTCGACGCCGTTGACGTAGGTGATGTCGTAGTTGCCGATGTCGCCAAGAGCGAGGACGAGGGGTTTGCCGGTCAACTCGGCGGGGATGTCGATGGTGCGGCGGAACCAGATGCCGCCCTGGACGTATTCAGGTTTTCCCCACATGCCGAAGTCGCCGGGCTGGGCCCATTCTTTCCATGCGGAGTCGTCGAGGGCGGGGGCTTCCAAGCCGAGTTCCTTGGGTTGCGGGCCTTTGTCGATGTAGGCGTCGCGCTCGTCGACGATGCCGGCGGCGAGGTCTTTGTCGAAGCGACGGACGGTGTGGTAGTAGGGAGCGGTGATGCCGACGAGATCGGGGTTGGTTTCGAGGGAGGCGAGGCTGGTCCAGGACTGGATGGCGGAGCCGCCCCACGAGGAGTTGATGAGGGCGACGGGAACATCGTTATGCTGCTGGAGGGCGCGGCCGAAGTAGTAGGCGACGGCGGAAAATTCCTTCACGGTTTCGGGCGTGCACTCGGACCAGGTCACGCCCTCGAGATCGGACTTGGGGACGGAGGCACTGCGCTGCGGGATCGTGATGAGGCGGATCTTCGGGTAGTTGGCGAGGGGGATCTCCTTGGCGCCGTCCTTGGAGCGGGTCACGGACCACCACATGTTGGACTGGCCGGAGCAAAACCAGACGTCGCCGACGAGGACATTTTTAACAGTGTGTTTTTCGGAGGACGATTCGATGAGGAGTTCGTGCGGACCACCGGCGGGGAAGGGGCCGATTTGGACGGCCCATTTGCCGTCGGGGCCGGCGGTGGCGGAGGCGGATTTTCCGAGGAGAGAGACTCGGACCTGAGTGCCGGCCGGAGCCTCGCCCCACACGGGGACAGCGCGGTCGCGCTGGAGGACCATGTTGTCTGAGAACAGGAAATTGGGCTTCAATGCGGAGGCGGCGTGAAGCGAGGTGGCGAAGGCGAGGGTCGCGAGCGTGAAGAGCGCGCGCAGGTGCGTGGGGCGGGGCAGGGGCATGGGGTGGGGCGGAAGCGGTGAGCTCTGAGCTGAAAGCTCGGAGCGGAGACGAGAGCGGAACACGCCCGACACGGGCGTGGCTATAACGGACCGGGCGGACTACACGAAGCGTATGTTCTCGGTGTTGCGGGTGTGCAGCTCGAGCTCGTCGGCGGAGGTGACCTTTTTGTCGTTGAGGTAGAAGTCCTCGAAGAGCACGTCGCGCACGGGTTTCTTCGCGCTGTAGCCGCTGATGAGAGAGACGGAGCAGCCGGGATTGAAGAAGCCCTGGATGACCCGGATGTTCTTGAGCTGGATGTTGCGGATGAGGCCGCGCTCGAGGTCCTTGTTGTAGCGGGAACGCACGACGCGGAAGTCCACGAGCTTGTCCCAGTAATGCTCCACGCGGATGTTTTCCCAGCGGATGTTTTCAACGACGGCGCGGTCACCGTTGTGGATGGAAAACACGGCGCCTTCGCCGTGGCCGTTGAGCACGTCGATGTCCTCGAAGACGACGTTGCTCACCCGGTCGGTGCTGAGTTCGTAACCGATTTCCATGACATTACCGGGCTGGCCGTTGAGGAAGACGCAGCGGCGGACAAGGACGTTGTCCACGTCGCTTTCCCATGTGTGGGTCTTCTCGAAAGTGCCGGCCTTCACGGCGATGTTGTCGTCGTCGTTGCGCAGGCAGCAATTTTCGACGATGACATTGCGGGAGGAGACGATGTCGATGCCGTCGGAAGACATGCAGGAACCGATCTGTTTGAGGCCGTTCACGTGCACGTCGCGGCAGCAGGCGAAGACGAGCATCCATGACGTGGGCTCGATCATGATGATGTCGGAGACGCGGACGTTGGTGCAGCGTTCGAACACCACGGAGCGAACGCGGTCGCCCTGGGCGTAGCTGTGATAGCGGCCGTCGAGGATGCCCTGGCCGCGGATGGAAACATCGGCGGCGCCGGTGGAGCGGACGAAGCCGCGGACGACGGCGCCGGCCTCGATGTAGAGGGTTTCGCCGGATTTGAGGACGATCTCGCCGACGTTGTAGATGTGGCCGGCGGCATAGGAGCGGACGCCGGGGGCGGAGAGGAGGGGTTTGCCGGTCTCGGGGGCGTTGGCGTAGATGAAAAACGGTTTAAGCCCGGGGATGTCGACGCAGAGGAAGCGGGGACCGTTGATCTGGAAACGCACGGTGCGGCCCTCGATCTCGGGGGAGATGGCGGCGGAGAGCGGTTTCACCTGCGCGCCGGCGGCATCGGCACCGGCGACGACAAGGATGTCGGTCGGGCCGGAGCATTCGAAGACGGCGAAGTCGGCCTTCTCGGCGAGCAGTGCGTCGGCTTTTTCACCGTTGATCCAGATCGTGAAATCGGAGGATCGAGGTTGTTCGGCCGAATGGCGGATGAGCGTGGCCGTTGAGAGAGTATTCATCGGTGAGAAAAAGTGAGAGGGTGCGGCGCATCGGGCGGAAACGGGCGGTGCGCGGCGGTGTAAAGGGGTGCCCAAGATGTTGAGCGTCCTATGGTAAATCCCAGCTAATGAGGTGCGGGCAAATGTGGAGCCGACGGGGGGCAAGAAGCTCAGGGGAATGTTGAAACAAAGGCGTTTTGGCGGATATATGCGCGGGTGCGGTCCCATCGTTTAAACAAAATTATGAGGAAGGCGGCGCGGTGCGTCTTATCTCATCGCCTCCTCCGGCGGGCGCGGCGTTTTGAAAGACCCAGTCTTCGCACGACGATTACCCTTCGTTACCACCAAGCACGCAGTCACCCGCCCGGGGCGAACCCCGATCTTTGGCCGAGCCGTCCAGAACCGGGCTGCCTTCACTGACTTTCCTTCGAATTTCCCCAAGAATGACCCTGATATCCAATCCCATGCTCACCCGAAAACTCCGATTGTCCCATGTCTGGATGCGCGCGGCCACGACGGCCTTGTGTGCAACCGGCGCCATCATGGCGGCCGTCGCGCACGCCGCGCCGACCGCCGAAAAGCCCACGCCTGCCTGGACTCCCACGGGCTGGAGCGGCGGCGGTTTTTATTATTCCGCGGCCTTTCACCCGACGCGTGACGGCGTGCTGTTTCTCGGCATGGACGTGGCGGGCGTGGCGAAGTCCACCGACCATGGAAAGAGCTTCCGCATGGTGAACAACGGCCTGACCGACTACGCGATGTATTCGCTGGCGGTGGACGTGAAGAATCCCGACATCGTTTACGCCGGCACCGAGGGCGGCCTGCACAAGAGCACCGACGGCGGCGAGTCGTGGAAACTCATCCCCGGAACAGGCAAGAAAGAGCTGCGCATCACTTCGGAACGCGGCACGAGCGTGCGTTCGGTCGCGTCGGATCCGACGGACAGCAACATCGTCTATGCGGCGAGCCCCGGCGGCAAAGTTTACAAGAGCACCGACGGCGCCATGACCTGGCGCGTCGTTTATCAGAAGGGTGCCGAGATCGACACGTTCAACGGCGTGCGCGTGCAGTTCGGCAAGGCCAACGGTGCGTATTTCGGCGGCATCTGGTCGCCGCTGGAGTTCCCCAAGGATGCGACCGGCGCCACCGGCATCGGCTTCACCCTTAAAGGCGACGGCTCGGCTCCCGAGCGCGCGTTCCTGAACCTGAAGACGGCCACGGGCGTCGCTTATCGCAGCCGCAACATTCTCGATATCTTCGCCAACACGCAGGTGAGCGATGTTGTGTATACGTCCGCGGATTTCGTGATCGACCCGGACTTCGCCAAGAAGTCGCCCGATCTGGCGGCGGCCGCTCCCAAGACACCGGACTGGCCTGCGATCACGCGCATGGATTTCTCGCGCGTCTCGGCGCCCGACACGGCTTCAGTTCTTAAAATCGGCCGGATCTTTTTTGTGGCGACCGGGGCCGATGGCAAGGAAGCCAAGCTCACGGTGCGTGACTTTGCCGCGGACAAAAAAGTGCAGTCCTACGGTAATGTGCGCCTCGGCGAGGCGGCGGCCGGCGGCGCGGTGAGCAGCGTCGTGGTCTGTTCTTCCAATCCCAGTAAAGTCCTCGCGGCCACCTCGGACACCGGTCTGTTGCTGAGCGATGACAAGGGAGAGACCTGGCGTCCGTTGCCCACACCCACCAAGGCGCTGCACGCGGCCTTCGATCCGGCCAACGCCTCCGTGATCTACGGCGCGTTCGCCACCGACGGCATTCACAAGTCCACCGACGGCGGTGTGACCTGGACAAAGGTCTCCGCGGGTCTCGCGTCGAAATTCTCGGCCCGCGAAGTCGCGGTCAACACGACGAACTCCAACGAGGTTTACATCATCGGTGCGGACGGCTGGAACGGTGATTTCTACTACTCCACGGATGCCGCCGCGACCTGGACTCTCTCTCGTTCGATGAAGACCGATCTGGCGATCGATCCGACCCTGCCGGGCGACGGTTCCAAGGGCGCCCTGAGCGCTCCGACGAACCTCACGATGAATCCGAAGAACCCGAAGGAACTCTTCATCAGCGCCAACTGGCGTCCGGCTTACAGCGCCGACGGCGGCCGCACCTGGGAAGAGCGCGTGAAGGGTGCCGACATCACGGTGCAGACGGACATCCGCTTCAGCGGCGACCGCACCTATGTGAGCGCGATGGACGAAGGCACGTTCATGAGCGAAGACCAGGGCAAGACATGGAAACAACTCTGGCCGCTCAAATATGACGGCGAGTTCTCCGGTCACAACTGGCGCCTGGCCGTCAACAAGGTGAACGGCGTGGACCGCATCATCGCGACCGTGAGTCCGTGGACCGGCAAGAACAAGGTGATGATCGCGATCAGCGAGGACGGCGGAAAGACCTACAAGACGACCACCGCCGGCCTGCCCACCTATGAGATCACGGCGAACACCATGTGGGGTCGCGGTTATCCGCGCGCGCTGGCGGTCGATCCGACCAACCCGATGACTGTTTATCTCGGCATCGACGGCGATCCCACCGAAGGCAAGTCGGGCGGCGGCGTCTTCAAGTCGGTTGACGGTGGCTACACCTGGAAACAACTGCCGAACCAACCCGGCAGCCGTCGCATGTATTACGGTCTCGCGATCGATCCGACGAATCCGAAGCGCATCATCTGGGGTGGCTTCGGCACCAATGGTGGCGTCTATATCAGCGAGGATGGCGGCGACTCGTGGAACTATGCCTTCAAGCAGGATCAATATCTCTTCAACGTCCACGCGGCGGCCGACGGCACGCTCTACGCCGGCGGCAACAACCTCTGGCGCAGCACCGATCACGGGAAAACGTGGAAGGCGATCACGCAGCTCAAGGGCCGCTCGGTGGTGGGCATCGAAGTCGATCCCCGCGATCTAAAGACGATCTGGATCTCGGCGGTCACGTGGGACGGCAGCTCCGAAGGCGATGTTTACAAGAGCACCGACGGCGGCGCGACCTGGACTGATTTCACCGGGAACATCCAACACCGAAAACCGCAGGTCCTGCGCTTCAATCCGAAGACCAACGAGCTGTGGTCCGCGCAGACGATGCTGCATAAGATCAAACAATAATCCGCCAACCCGGGCGCGCACGAGGCGCGCTCCTACGATCTGAAACGTAGGGGCGCGGCTGGTCCGCGCCCTTTCCGTTTTTATGTCCATGCCATTGGTTGAAACACTCGCCGAAAACGCCCGATGGATCTGGGCGGCCGGTGTCGCCGGACCGAATCATTACGTCGAGTTCTCCCGTGAAATCGACGTGCGCGGCGACCTCGCGGAGGCTTGGCTGCAACTCTCGGCGGAGACCTCTCTGCGACTGTGGGTGAACGGACGGTTGATTCACTCCGGTCCGCCGCGCGAGGTGCCGCCCTATTTTTATTTCGATACGATCGATCTGCGTCCGCACCTTGTGGGCGGACGCAACGAGGTAAGGATTGTGGCGCATCACCAAGGAAAAAATTCGCAGAGCTACCAGGCCGGAACTCCGGCGTTTTTGGTGGCGGGGAGCTGTGCCTCCGCGGACGGAACGACGGTTGATTTTGCTGAGACGGGCGGCTGGCGGGCGCGGCGCATGACGCGTTACCGACAGGATGCGCACCGGCTGTTCGGGTGTCTCGGGTTTTCCGAACGGGTGGATTTTGCGGCGGCTGATCTTCCGTGGGGCGATGTAAGCACGGTAGCGATGCACCCGTGGGCGGAGCGGCCGACGGCGCTGGGCCGCGATCTGCCTGCATGGCGCGAGAGCGTGCTGCGGCCGGTGGCGCAGGAGTCGCACGATGGCGGCTGGCTCATCGATATGGGCATGGAAGTGAGCGGCTACATCGAACTCGATGTGCAGGCGGAGCAACCGGTGACGCTGGTGGTTTCCTATGCCGAGGCGCTCATCGATGGACGCGTGGATGCGACAAAAGCGGGAATGAATTACAGCGACCGGCTGGAATTGTCAGCGGGCGGGGCCTCGTGGCGCAGTTACGAGAAACGCGCGTTCCGGTTTTTGTTTTTGGATCAGGCGGTGGACGTGCGCGGAGTGCGCGTGATCGAGCACTCCTGGCCCTATGAACCGGTGTGGCGGAAGGCGGGAGGCTCCGAGCTGGTGCGGCGGATTCGCGAAGTGTCGGCGCGCACGATCGAACTTAACTCGGAGGATCTGCTGACGGATTGTCCGTGGCGCGAACGGGCGCAGTATCTCGACTGCCAGCACTACATGGGGGCGATGCAGAAGCTCTTTGGCACGCTGGAGCCGATCCGACGGTTTCTGCACCAGTTTCCGCGCGGGGCGGACGCGACCGGGTTGCTGCGCATGTGTTATCCGTCGCCGGCGGGCATGACGGTGATCCCGGATTTCTCGATGTCCTACGCGGTGCTGCTGCTGCGTTATCTGGAACTCAGCGGGGATTTGGAAACGGTCCGGAAGAACCTGCCTCTGGCCGAGCGCGGCGTGCTGGCGTTCCGGCAATATGAAGACGCGGCGGGGCTGCTTACGGACGTGCCCGGCTGGATCTTTTTGGACAACACGTTCGAGCTGCCGAAATTTCCGCGGAGCGCGGGGCTCAACGCGGTGTATCACGGCGGCTATCGTTCGCTGGCCGCGTTGCTGCGGGCGTGTGGCGAACCGGCGCGCGCTGAAGAAATGGATGCGCGTGCTGCGGTGATTCGTGCGGTGTTCCGGACCGTGTTTTTGCGTGACGGGCGTTTGCTGGATGCAGACTCAACACCGGAGCATGAACGGCACCGGCAGTGGGTGTATCACCACGGCCCGGGCAAGGGCGGGAGTTTTCGCCTGCAGGCGGAGTTCAAAAAAAGCGAAGCGACGCATCCACTGCGGCTCGCGGTGCACGGCGGGGCGCGCGTATGGATCGACGGCGTCGAGGTGGCTGTGATCAAGGAGGGCGGGTCGTGGACGCGGTCGGCGATTTATCAGCCGGTGACGCTGCCGACGCCGGCCGACACGGCGTGGCACCGCCTGGAGCTGGAGGTGGAGTTCAGCGGAATCGATTGGGAGTGTTACCTTTCGTCTTTGAGCGACGTCGAGTGGCGCGAGGCGCATGTGGCCGACCGGCCGGTGGAGTTGCGGGCGAGTCCGTGGCCGTGGCTGACACAGACGACGGTGGGTTATGCGGCGTATCACGGATTGCTCGAAGACGACGAGGCGAAGGTGCTGCTGAAGGCATGTCTGCCGGCGCGTTATGTGTTGCCGTATGCAAAACGGACGACGCCGTTTTTTGCGCATATCGGGGAAGCGGCGGCCGGAGAGAAACGCATCCTGCCCTGCAATGTGCCGGCGAGCCTTTTTCATTTCTGCCATGCGCTCAGGCGCTACGGCATGGAACGCGAAGCGCGGGAGCTGTTGCTCCCGATCTACTCCGGAATGCTGGAGCGCGGCGCGACGACGTGGTGGGAAGAATGGAACACCGGCTCCAGCCTGTGCCACGCGTGGGCGAGTTTCGTGGTGGAGTTCTTGGAGGAGTGACCCTGACGTCTTGTTTGGTCTGTCTTTGAGTTGAGCGACAGCCGGTTGAACGGCGCAAAAAACGGGAGCCGGCAGCGGCTCCCGTTCGATTGGGAGGACTCTATCTAGCCGCGCTTGTTACGGTGCGAGGGTCAGTTTCAGTTCGGGAGCGGTGGCTGTTTCGCGCGAACCGAAGCCCACGACATACGGGCTTCCCGATGTGGTGCCTTGGATGACCAAGGTTACCGAGGTGGCTCCGGCGCTCTTTTGCTGCTGGATGTAGGCGGTGAGATCCCACTCGATCACCGTGCCCGTCGCGACGTTGGCCGGAACGGTCACCGATACCAAGGCCGAGCCGCTCGTGGCGGGTTTGTTCGTCCAGGTGATTTCATTCGCCGGACTATTGTCGGTGCCTCCGTTGCCTTCGATCCAACTGGTGTTGGTGCTGCCATAAACAGCGACCGGCGTCGCACTGGTCGGGGCGGACGAAACCGTCAGGCGCAGTTTGCCGGAGGTCACCGTTCCGGAGAAGCTCGTGAGGTCGAACTTCAGGTAACTCCAGCGGGTGTAGCCGCCGCCATCCAGTTTCGCCATGAGGGTAGTGTCATTGCCGAAGTTGGTGGTCGCAGAGCCGTCTCTCACCAACGCATCGGCAACGGGCGTCAGCGTGGGATTTCCTGAATTGTAGCGGAAGATGCCGCGGCCGCCGGTGCCGAGGAAAACGTTGCCGGCATTCTGGCGGTCACCGGCGAGGAAGGGCATACCCTCGATCGTCGGGTCGGCCAGCTTCACCCAGCTGCCGCCCAGGTTGTCGGAACGATAGACGCCGGGAACGGAACCCGCCGATCCGTAGATATAGACCGCATAAGCATAGCCGCTGCCGGCATTGGGCTTGCCGAAGCTGACCGCGTTCACCGCCCCCGCGGTGGTGATCTTCGTCCAGTTATCTCCACCATTGACCGAACGCCAGAGTCCGCCGCCGGAGCCGTTGTAGGTGCCGTCGTCACAGAACCAGAGATCGTTGGCGGCGGGCGCGGACACGAACTGGGGGGTGCGTGCGTTGAAGCTGCCGTTGGCGATGAGGCCGGTGGCAACCCACGTTTGTCCGCCATCGGTGCTCCGGTAGGTCAGGTGCCGCGTGGAACTGGTGGCGCTGTCCCAGGCGGAGAAGCGCGTGATGTAGAAATTGCCGTTCACCCGGTCCGAGACGAGCGGGAGCGCGGTGTATCCCGCCGTGTTGCCGTTCGTGTAGATGGCGGCGATCGGCGAATTCGGACCGCCCGTCGAAGCGGCCCAGGTCACTCCGCGATCCTTGGTGAAATAAGCGGGCGTCGAGGTGCCGATGGGCAGCCAGACGAAGTTGGTCGCATCCGTGGCGGAGACCACGATGCGTCCGCCTCCCGCAAGCAGCGCCGAAGGAGGCGTGGAGAGGTAGGTGTTCGCACGACCGTTGAAGAGCGGACGCGTGTTCCAGGTGAGGCCCGTCTCGGTCCACGACGTGACGTCGTTCGCGTAAACGGCCACGGCGGTCGACACGGTATCGGATGCGGTCAGATACAGCCGCAATTTTCCGGTCGTTACCGAGCTGACGCCCGTGAGGTCGAACTTCAGGTAACTCCAGCGCGTATAACTGCCGAGGGACGTCGTCTTGGTGTAGAGCGACGTGCTGCTGCCCTCGTTGACGGCTCCGTAGGTGCCGTCGCGAACGATCGCATCAGCGGAGGCGAGCACGGTGGTGCTGCCGTTGATCAACAGCCGCGGAGCATTGGCGCCCTCACGGGAATTGAAGGTCAGGCCGGCATTGGTTTCATTGGAGTTGCGCAGGATGAGCGTAATCGGGCCGCCGAGGTGTTGCTTGAGATACGGGGCCACGTCCCACTCGATCCACGTGTTGGCCGTGCCGGCGGCAACCGTGCGTTGCTCGAGCTTGCCGAAGGTCTGCCAGGTCACGCCACCGTCGAGGGAAAAGGAACCGGTGCCGCCGTAGCTCGGACCTTCGGGACGCACCCAGGTGGTTGCCCAGACGTTCGGATTGCCTTCGCTGAAATCGATACTCGTGAAGTTGCCGCCGATGGGATCGTCGAACCGATTGCCACCGGTTCCATAGGGACGGACGGAGACGTCGGCATAGCGAAAGCCGCCGACATCGGCGATACCGGCCACGAGTTTCGCGCCCACGGGTGCGTTCTTGAGGGCGAGGACCACGGTTTCATCCTGATTTTTCTGGAGGGTATTCCAGGTGGAGGCGGGAGTGCCTCCGATGTTTTGAGCGGTGCGCGTGCGGGCGGCGCCAAAATAATCGGTGCCCCAGAGTTCGTTGGAGTTGGCGGGGTTGACCATCAGCGCAGCCGTTGCGCCGAACCAATAACCCGTCACCGCCAGCGTTCCGTCGGGTTCCTGGCGGGTGCCGAAGCTCGTCTGCGACAACCAGCTGGTGCCGGCATTATTCGTGCGCCAGATACCGGCGGAGGCGGCATCCGCCACGTAAACCACCAGGCTGTTCTGCGGGTCCACCGCCACCGCGGTGTATTCCTTCACGGGCAGCGTGGTGATCTTGTCCAGCGTGGTGCCCGTGCGCGCCACCTTGTAAACGCCGTTTGTGCCGCTCGTGACATACAGAGTGCCGTCGCCGGCCACCTGGGCGCGGCGGGGATACGAGAGATTGCCTCCGGCCGAGATGCCGAGCTTGGTCCAGACAGAACCGCCATCGGTGCTGCGATAAACGCCACCGGAGGAACCCACGCTGTCGTGAATGCCGGCGTAGAGGATCGTGGTGCTGGTGTTCTTGTCACACACGACGAACATCACGCCACCCTTGGCGAGAGGCGGACTTTGCACAGGGACTTGGCCCCAGGGCAAGGCGGTCGCCGGGACAACCGTCCATACCCAGCTGCCGTTCGCCTGCCTGACGCCCTTCTGAAGACCGTCGCCGCGCGAGCCAAACCAGAGGGTGTCCGAATTATTGGGATCAACCGCGAGGCGTTCGCCGCACCAGCGGAAATTGGCGTTCCCCTCCGTGTTTACGACCGGGCTGTCGGGAATCACATCCCAGGTTTCGCCTTTGTCCTCCGAAACCCAAAGCGCGTCGGCCGAGGCGGTGTAAAGGCGGTTGAGATTATTGGGATCGGTGGCGATGGCTTCGACGTTCATCACGCTGCTCGCGCCCTCCGTGCCGAAGGGAACCTGATTGTCGGAAAGGGACTTCCAGGAACCGTTGTTGGCGTCGGCAGCCGGAACCCAGCGGAACACGCCGCCGACATCGGTGCGGATGTAGATCGCGCTGGCGTTGGAGTTACTGACGATGCCGGTCACGTAGCCGCCGCCGCCGAGAGGCACGGTGTCCCACGTCGCGGCGGATGCCGTTGAAAGCGAGGTGAAGACGGCCAGACCAAATGTCAGGGTGGTTTGAACGAAACGCCGGGCGAGGCTCGGCTTCGGAGGGTTGTGGCGCGGAATCGCGCAAGGGAACCGGTCGGGGGTCATGGGTGGGGGTGTTCGCTCGGAGGAAAAGCACCGGTGACACAGAGCGATCGTCACCGGTGGTGCTGAAATCAAATCACCCCGGGTGAACACACCGGACCGACCGGCCCCGAGGCGGACGGCCATTGCCGCAACGTCCGAAAGGGAACCGATGCCAGACAGAGGAACGGAGGGGTAACCGGTCTCAACTTCACGAGCGCCACCTTACCGAATTGGAAAATCCTTGGCAAAGGACGCGGATGCGGACACGTCCGCATGGAAGCGTTTCGCATTCTTTTCATGACCATACGCGAAGTAGCCAAATCGCTCGGGCTCGGAAAAACCACGGTGGCCGCTGCGTTGCATGACAGCCGCCGGGTCAGCCTGGAGACACGTGAACGTGTGAAGCAACGCGCGCGCGAACTCGGCTACACCGCCAACCCGGTGGCCTCGGGTTTTCTTCAGCAAGTGCGCTCGCAAGGCGCCACGCGTTATCGCGCGAACCTGGCCCTCGTGATGCCGATGCATGCCGATTATGATTATCTGACCAAGCTGATCGAAGGCGCTTCGGAACGTTGTTTTGAACTCGGCTACGGCCTCGATGTTTTCCGCGCGGATTCCTACGATCCAGCGAAGCTCACCCAGATATTGTTGGCTCGTGGCATCCTGGGCGTGGTCATCGGTCCGCTTGATGATCCCGTCGGCCAAATCACACTCGACTGGTCGCGCTTCGCCACCGCCGCGTATGGCTACACCATGGCGCAACCGGCGATTCATCGGGCGGTGCCGTATCATCTTCACGGTATCCGTGACGCGTTTCGCATGTGCGTCCAAAAAGGATTCAAGCGCATCGGTCTCGCGCTGCGGACCGGGGATGATCAACGGTCCGACCGCCTCTGGTCCTCGGGTTACATCGACATGCAACGTTCCCTGCCCGCTTCACGGCGGTTGCGACCGTTGCTGGAAAGCGAAGCGGACTACACCAAGACGCGCATCCGCGACTGGCTGCGCAAGGAACAGCCTGACGTGGTCATTCTGCAGACCTCCAGCGATCTCCTGCGAACGCTCGACGCGGCGAAAAAACTGCCCTGTGTCGTGCTTGATCGACTGCCGGATGATCCACTCGCAGGCATCAACCAACAGTTCGGCCGGTGCGGCGCTTTGCTTATCGATCTGGTGTCAGCGCAAGTTCTCCATAACCAACGGGGCATTCCGGAAACTCCCACGATTTCCTTGGTGGAAAGCGTTTGGGTGGATCACCCGAATCTAAGGTCAGGGGAAAAAGCCGCCGGTTAAAATCAGGTCCGGCCAATGAAGCCCGGACGCCGATCTTCGCGGTGCTTTAATGCGGCACGGACGCATCCCGCGTGTCGGCGCGGAAGGGGGAGGCAGAGAGGTTTTCCCGGTTGTAGAGATTGACCTTGGGGGCGTTATCCCTGCCGTAGCGGACGGCATCACTGAAACCCGCACGGCGCCATTCTCGATCACGGTTTGGGACGCGCTGGCCTGCCGACCTCGTGTGTGGCCTTCCTGCTTAGCTGCGAACGGTGCGGCGACGCTTCCAGAGGGCGCCTGCCAGTGTCATTGAGCCGAGCAGGGCAGCGTAGGTCGAGGGCTCGGGGATCGCGGAAACCGTGAGCGAGCCGATGCCCGTGAACACCGAAGTGGTGAAGGTCGAGTTGAGTTGGGCGGCCGTGTAGGTGCCGCCGGCCAGATAGGTGGCGGTGACGGAATCGTAAACGGCTCCCAAGGTTTCAACCCCGGAGAAATTGAGGCTGATGCTGCTGGCCGTCGAAGTGCTGGCGAAGGTGAGCGTGGCCAAGTCGCCAATCGAGGCATTGTTGCCGAAGGTGAGGCTGGCCCCGCTGAAGACAGTGACGTTGCCCGCTCCGAAATTGCCGGCGCCGCTCGTGGCCAGCGTGCCGGCGCTCACGAAGGTGTCACCCGAGTAGGTGTTCGCGGCAGACAAAGTCGTCAGACCTGAGCCCGCCTGCATGAGGGCCAGATTTCCCGCGATGCCGTCGCTGATGCCGGTCGTGGTGACATTGACCGCACCGACGTTGGAAAAGGTAACCGTCTTGGTGCCGGCGCCGGCTCCCGTGATGCCACCGGTAATGCTGAGTGCATTTCCGCCTGTCGTCGCGATCTGCGAAACGGTGAAGCTTTTATTCGCGGTAACCAGGCCGCTAAAGGTGGAGTTGTTATTGGTGTTGCCTCCGATCATGTAGGTCCCGCTGGTGGCCTGATCGGCGATGGTCACGCCGCGCTCGATCGTGATCGCCCCACCGGTCAACAGCGCCGGACTGCCATTGAGTGTCGTGGTGGCCGCATCGCCCAAAATAACGTCGCTGGTTCCCGCGCCAAACGCACCGCCGCGCGTGGCCGTGACTGCCGATCCAACGCTGGTGACAGGACCCGCAACCGCAGCACCTCCCAGCGTCGTGGAAACTTGGAACGTATTGCCACTGGCATTGATCACATAATACGGCGTATTTGTCGTGAATGTAGTCCCTGATGTAGTGGAGGGGGCTGTTGTTGCGGAGAGAATGATCCGTTGTCCATTTACGACCGATCCGCTCGACAAAGTAAGGGTCGAACTGTTCAAGGCCAAGGTAACACCGACATTTACCAATGTGGTCGACGCACCATCAACGGAGGCAATCAGCTTGCCGTCGCTAATGGTGGTCGTCCCCGTGTAAGTGTTGGCGGCCGAAGCGGCCATCGTCAGCGTGCCGGTGTTGGCCTTGGTCAAGGACCCCGCACCGCTGATAATGCCTGACATGGTGGAAGTCTGGCTTCCGCTGACATCCCAGTTATGGGTTCCCGAAGTGTTGCCGGTGTTGTTCAGATTAAAGACGCTGAGGAGCGCAACGGTTTGGTTAACCCCCGTATTGTTTTTGAGGGTGCCATCCACCCAGTTGAAGGTCGAATTGCCGCCTGTTCCCGTATTGATCGTGGTTGCCGCAAGGGTGCCGCTATTGAGATTAAACGTGCCGGTTACGCCGGCAGTGCCGGCGGCAACACGGTTGGCGATGGTCAGTGTGCCGGTCGTCACGGCGCCACCGTTCAAGTTGAAATTTCCGGCCGCGCCACCGGTGCCGCTGGAACCGGCGATGTTTTTGCCGACGATGATGCTCGTGGCGTCGAGAGTGCCGGCGCCCATGGTGAACGTTCCGGTGACCAGGGGCGGATTGGCCGACGCACGCGTGTTTTCGCCGATCAACAAAGTGCTGATTTTGGCATCAAGCACACCGGTCCCCATGTTGAACGTGTTGGTGGTGGCGATAAAACCACCCGAGCTTCCAATGGTCACGGCCGCGCGATCCGTGCTGGTGCCGCCGGTGCCGCGGATCGTCAACGTCGGGGCGGTGAGGCCGGCCGTGAAATCCAAGGTGCCACTTCCGGCGGTCCCGCCGACCTGGATGGTGTTGGCGTTGATGGTATTGGTCTGGCCCAGGTGAACGGTGCCCGGGTGGCCGCCGTCACTGACCGCACTGTTGCTCGCAACTCCGAATGTCGCGGCAGTGATGACGTTGGTGGCCGCAAGGGTCAGAACGCCGTTCGCCGGGGTGGTCATTCCTCCGACGGAGAACGATCCGGCGGCATTGTCATAGATGAAATTGCTCAGGCCGGCCATCGTGATGGTCTGCGTGCCGGTCGTGCCGCCGATTTGAACGTAGCCGCCGTTCAACGTCAGCGTGCCGGTGCCGAGAATCGTGCCGGTGCTGGTGAGGGACGCGGAGGCCAGGCCGGCCAGCGTCTGGTTGGTGGAGCCCAAATCCAGCGTGCCGGTGGCGCCGTTGAAGATCACGGTTCCGGTCGTGGCGAGGCGGTTGTTGCCTCCGCTAAGGGTGAGCGTGCCGGCGTTGATGGTGGTCGGGCCGGTGTAGGTGTTCGCGTTGGTGAGCGTGAGGTTGCCGGTGCCCAGTTTGGTGAGGCCAAGCACGTTCGCGCCCGAGTTCGCGTCGGCAATCACGTTGGCGTAGGTGAAGTTGCCGCCGGCATTGGTGGTATCGAGACCGAGGGACGAACCCGACTGGAAGCCAAGCGTCTTGATTGTGTCGATGTCGGCGGAGGTGAATTCGCCGGCGCCGCCGACATTGAATGCGGCGGTGGCGCCGGAGTTCACCACGAGGTTGGCGGCGGTCCAGCCGGTGCCGGCGGTGTTGTTGTTATAGAACGAAACTTCTTTGGCGAATTGCAGCGTGCCCGCGTTCACGACGGTCGCACCGGTGTAGGTGTTGGTGCCGGAGAGGGTCAGCGTGCCGCCGGTGCCGGATTTGACGAGTGTCAGTGCGCCGGTGTTGTCGGTGATCGGCGCGCTGATGGTGATGGCGCCCGCACCGGTGGTGACATACAGGTTGGCGGCGGCCGTGCCGTTCTGGCGGATCACGCCGGCGCCGGAAGCGGCGATCGTCCAGGTGGTGGTGGCGCCGTTGAGCAGACCGAACGTTTCGAGAGTGTTGGCGCCCAGTTGGGTGGTGGCGGTGGCCGTTGTGTTGCGCAGCGCGGTAATCGTGCGGGTGGCGGTCAGCGTTTGCGCGGTGCTTTGGGTGTAGGTGTCGGTGGAGTTCAGCCACGTGGTCTGAAGGGAGCCGGCGATGCCCGCGCCCTGGATGCCAAAGGCGTTGCCCGTGCCGGCGTTGATGTTGTTGACCGCGTAATCGGTCTGGGCGGCGGCGCTGGCGCCGATGGTGGCCCACGGGGCGATGATCTGGTTGGCCGCCGTGGCGGCCAGGCCGGTGACGTTGATCTGGTTCTTGATGGTGCTCACGCCGCCCAGGCCGCCGCCGCCGAAGGCGACGGTGGCGGTGCCCGATTGGGCAAGGCCGCCCAAGGTCAGGATCTGCGAGGTGCCAAGGGCATTGGTGTTGGTCGAGATGACGTTCAGCTGGCCGGAGGTCAGGGTAACCGCGCCGAGCGTTTCCGCGTAGGCGGTCGAGGCGATGGAACTGTTGTTGAAGGTGATGGTTCCGCCGTTGGACGTGATGGCGGCGCTGTCGGAAACGCGATTCAGCGCGGCTTCCGCGACAGACGTATTCGTGAGGGTGATACCGCCGCCGTTGAGCGTGATGCCGGTGGTGCTGATTAACGCCTGGTTGTTGCCGGCGAGGGCGAGGGTCGTGCCGTTGCCGACCGTCGTCGTGCCGGACCAGCCGGTGGTGGAGGTGCCGTTGAGCGTCAGGGTGCCCGGGTTGACGCTGCCATTGAGCACGCCGCCCGAGAGCGTGACGTTGCTGCCCGTGCCGGCCACTGCGCCCGTGATGGTGGCGGCGGGAAGGTTGTTGAGCGTGATCGTGTTGTTGGCGGCGCCGAACGTCAGAGTGTTGGCACCATTAACGAGCGTATAGTTGTTGGTGTTAAAGAACAGGCCGCCCACCGTGATGCCGGATCCGAGAGTGACCGTGCCGGCCACGCCGCCTGCAAACAGGGCGGTATCGTTGTTGCCGTTGACCCACGCCTGATCGGTGGTGCCGCTGCCGGGCCACCAATTGGAGAGCGACGTGTTCCATGTGCCCGTCCCGCCAAGACCGGCTCCGGTGGTGGCGTTGCCCGTGCCGGCGGCATCGGCGTCCCAATAGAGCGTGGACGCATGTCCGGCAGGCGCGATCGAAAGCCCGAGAAGGGCGCTCAACAGCAGCGCGATTGCCGGAGAAGAGGGGCGGTCTTGGTTGCGTGCGCGAGTCTGCGAAAATCCTAAAGAACTGGGGGTATTCATGGTGGGGAGGGGCGAGGTATGGCCCTGAGAATTCCCGGCAGTTTGCGGATGCGGGCGATGCGCAGGCAATTAACGCCGGTCTTTACCGTAAAGTAAGGTTGCGCCGTGGTTTTTGAGGGCGCAGATTCCGCATCCGATGAAGCGTGTATCCATGCAGGATGTGGCCAAGGCGGCGGGCGTTTCGCGCATGGCCGTTTCCTACGCGCTGCGCGATGATCCCCAGATAGCGGTCGAAACGCGGCAAAGGATCGCGGCTCTGGCCGAGAGCATGGGCTACCGGCCTGATCCGCTCATCCAGCGGTTATCGGCTCATCTCGCGGGCGCCCGCCGCTCCCCCCATGTCGGCTGCATCGGCTACATTACCTGTGAACGTTCCAAGGATGACTGGAGAAACATCCCGCCTTATCTGACCTCGTTCAACGCCAGCGTTAAACGGGCCGAACAACTGGGCTACCGGGTGGAAGAATTCTGGCTGGGCGAACGCGGGATGACCGGAGCCAAGCTGAGTCGCATCCTGATTCATCGTGGCATCCCCGGGATTATCATCGCGCCCATCCCGGGAGGCTCGAAACCGCTGGGGCTGAAGTGGGCGGAGTTCGCCAGCGCCGCCTTGGGTTATTCGATGCTCAAGCCCCCGATTCACCGGGCGGTCAACCACCAGCTCAACACCGCGATTGAAGCGATCCGCCAGCTGGTCCGCCTCGGTTATCAACGCATCGGACTATGCGTGACCCGCGATCAGGACCGGCGCGTCAATCACGCTTGGGAACACGCCCTGCATTTTCATCATGCGCGGGTGGCGCGCTCGCGCCGGATAAAGCCTTACATCGAGGAAGAGCTTTTGCCGGCCGATATCCTGCGTTGGTTCGAGTCGGAAAAACCGGATTGTCTGCTGGTCCAGCATCCTCTGATACGCCACATGTTGCAGGACGCCGGTTATCGGGTGCCCGAGGATGTCGGACTGGCGATGCTGGATCGCAATCCGCGAGTAGAAAGTGAATTTGCCGGAATGAACCAACGGCATGACGCGATCGGCGCGGCGTGCGTGGACATCGTGGTCGCCCAGATCCATCGCAACGAACGCGGACTGCCGTCCGCGCCACGCACCGTGATGATCGACAGCATTTGGGAGCCGGGCCTGACGGTGCGCAATCTGCGGCCGGTCGTTGAAAAACGCGGGTCGGCTTAGCGACGGCGAAGGGGAGGCGGTTACGGTGTTTCGCGACAACCCGAAATAAAAAGCCCGGGAACCGCGATGGTTCCCGGGCCGTGGGTGAGTCAGGAGCGTGAACGGTTATTGTCCGAGGAACATGCCGCGGCCGTCGGTGCCGATGAAGACCTTGCCGGCGTTTTGACGGTCACCGGAGATCGACAGGATCGGGGTGTTGCTCGGGAGGTCGGCCATCGCGTTCCACGTCGTTCCGTAGTCGTCGGAGCGGTAGAGCTTGCGCAGGCCGCCCGGATTGCTTTCTCCGTGAGCATAGACCGTGTAGCCGGTGCCGCTCGGGTGTTTGCCGAACGAGACCTGCGAGACGCGGCCGATATTGGTGAGCTTGGTCCAGCCGGTGCCGGCGGTGTTGAGGCGCCAGAGTCCGCCCGCCGGGTAGGCATTGTTGTTGTAGCTGCTGTCGTCACAGACCCAGACGTCACCGCCCGATGGATACGCGGCCGTGTAGGGGGCGGCGGCGATCTGGGGCGAGAAGATGT
Organism: Rariglobus sp.; assembly: GCA_035459785.1. Lineage (GTDB taxonomy): Bacteria > Verrucomicrobiota > Verrucomicrobiia > Opitutales > Opitutaceae > Rariglobus. Next base: position 1,938 of record DATHXF010000157.1, on the reverse strand, counting down.
TGTAGGTGCCGCCATTGGAGACGGAGGGCAGGGCGGACCAGGTCTTGCCGCCGTCGGTGCTGCGATAGATCGCGTGCGATGCGCCGCCGTAGTAGGCGATGTAGAAGTAACCGTTGACGCGGTCGGCGGTGAGGTTGACACCGGATTTGTCGAGGGTGCCACCGTTGGTGTAGAGGCCGCCGATCTGCGAAGCGGGTGCGCCGGTGGCGGCGGTCCACGTCATGCCGCCGTCCTCGCTGTAACGGGCGGTCTGGCCGATGGGGAGCCACACCATGTTGTCGGGGTTGGTGGACGAGACGGCGATGCGGCCGCCGCGGAGGCTGACGCCGCCCTGGCGGTAGTCGGGCTGGGAGTTGAGCGGGTTGTTCGAAGACGACGAGTCGGTGACGGTGTAGGCGCGGTTGTTGTAGGTCATCTCGCCCGCCGGGATGTTGTCGGTGCCGCCGTCGCCTGCGATCCACGAGCTGGATGCGCCGATGTGGACGCCGACGTCGAGGGTGCTCGTGTTGGCGGAGGAGTTGCGGTAGAGTTCGAGACGCGAGTCGGCGATGGTGGCGACGCCGGAGAGGTCGAACTTGATGTAGGACCATCCCTCGTTGCTGTAGTTGTTGCGGATCACGAGGGCGGTGGAGTTGCCGTAGTTGGTGGTCGGCGACGGACGGGAGACGTAGGTGTCGGCGAGGATCGGCAGAACGGTGGAACCGTTGACCACGAGACGGGGCGCGTTGGCCGACTCGCTTGAACCGAAGGACATGGAAGGAGTGTTTTCCCACCAGGGATCGCCGCCGGCGACGACGAGGGTGACGGTGGTCACGCCCTTGGCGCGCTGTTTGGAGAGGTAGGTGCCGAGATCAAAGACCTCCCAGCCGGCGGTGGTGCTGTTGGCGATGCTGCGGCGGGCGAGCTGGCCGAAGCGGCGCCAGGCGTTGCCGCCGTCGGTCGAGACGCCGCCGGTGCCGAAGGCGCCGTTGTCGGTCGCCCAGGCGTAGACCCAGCGCGAGGAATCATTTTCGGAGAAGTCCACGCTGGTGACGTTTTTGCCGTTGGTGGCGTTGAGTCCGCCGCCGTTGGAGTAGGCGCCGAACGGTCCCTGGGTTACGTTGTTGGCGTAGCGGAAGCCGCCGACATCGGCGACGCCGGTGATGAGGCGGTTGCCGGTGGGGGCGTTGCGGACGGAGAAGACCACGGTTTCCTCCATGTTCTTAATCGTGCGATACCAGACGGGCTGGGTGTTGACGGCGGTGTTGCCGATGCGGTCGGCCTGGGACGTGCGTTGCACGCCGTAGAAATCGCAGGCCCAGAGTTCGTTGGCATTGGTGGGATTGATCCAGAGCGCGGCGACGTTGCCGAACCATTGGTAGCCGATGACGGGGCTGCCGTCGGGCTCGGAGGCGTAGATGCGCGCGGTGCTGCTGTTCCAGTTGTTGAACGACGCGGTGCCCTGGGTTTTCCAGGTGCCAGAGGCGCCGCCCGAGGCGGAGCGCCAGATCTCGCAGGTGCCGCCGCTGGTGTTGGCGACGCTGACGACGGAGCCGTCCGGGCTGATGGCGAGGCCGCGGTATTCGTAGGTGGTCAGGCCGGGGGTGATGTTTGTGGCCGTGCCGATGCGCGTCATCTTGAAGACGGCGCCGGAGCCGGTGACGTAGAGCGTGCCATCGGTGGCGATGCTCGCGCGGTTGGGCTTCGTGAGAGTGATGCCGGAGAGAAGGGTCCAGTTGACGCCATCGGTGCTCTTGTAAACGCCACCGACGTTACCCGAGGTGGCTGAGTCATAAACTCCGGCGTAGGTGTTGGTCGTGGCGCCGTCCTTGTCGCACACGACGAAGCGCACGCCGCAACCGGCGGTGCCGAAGGGAAGCGAGGTGGACGGGATCTGGCTCCAGGTCCACGTGGAGCCGCTCTTCACGCCCTTCATGAGGCCGTGGCTTTCGGAACCAT
>DATHXF010000156.1:0-43018 GCA_035459785.1 Rariglobus sp. | reverse complement strand
AACCTCGCGGCGCTCGACCCAGGTTTTGAGAAGCAGCGTGACGAGCGCGAAGGACGTGAGGATCGACGCAACGGCAAAGGCGGCGGTCTGCACGTGGTCGTGGTAGAGCAGATCGATCTGGAGCGTCATGGTGTTGGTTTCTCCGCGCACCGCGCCGGAGACGACCGACACGGAACCGAACTCGCCGAGACTGCGCGCGAAGCTCAGCGCCATGCCGTAGAAGACCGCCCATTTGATGTTGGGCAGCGTGATGCGGCGAAACACCTGCCAGCCGTCCGCGCCGAGCGTGACACCCGCCTGCTCTTCGCTCGTGCCCTGGCTGAGCATGAGCGGCAGCACCTCGCGGAAAACGTAGGGCGTGGTCACGATGGTCGTGACCACCACGATGGAGGCGACGTTGAAGGCGAGCGTGATGCCGTGCTCGTCGAGCCAGGGGCCGATCAAACCCTGCATGCCGAAGACGAACAGGTAGGCGACGCCGATGATGATGGGCGAGATCGAGAGCGGCAATTCAATGAGGCTGATGAGGAGGCGGCGTCCGGGGAAATCGAACTTCGCGAGCGACCAGGCGGCGGTGAGTCCGAAGGCGGTGTTGATCGGTAGCGCGATGCCGGCGGCCAGCAACGACAGACCGATGGCGTGCAGCGTGTCGGGTGAACTGAGATGCGCCCAGTAGGCGTGCAGGCCGTCGCGCAGTGCGTAGTAAAACACGGCGGCGAGCGGCAGGCTGATGAGCAGGCCGGCGCCGCCCACGCCCGCCAGCACGAGAGCGAGACGGCGGGGGTGTCCGGCCAACGAGGCGCGAGGAGATCGGGGTGCGCCGCTCATCCGTGGAAACGCCGGTAAAGGCGGGCTTGGAGAATGTTCATCGCGACCAGCAGCAGCAGCGCGGCGGCGAGGATGATCGTGGCGATCGCGGCGGCGCCGACGTAATCGAATTCATCCATGCGGATGTAGATGAGCAGCGCGCTGATCTCGGTCTGAAACGGCAGGTTTCCCGCGATGAAAACCACCGCGCCGAATTCGCCGAGACTGCGGACGAGGCCAAGCGTTCCACCTGCGAGAATCGATGGCAGCAACTCAGGCAGGATAACGCGGACAAACGTAGTCACCGGGCCGGCGCCGAGACTGGCGGCGGCTTCCTCGAGTTGCGGCTCCAGGTCGGCGAGCACGGGTTGCACGGTGCGCACGACGAACGGGAGGCTCGTAAATGTCATCGCCAGAATGATGCCGGGAAAAGCGTAGGCGATCTTGATGCCGAACGGCGTGAAAAGCGCGCCGACGGGGCCGTGCGGCACGGTGAGCGTCGCGAGGGCGATGCCGGCGACGGCGGTGGGCAGCGCGAACGGCAGGTCGATGGCCGCGTCGAGCAGCCGGCGTCCGGGGAACTCGTAGCGCACGAGTATCCACGCGGTGAGGACGCCAAGCACGAGGTTGATGACCGTGGCGGCGGAAGCGGCCAGCACCGTGACGCGATAGGTGGAGACGGCGCGCGAATCGCTGACGTAGCCCCAGAACTCGGACCAGGTGAGGCTGGAGGTTTTCAACACCAGGGCGCCCAGCGGAAGCAGCGTGGCCAGCGCGAGAAACACGAGCGTGGTTCCGAGCGTGAGGCCGAAGCCGGGGATGACCCGTGGGCGTGGCATGAAAGGAGGCGAGAGGCCAGAGGCGAGAGGCTGGAGCGCCAATCACCTCTCAAACTCTCGGGTTGTTAGTTGACGCGCTCGGCGGCGATTTCTTTGAGGAGGACGTCCACAAGGGCGCCGTTGGCGAAGAAGTCGGCGGTGGCCTTGTCCCAGCCGCCGAAGGTGTCGGCGACCTCGACGGTCTTCACGGGCGTGAGCTTGGAGGAGTAGCGCGCGGCGACCTCGGCGTTGCGCGGACGGTAGTAGTTTTTCGCGAGGATCTCCTGGCCCTGCGGCGTGTAGAGGAAATTGAGGTAGGCTTTGGACACGGCCTCGGTGCCGCGCTTCTTGGCAACCTTCTCGACGACGGCAACGGGGAACTCGGAGAGCACGCTCACGGATGGCGTGACGACTTCGAAGGTGGAACCGGGGGCGTTGGCGAAGGCGAGCGTCTCGGCTTCGAACGTGACGAGCACATCTCCGATCTCGCGTTCGGTGAAGGTCGAGGTCGCGGTGCGGCCGCCGCTCTCGAACACGACGACGTTGGCGAGGATTTTTTTGGTGAGCGCGCGGGCCTTGGCAGCATCACCACCGGAGGCATGAAGGCCGGCGGCGTAGTAGGCGAGGACGGCGTAGCGGCCGTTGCCGCCGGTCTTCGGGTTGACCTGCACGATGCTCACGCCGGGTTTCGCGAGGTCGGCCCAGTCCTTGATGCCCTTCGGGTTGCCCTTGCGGACGAGGATCGAGTGGACGCTGTAGAACGGCGAGCTGTTGTTCGCGAACTTCGTGGACCAGTCCTTGGCGACGAGTTTGCTGTCGGCGAGGATTTGAATGTCGCCGACCTGGTTAAAGGTGACGACGTCGGCCTTGAGGCCTTCGAGGATGGAGCGCGCCTGGCGGGAGGAGCCGGCGTGTGATTGCTTGATGACAACATCGCCGCCGCCGGAGGCCTTGTAGGCGGGGACGAAGGCCTTGTTCACGTCGGCGAAGAGCTCGCGCGAGATGTCGTAGGAGGCGTTGAGGATTTCCTGCTGCGCGCGGGCGGCGACGGCCGAGACGGTGAGGAGGACGGACAGACCAAGGACCAGGGAGCGTTTCATGGAAGCGTAGAGTTGGCCGTCGAAGTTGACGGCGAATCCCGCGTCCGGTGGTCCGGTGGGCTGGACTTAAATCACTGACAGGTTGTGAGGAAAATTTCCGCGGAGTGGACTCCTGCGAACGAACGGACGGAAACTGGAGGCGGGGGTTGGAATCGAACCAACTCGTAAGGCGATTGCGGCGCCGGGCCTTCCCACTTGGCTACCCCGCCGGGTGCCGGAAGCCAGAGAACCGGAGGTCGGACGCCGGCTTACCGGATATCCGACCTCCTGGTCTGCGGATTGATTAATCAGGCGGTGACAGGAACGGTGAGGAGGTCGCTGATGTTGTCGCTCTCGACATCGACATCGGCGAACAACCACGAGGACAGGTAGCGCTCGGTGGAGGACGGGACGATCACGACGATCTTCTTGCCCTTGTTCTCGAGACGCTTGGCGAGCTCGAGGGCGGCCCAGATGGCGGCACCGGAGCTGATGCCGACCGGGATACCATCGAGCTTGATGACCTGCTTGGAGATCGGGCCGGACTGGTCTTCCTTCACCTGGATGATCTCGTCGATGATCTTGGTGTTGAGGACGGCGGGGATGAAGCCGGCGCCGATGCCCTGGAGCTTGTGCGGGCCCGGGTTGCCGCCGGAGAGGACGGGCGAACCGGCGGGCTCGACGGCGACGATTTTCACGCCGGGTTTCTTGGCCTTCAACACTTCGCCCACGCCGGTGATGGTGCCGCCGGTGCCGACGCCGGAGACGACGAAGTCAACGAGACCGTCGGTGTCGTTCCAGATTTCCTCGGCGGTCGTCTTGCGGTGGATGGCGGGATTGTCGGGGTTGGCGAACTGCTGGAGAATGACGCTGTTCGGGATCTGCTTGGTGAGTTCCTCGGCGCGGGCGATGGCGCCCTTCATGCCCTTCGGTCCTTCGGTGAGAATGAGCTTGGCGCCGAGAATCTTGAGGAGCTTGCGGCGCTCAAGGGACATGGTCTCGGGCATCGTCAGGATGAGCTTGAGGCCCTTGGCGGCGGCGACAAAGGCCAGCGCGATGCCGGTGTTGCCGGAGGTGGGCTCGATGAGCGTGGTGTCCTTGTTGATGCGGCCGGACTTGAGGGCTTCCTCGATCATCGCGTTGCCGATGCGGTCCTTCACGGACGACAGCGGATTGAAGAACTCGAGCTTGAGGAGCACCTCGGCGACGGCGCCGTGGGCGGCGGCGGTGCGGTTGAGGCGGACGAGGGGGGTGTTACCGATGGTTTCGGTGATATCGTTGTAGATACGGGCCATGATGGTTTGGTTGGGTTAAAAGGAAATTTAAGGATGCAAACGGGAGGAGAAAGGGCAAATGGGAAGTCGGCGGAGCAAGGGGTTTAAATACCCTGGCCCGCGTCGAGCGTAGCCGGAATGGAGTCGTCCGTGGCGACATCGCGTTCGGCGAAGGCGCCGGCGGGGAAAAGCCGGATGTGGCGGAACACCACCCAGACCTCGTCACCGACCTGAAGGTTCAACTCAGACAGGCGGACGCGGGAAATTTCCGCGTCAATGGTCTCGGCGTTGTCGGTGCGAATGAGGGCGATGCGCCCGTAGTTACCGGCCGAGAAGACGTGCTGGACGCGCACGCGGATGCCGTGCTCACCGTGGTAGTCGCGCTGGATGTCCACGTCGTGCGGACGAACGTAGAGCACGTCGCTGCCGGCGCCGTGCAACGGATGGCCGAGCGCGCCGAAGCGATTCACGTTGCCCAAAAATTCGATAACGAAGGGAGTCGAGGGACGGTCGTAAACCTCCTGGGGTGTGCCGACCTGTTCGATCTTGGCGTTGTTCATAACGACCACCTCGTCGGCGAGTTCGAGGGCCTCCTCCTGGTCGTGCGTGACGAAAATCGTGGTGATGCCGATCTCCCGCTGGAAGTGACGGAGCCAGCGGCGGAGGTCTTTGCGGACGCGGGCATCGAGCGCGCCGAACGGCTCGTCGAGGAGGAGCACCTTGGGTTGGACGGCGAGCGCGCGGGCGAGTGCGACGCGCTGACGTTGTCCGCCGGAGAGCTGCGTGGGGAAGCGGTTGCCGAGGTCTTCGAGCTGGATGAGCTTGAGCAACTCCTGCACGCGGGCGTCGATTTCCTTTTGCGGAGGACGCTCCTTGCGCGGGCGAACGGTGAGACCGAAGGCGATGTTTTGCGCCACGGTCATGTGGCGGAAGAGCGCGTAGTGCTGGAACACAAAGCCGACGCCGCGTTTGCCGGCGGGCGTGTCGGTGACGTCCTCTTCGTGAAACAAGATGCGGCCGCTGCCCTCGTCGGCGAACTCAAGGCCCGCGATGATGCGAAGGAGCGTGGTCTTGCCGGAGCCGGACGGACCGAGCAACGCGACGAGCTTGCCCGCGGGCACGTTAAGGCTGACGCCCTCGAGCGCGGTGTAGGCGCCGAAGGTTTTTTTGATGTTGGTCGCGATGATGGACATGCTGATCGAAAAGTAGTGAGTAGCGGCTAGTGAGTAGAAAATCTCGATCAGGCGTGGGTGCGGGAATGGCGCCACTCGATGAAGGACTTCAGGACGAGCGTGACGATGGCGAGGAGGGCGAGGAGCGAGGCGACGGCGAACGCGGCGGAAAATTGGTATTCGTTGTAGAGGATCTCCACGTGGAGCGGCATGGTGTTGGTCTCGCCGCGGATGTGGCCGGAGACGACGGAGACGGCGCCGAATTCGCCCATCGCGCGGGCGTTGCAGAGAACGACGCCGTAGAAGAGTCCCCACTTGATGTTGGGCAGCGTGACGCGCCAGAACACTTTCCAACCGCTGGCGCCGAGGGTGACGGCGGCGTATTCCTCGTCGGTGCCCTGCGCCTGCATGAGCGGGATGAGTTCGCGGGCGACAAACGGGAACGTGACGAAGATGGTGGCGAGCACGATGCCGGGCGTGGCGAAGATGATCTTGAAATCCTTTTCGTAGAGCCACTGTTGGAGCCACGGGAACCACGGGTCCTCGGCGTTCACATACTGGCCGAGCCAGCCCTGCAGGCCGAAGACGAGGACGAAGATCAGGCCGGCGATGACCGGCGAGACGGCGAACGGCAGGTCGATGAGCGTGATGAGCACGCTTTTTCCGCGGAAGGAAAACTTGGTGATGCACCATGCGGCGGCGACGCCAAAGACGACGTTCGCGGGCACGGCGATGAGCGTGGTGAGCAGCGTAAGGCGGATGGCGGCGAGCGCATCGGGGTCGATAAATGCTTTGAAAAAAACCGTCCACCCTTTGCGCAACGCCTCGGCGAAAACCGCGCCGAGCGGAAGCAGCACGAAGCCTGCGAGAAAAAGCAGCGCCACGCCGGTGAGCGTCCAGCGGACCCAATTGGAGTCGCGCGTCGCCCGCGTCGTGTGCGAGCGGGGTGCGGCTTTATTAAGAGAAGAGACAGCGGAGGCCATGGCGGGTCAGATCTTGTGGTGGCGGCGCGTCCACTTCTGGAGCAGGTTGATGAGCAGCAAAAGCACGAACGAGGCGATCAGCATGACCACGGCGATGGCGGTCGCGCCCTTGTAGTCGTATTGCTCGAGCTTGGTGATGATGAGCAGCGGGGTGATTTCGCTGTGCATGGGCATGTTGCCCGCGATGAAGACGACCGAGCCGTATTCGCCGAGCGCGCGGGCGAAGGCCATCGCGAAGCCCGTGATGAGCGCGGGGGCGAGTTCGGGCAGGATGACACGGCGGATCGTCTGCCAGCGCGTCGCGCCGAGCGTGGCGGACGCCTCTTCCAACTCGGGTTCCATCTCTTCGAGAACGGGCTGGAGCGTGCGCACGACGAAGGGCAGTCCGATGAACGTGAGCGCGATAAAAATGCCGGGACGGTCGAAGGCGATTTTAAGGCCGAGCCATTCGGCCCAGTTGCCCCAGGGAATCCAGTGCTCGAGGCGCCCCACCCCGCCGGCCCAGAGCGGTTCGAGGAAACCGGCCCAGCCGTTGCGCGCGTAGATCGCGGTGAGCGCGATGCCCGCGACGGCGGTGGGCAGCGCGAATGGAAGATCCACCAACGCGTCCACCACGCGTTTCCCCGGGAACGGATAGCGCACCAGCACCCAAGCGACGATGAGGCCGAAGAACGCATTGACCGCCGCGGCGAGGAACGAGATGCCGAAACTCACCCGATACGACGCCAGCACGCGCGGCGACGCCACGGCATCGGTGAACTCGGACCAGCTCATGGTCGAGGTCTTGATGAACGCGGCCGTGAGCGGAATAAGCACGATCAGGCTCAGGTAGAACACCGTGAACCCGAGCGAGAGTCCGAAACCGGGAAGGATGGAGCGGGCGGCGCGGGTGGACATTACAGGTTGATGGAATGGGCGAGAAACACGCGGTATTCGTCGAGGACGGTTTCGATGGCGACGAGCGTGGCGTTGATTTGCAGATCGAGCGGCGCGAGCGCCGGGGTTTCAAAGATGAGATCGAAGGGTTGCGGACGTTGCTGGCGTGGAGCGGATAGCACGCCCTCAAAGCAGCGATGAATCAAGCCCTCGCTCGCCTCAAAACCATCGATCACCGCAGACCGGTTGCGGGGGAGGAAACGCTCCGAGGCGCGCAGGGCCGGCTTGAGCAGGGCTTCGTTGAGCAGACGGCCGTGCGCATAGCCGTAAAGACCTTCGCTGGTATCGTCGGAATGGAGCGTGATGATGCCGTCGAAATTGCCCGTGGTCAGTTCGCGCTCGAGGATCGCGATCTCGGGAAGCACCGAATGTTTCCAGAACTCGCGGTTGAGGTCGAAACCCTCGCGATTGTGCCGGGTGTTGTCGGCATAGCCGGTGGGATTGGAGACAGGGAAAACGGTGAGGTCGTAACCGGTGGCGCGCCAGGGCTCCTCAACGAGCTCGGTCAGCCAGCGCACGAGCGCCTCGGCGCCGGCGGGTTCATCGCCATGCAAAGCGGCGAAGAGACCGATGCGCAGCGGATGGTGCTCGGCCTTCGGACCCTTGAAACGGAAACGCAGCAAATCATGCGTCTGACCGTGAGAATAAAAAGCCCCCGCCAAGCCGCCTTGCAGCGCCGGGCAACGCCCCGCCAGCTCCAGGAGCGGGCCGAGCAGAGCGCGCTGATCGCGCGAAACCGGTTGGACTGTTTGGGTGGACATGGAGGGGAAATGGAAAACGGAGAAGGCGCGGAGCGGAATCCGCGCCCTACCCCGGATTTTAGAGGTGTTGCGCGTAGGCGTGGAAGCCGCGGTAGCGTTGGATAAAGTTTTTGAGGATGGTGGTGACGGCCTCGCGGTGCAGCTCGACCGACCAGGCGGACGGCAAACCGATCGTGAGTTCGAAGGGACGAAACGGCAGGTCGTCGCTCAGCGAGAGCGGTCCGTCGGCGGGCGCGGCGTCAACCGGACCCGACTCCCAACGCACATCCCACGGCGAAATGTCGTTCGAACTGAGCAACTCCAGTCCGAGTGCGTCGGCGGAGTGTCCGCGCAGACGGATGGTGATGACATCGTCGTTCGCGTCAGTGCTCTCGATGCGCACGAAGCCATGATAGGCGCGGCTGCGTGTGTCGCTCGCGAGCAGTTCGAGCTCGGGCACGCGTGAATCGATCCATGAGTGGGCGGCGAGTTGTTGCGATTCGCTGCGCAAGAGGCCGGTGATGTCGGCCAGCGGGAAAAACGAAAGATTCAGGCCTTGGCCGAGGTCCGGCGTGAGCGCGAGACGCTCGATAAAGTGCAGGAGCGCCAGCGTGCCGCGCAGATCGGCGGAATCGAAGCCGGCGTGGAAGGCCAGGCGCAGGGATTCGTCGGACGTGTGCGGCCCGAAATAAACGAAGCGCGGCACATGGTAGTGGCGGGCCTTGCGGTAGAACGGTCCGAGCGGCGAGGCGAAGACGTAGCGCGAACGCTGGGCCAGCGCGTAGAGCGAGGTCAGGCGGTCGTTGAATTCAATGGAAGGCGAGAGCGGAGCAACGGCAGCCGGCGAGTAGGCGGCGTCGAAACGAAGAGCGATGGGAAGAAGGCTGCTCATGGTGATGTTTGTTTTGGAAAAGGCCGGCGGCGTGCCCTCGTGAACCTGGCCGCCGGCGCTTCAGCGATGGATGATCGGTGCTGATTACTTCTTCAGGTAGATCTGATCGAAGGTGCCGCCGTCGGCGAAATGCGTGGCCGCGGCCTTGGTCCAGCCACCGAATGCGTCGTCGATGGTGAAGAGCTCAACCTTGGGGAAGGAAGCGGCATACTTGGCCTTGGCGGCGGCGGAGGTCGGACGGTAGTAGTTTTTGCCGATGATGTCCTGGGCTTCGTCGGAGTAGAGGTATTCGAGGTAGGCCTTGGCGACGGCCTCGGTGCCCTTGCGCTTCGCGACCTTGTCCACCACCGCAACGGTGGGCTGGGCGAGGATGCTAAGGGAGGGGACGACGATCTCGAACTTGTCGGCGCCGAATTCCTTCACGGCGAGGAAGGCCTCGTTTTCCCACGAGAGGAACACGTCGCCGATGCCGCGCTGCACGAACGTGGTGGTGGAGCCGCGCGCGCCGGAATCGAGGACGGGGACGTTCTTGTAGATGCTCTTTACGAACTCTTGGGCTTTCTCGTCGCTGCCGTATTTGCGGCGGCCGAACTCCCAAGCGGCGAGGTAGTTCCACTGCGCGCCGCCGGAGGTCTTCGGGTTGGGCGTGATCACGGCGAGGCCGGACTGGGTGAGATCGTTCCAGTCTTTGATTTTGCCGTAGAACGGCGAGCTCTTGCGAACGAGGAACACGATGGTGCTCGTGTAGGGAGCGGAGCCGAGCGGGAGGCGTTCCTGCCAGTTGGCGGGAAGGAGACCGGCGTTCTTGCTGATGGCGGAAACGTCGTTGGCGAGCGCGAGGGTGACAACGTCGGCCTTGAGGCCGTCGATCACGGAGCGGGCCTGTTTGCCGGAGCCGCCGTGGGACTGCTTGACGGTGACGGTGTCGCCGGTCTTGCCCTTCCAGTAGGCGGAGAAAGCGGCGTTGTATTCGACGTAGAGCTCGCGCGTCGGGTCATAGGAGACGTTGAGCAGCTCGATGTCCTTGGCGGTGGCGGCGGTGACGGCGACGACCGCGAGGAGGGAGGTGAGGAGAGATTTAAATTTCATGATAAAAAATGAATTGAAGGGGTGATGAAGGCGAGGAGACGGGTGCCCCTCGCCTTCTTAGGCACTACAGCGACTACACCAAATGCGCAGATCAGAACGCGATCTGGAGACGGGTGATGAAGACGTTCTCGTCACCGTCGATGGGGCTGTTGATTGCAGGGTTAACACCGGCAGGGACATCGAACGAGGTGTGGAAATAATCCACGCCGGCACGAACCGTTTTACTAAGATACCAGTTTAAGCCAAGGCCGTAGCCCGTGGCTCCTGAAGCACGAGACGTGCGAACGGCGAGAGGAGTGGCGCCCGTGAAGGCTCCGCTATCGACATCAGCCTGGGAGAAGCGAGCGACCACCTCGAATGCACCCCAGGTGCCGTTATCCAAGTCGAAGTTCGTGCGAGGAGTAACTCCTTTGTAACCGGCGTCTTCACCCGTGAGAACATAACCGGCTGCAATCTGATAGGCGGTGTTCTGAAGATTGCGGCGGTTGGTTCCATTGGTGTTACGCCACTCGGCGGAGGTCACGGCGTATTCAGCAAGCAGACCAAAGGGGCCGTAGTAGTAGTAAGCCTGCGGAGAAATTCGATAATTGTTTCCATAGGGAATGGGCGTGCCCGCGCCGTTGTAGGAGAACCACGTCTGCTGACCGTCAGTTCGATAGGCGAGCGTGCCATTGCTGCTGCCGTTTTGGCTGCCGGCCGAGGCACCCACGCCAAAGCCGAGACCGGCGAGCGCGGAGTCCTTGTTATTGATAAAAGGCGTGGCGAAAAGGCGGGCCGCGAAATCTTTCTCGTTGCTGTTATCACTGTTCGCACCGTTTTGGCCATCCTCGACACCGTTAAAATAGCCGACGGCGTAATTCAGTCGGTTGGTGAACAAATCACCATGAATTTGAATACCGACATCGCGATTAGGCAGGTAACTCGACACCACCGAGCGCTCGTTGAAAAACGCGACCGCATCGGACTGGAGCTGTTCAAGACCCACGGGCTCACGGAAGCGGCCGGCGCGAATCTGGAATTCAGGCCTGATCTTCACATTCACGAAGGCGTCCACGATACTCGGCGTGGTGCCCGCAAATTCGGGAGTGATAAGATACTCGAAATTTTTGTTGAACGCACCCTCAAGAATGAGGCGGGCGCGGCGGAGGATAAAGGTATCATTGGCGGCGACATGGTCGTTCGCAAACCAACGCGAATCGGCCTGCACGAGACCGCGAACGCGCAGTGAATTGGCGCCATCGCCTGAGGAAAAGGTCAGACCTTTGTCAGTGAAAGCGACCTTGCCTGCGGTTTTGGCGGCAGCGGTGGCGGTCTCGTCCTTGAGCTCGGTGTTGCGCTCGAGGACGCGAAGCTTCTGGTCGAGAAGGCGGATCTGCTCGCGCAGGGCTTCGATGTCGCTGGCGGACGCGGTCTGCGCCGACAGGGAGGCCGTCAGGCCGACGGCGGTGATGGTGGTGGCCAAGGCCGTGCGAACGGCGGTGGTAAGGGTTCTCATGATGTTTTTCGTAATGATCGGGGAGAACTCCAGTGGCCTGGTCGCATACCCGCAGCTGGCTGCTTGTCGTGTAGGTGTGTGTTTGCCGCCTCCGGAAGTCCGGCAGGCGAAAGGGATGGCGAGAAAATTACTCGGCGCCGTCGCGTTGACCGGCGAGGCGGGTTTTCTCGGTGCGCTCGATCTGCGTGACCTTACCGTCGTGAACGACGATCTGGACCACGCCGAAACGCAGGGACTCGACCTTCTGGCGAACGATGTCGATCCAGACGGGCTGTTGGGAAAGGGAAGTGTCGGCCGTGGTGCTCATGGTGAGGACGGTTTAAATCGTGTAATCTGACAGGAGATTGGAGAGGAGCCCTTCGACGGGCTTGAGATCGGGACGGGACTTTTCGGAGGAACGGCTGGCGACTTTTTTGGCGGCACGGCCGGGAACGAGGGTTTCGGAAAACGGCAGAGGCACCTCGTCGCGCCTCATTTTGCGGAGCGTCACCTCGACCACATCGGCGAGTGAGTAACGGTCCAGTATCCCGGCGATGGCGTTGCGGACATCGAGCATCAACATGCGCAGTCCGCAGTGCACCTCGTCGGGGCAACTACACTTCTCATAAGCCGTGTGGCTCACGCAGCCGATGGGAGCAAGCGGACCATCGATCGCCCGCACGACACTACCGACCGTGATCTTGGCGGCGGGACGAGCGAGGCGATAACCTCCGAACTTGCCGCGCTGGCTTTGAACCAGCCCCTGCTCTTTCAGGAACTGCATGATCTGCTCCAAAAACTTCACCGGGATGCGCTCCTTCTCGGCGAGTTCGGACACCTGCACCAACGACCTGCCGACTTCGGCGGCGATGCCGAGATCGATTAAGGCGCGGAGCGCGTATTCACCTTTTTTGGAGAGTTTCATTTAGCAGACTTGGTTAAACTACATTGAACAAGTAGGGTATGGCGCAAGCACAAAGTTATGTTATCTGATAAACTAAGTAATGTATAATTTATTAATTACCGTATAAGTGTAAGTTAAGGTAGATTTGAACTCTTGGTTTCTCCAAGAATCAGGGTAAGTTGAGTCTATGACCATTGATTCGATTTCACCCACGGAACTGCAAAAACACCTGTTGGCCGGGGAAGCCGTGCTCGTGATCGATGTGCGCACGCCGATCGAGTATGACGAGGTGCACGCATCTGCGGCGGTGAACATCCCGCTCGACCGCGTATCGAAGGAATCGCTGGCGGCGGCAGGGCGCACGGAATGCGGACGTCCGGTCTATTTGCTGTGCCGGAGCGGACAACGTGCGACCAAGGCGGCGGAGAAGTTGCTGGCGTGCGGTTATGCGCAGCCGGTCGTGGTGACGGGCGGCACTCTGGCGTGGATCGAAGCGGGGCTGCCGGTGACACGCGGCGAGTCGAAGGTGATCAGCCTGGAGCGCCAGGTGCGGATCGCGGCGGGCACGTTTGTATTCACTGGAGCACTACTGGCGTGGTTCGTTCACCCGAATTTTATGTGGCTGTCGGGTTTCGTCGGCGCGGGGCTGGTGTTCGCAGGCGTGACGGATTTCTGCGGGATGGGGCTGGTGATTGCCCGGATGCCGTGGAATCGGCGGTGAGCCCGGAATCGGACGGCTCTCCGAGCCGTCCTTACTCTCAGAGCGACAACCGCAAACCGTCGTAGGCAAACTGCACGCCAGTCGGGAGCGTTGCCTCCCACTCGGCGTGGCCGGTGAGGTGCGTGATGTGCGTCAGGTAGGTCTGCGGCGCGCCGATCTCGGCGGCGGCGGCGATGGCTTCCGAGATGTTCATGTGCGTCGGATGCTCCAGCGGACGAAGGCCGTCCAGCACCACGATGTCGGAGCCCCTCGCCTGCTCCACCGCTTCACGCGGGACGCGTTTGCAGTCGGTGTAGTAGGTGAATTTTTTGCCGCTGCTTTTTTCCGTAAACGTGAGGCCGAGGGTGTTCACGCCGCCGTGCGGAAGGAGCGTTGATTCGATGACGCCCTGCGGCAGTTCGATGCGCCGGGGCATATCGATGAGCTTGAACGCGGCGTAGCCTTTGGAAACGGGACGCTCGGCGATGGCGTAGGGAAACATCGCGAGGACGCGGCCCATGCCTTCATCGGTCGTGTAAACCGGGAGCGCGACGCCGCCAAGAAGGTCGCAGTAGCGGCGCAGGTCATCCATGCCGGAGATGTGATCGGCGTGGCCGTGCGTGAGGATGAAGAGATCGATCCAGTTGATCTTTTCGCGCAGGCACTGGAGGCGGAACTCGGGCGCGGCGTCCACCTGGATATGCAGGCCGTCCATGACGACGTGGATGGAGGCGCGAAAACGCGCATCCCGTGGATCGGTGGAGGTGCAGACGGTGCAATCACAGGCGATCATGGGAACGCCTTGGGAAGTGCCGGTGCCGAGAAAGATGACCTCCATGGTGGTTTTACGGAATACGACGGTCGTGCGATTGCGAAGCCGAAAGGAAGAATGCCCGCATTCAGGGAACCCGAGGGCGCAAAGATTCGCGAAGATCCAACATGGGCTGCTGGCTGATGCCGATCATGCCGCCACGCGGACGGTCCAGATCGGCAATGAACGTGATCGCCAGTGCGATCATCAAGGGCAGCACCCAGCTGGCGAAGCCGTTGCGGCGGCCGCTCGATCCGGCGGAGTAGCCGTTAACGCAGCAGCCGCACACCGAAACCATCAGCACGAGCAGCCACACGGCACTGGGCACATGCGTGCGCAGCGCATTCACGCGGGCGGCATCCGTATCGATCGTGTCGTTCAGCGAATCGATAAAACTTACGGTGACCGGGGTGGGCGCTTCCTTCGCCGCACCGACCGCATGGGCCCACAATTCGCCCTGAAGTCCGGACGTCACGCGCTCCACTTCACGCTGCCGGGCAAGCTTCTCCCCTGCTTCGTAGAAATCGATGCGGGCGTCCACGTAGCGACGCAGCAGATTCTCCACCGCAGGCTGGCGGTTTTCGGTGAGAAGCGCGGCACGAAGATAAGTTGTCCCGATGCAATTGGCTTCCTGGAGCACCAGCGCCCGACGCGCTTCATAACGGTTGGCGGACATCGAAAAGGTAAAGCCGAGCAACAATCCCAGCAGTCCGAGAATCGCCCCCTGAACACCGCCAATCTGCCCCTTGCGGGCTTCGTCGCCTTTTTCGTGCAGGCGGAATCCGAGCCTGAAGCCGGCTTCGGCCGCCAGCGCCAGCAGGACACAAAGAATTCCCAGAACAAGCCACTGGCTGGTCAATCCGTGAAGCAGCAAGGTAGTCATCATTGATTGTGGTGGAGTGATTTCACCGGCGTCACCACCACCGAATACGGCGCGACCGGTGATGAGAAGCCCGAAACCCGAAAACAAAAAACCGGCGCTCGGTGAAGAGCGCCGGTCTTGGAGTTGACTCGCGGATGCGCGAGCCGGACAGGAACGGACTGGCTTAGTAGTCCATGCCGCCGCCGTGTCCGCCGCCCTGGGGGGCCGGAGCGGGGCTCTTGTCCGGGGCATCGGTGATGATGCACTCGGTCGTGAGCAGGAGACCGGCGATGGACGCGGCGTTCTGCAGCGCGGTGCGGGTCACCTTGGTCGGATCGACGACGCCGGCCTTGACGAGGTCTTCGTAGGCACCGGTGGCGACGTTGTAACCGTTGTTGCCCTTGCTCGCGAGGACGGCCTGCACGACGACGGCGCCTTCGACGCCGGCGTTGAAGCAGAGCTGCTTGAGCGGGGACTCGACGGCGCGACGGATGATCTGGGCGCCGAGCTTTTCGTCACCCTCGAGGGCGGCGATGGCGGCATCCACGGCCTTGGCGGTGCGCAGGAGCGCGACGCCGCCGCCGGAAACGATACCCTCGGCCACGGCCGCGCGGGTCGCGTGGAGGGCGTCTTCGACGCGCTGCTTCTTTTCCTTCATCTCGGCCTCGGTGGTGGCACCGACGTTGATGACGGCGACGCCGCCGGCGAGCTTGGCAAGGCGCTCCTGGAGCTTCTCCTTGTCGTAGTCGCTGGTGGTTTCTTCGATCTGGCGGCGGATCTGTTTCACGCGGGCCTGGATGTCGGACGACTTGCCCGAACCTTCGACGATCGTGGTGTTTTCCTTGCCGACGACGATGCGCTTGGCCTTGCCGAGATCGGCGATGGTGACATTCTCGAGCTTGATGCCGAGGTCCTCGGTGAGGAGGCGGCCGCCGGTGAGGACGGCGATGTCTTCGAGGATGGCCTTGCGGCGATCGCCGAAGCCGGGGGCTTTGACGGCGACGACGTTGAGCGTGCCGCGGATCTTGTTCACGACGAGAGCGGCGAGGGCTTCACCTTCGACCTCTTCGGCGATGATGAGGAGGGGCTTGCCGGTCTTGGCGGAGGCCTGGAGGATCGGGAGGAACTCCTGGAGATTGGAGATCTTCTTCTCGTGGATGAGGACGTAGGCGTCTTCGAGGATGGCTTCCTGGCTCTCCGCGTTGGTCGCGAAGTAAGGCGAGAGGTAGCCCTTGTCGAACTGCATGCCTTCGACGACGTCGAGGGTGGTCTCGATGGACTTGGCTTCTTCGACGGTCACGGTGCCGTCCTTGCCGACCTTGTCCATGGCCTCGGCGATACGATCACCGATCTCGGTGTCCCAGTTGGCGGAGACGGTGGCGACCTGGCGGATTTCCTCGGTGTCGTTCACCTTTTTGGAAATGCGGGCGAGCTCGGTGACGGCGGCCTCGACGGCCTTGTCGATACCGCGCTTGAGGTAGATCGGGTTGGCACCGGCGGTGACGTGCTTGAGGCCTTCCTTGTAGATGGCTTCGGCGAGCACGGTGGCGGTGGTGGTGCCGTCGCCGGCGGCGTCGTTGGTCTTGGACGCGACTTCCTTCACCAGCTGGGCGCCGATGTTCTCGTAGGGATCGGAGAGCTCGATTTCCTTGGCGACGGTGACGCCGTCCTTGGTGACGGCGGGTGAGCCGAATTTCTTGTCGATGACGACATTGCGACCCTTCGGTCCGAGGGTGACTTTGACAGCGCGGGCGAGGAGCTCGACGCCGCGGAGAACTTTCTGACGAGCAGCCTCGTCGAACAGGATTTGTTTAGCAGCCATGTGTGTAGATTAAGTTTAGAGTTTAAGTTTAAGGAATGCGGACGACTCAGGCGATGACGCCGAGGATGTCGTCTTCGCGAACGATCGTGTATTTGACGTCGTCGATCTTCACTTCGGTGCCGCCGTATTTGGAGATGAGGACCTTGTCGCCGACCTTGACCTCGAAGGGAACGGACTTGCCGCTCTCGTCTTTCTTGCCGGTGCCGATGGCGATGACTTCAGCCTCCTGCGGCTTTTCCTTGGCGGAGTCCGGGATGATGATGCCACCGCGAACTTGTTCTTTGGAATCATCGAGATGCTTCACGAGGACGCGATCGCCGATGGGCTTGATTTTAGCTTTGGCCATATGGATTAGGTTTTGGGTTTTTAACTGAGGAGTTGTGTATTCGTTTTTTAACGACGCCCGTCCGCCGGCACGGTTGCAGGCGGACGGGCGAAAGTGAAAAAGAAGGGTTACTTCTTGTCTTCGTCCACGACCTCGAAGTCGGCATCGACAACGTCGGCCTTCTTCTCGGCCTTCTTCGATGAAGAACCGGCATCGCCCGCAGGGGCGGCGCCTTCGGGAGCGGCACCGGCGCCGGCGGCTTGCGCGGCAGCGTAGAGTTCGGAACCGACCTTCTGGAGGTTTTCCATGGCGGCTTTCATCTTGTCGGTGTCGTTGGACTCGAGGTCCTTCTTCGCGTCGGCAAGCGCGGTCTCGATCTTGCCCTTCACGTCGGCGGGGAGTTTGTCACCGCTTTCCTTGAGGGTCTTTTCGAGGCCGTAGATGGAGCTGTCGAGCTGGTTGCGCGTCTCGACGCCTTCCTTGCGCTTGGCGTCTTCGGCGGCGTGGAGCTCGGCGTCCTTGGTCATCTTCTCGACCTCTTCCTTGGAGAGACCGGAAGACCCCTGGATGGTGATCTTCTGCTCCTTGCCGGTGCCAAGGTCCTTGGCGGAGACATGGAGAATACCGTTCGCGTCGATGTCGAAGGTGACCTCGATCTGCGGGGTGCCGCGGGCGGCGGGCGGGATGCCGTCGAGCTTGAAGGTTCCGAGGTTTTTGTTGTCGCGGGCCATCGAACGCTCGCCCTGGAGGACGACGATTTCTACGCCGGGCTGGTTGTCCGCGTAAGTGGAGAACACCTGCGACTTCTTGGTCGGGATGGTGGTGTTGCGGGCGATCATCGGCGTGGAGACTTCGCCGGCGGTCATGATGCCGAGCGTGAGCGGGGAGACGTCGAGGAGGAGAACGTCTTTGACGTCGCCCTTGAGCACGCCGCCTTGGATTGCCGCGCCGATGGCGACGACCTCGTCGGGGTTCACGCCCTGGTGGGCGGGCTTGCCTGCGAGCTTGTTGGCGATCTCAACGACCTTGGGCATGCGGGTCATGCCGCCGACGAGCACGAGTTCGTCGATGTTGGCGGAGGTGAGATCGGCGTCCTTCAAGCAGTTCTGGAAAGGACGGATGGTGCGCTCGAAGAGGCTGTCGCAAACCTGCTCCATCTTGGCGCGGGTGAGCGTGACGTTGAGATGCTTCGGGCCGCTGGCGTCAGCGGTGATGAAGGGGAGATTAATATCGACGGACTGCGTCGAGGAGAGGGCGATCTTGGCCTTCTCGGCCTCTTCCTTGAGGCGCTGGAGAGCCATCGGGTCCTTGCGGAGATCGATGCCCTGCTCGGCCTTGAAGGAATCGACGAGCCAGTTGATGAGGGTCTCGTCCCAGTTGTCGCCGCCGAGATGGGTGTCGCCGTTGGTGGCCTTCACTTCGAAGACGCCGTCACCGATTTCGAGGACGGACACGTCGAAGGTGCCGCCGCCCAAGTCGAACACGGCGATCTTTTCGTCCTTCTTCTTGTCGAGACCGTAGGCGAGCGAGGCGGCCGTGGGCTCGTTGATGATGCGGAGGACTTCGAGACCGGCGATCTTGCCGGCGTCCTTGGTGGCCTGACGCTGGGCGTCATTGAAATAGGCGGGGACCGTGATAACGGCCTGGGTAACCTTCTCGCCGAGGTAGGCTTCGGCGTCGGCCTTCAGCTTGCCGAGAACGAACGCGGCGATCTGCTGCGGGGCGAACTGCTCGGTCTTGTCGCCGGCCTGAACTTCGATGAAGGCGTCGCCGTTTTTGCCGGCCACAACTTTATAGGGGAGATTCTTGGCTTCTTCGCTGACTTCGGTGAATTTACGACCGATCAGGCGCTTGGCGGAGAAGATGGTGTTTTTGGGGTTGGTGACGGCTTGGCGCTTGGCGGCTTGGCCGACGATGCGCTCACCGGTTTTGGTGAAAGCGACAACCGAGGGGGTCGTGCGGGCGCCTTCGGCGTTGGGGATGACCACAGGCTCGCCGCCTTCCATGACGGACATACAGGAGTTGGTGGTTCCAAGATCGATACCAATAATACGGCTCATAGTAACACCCACTCAGCAGCCAACGTGCGGGGTGCACCCCGAGTAACGCTATCAACTATAATCCAATAACTTAAAAATTAAACGCCTCGAAATCAACCCATCGCGACGCCCCTTAAACGCGCCACCGTGTCGCACTTTGGCTCAATTCCGGAACAACTGGGTCTGGTGTTTGACACAGCTGACACACCGATACCTCGTCATCTCCTACGCTTATGTATCAACGCCTTCTGGTCACTATCACCGCCGTCTGCGGTCTATTTTTAATCACTGGCTGCGGCCCAAAGAAAACCACCGCGACCGCCCCCCGCACCACCACGGTTGAAGTCGCCGCCGCCACACCTCGCGATGTCCCCATCTGGTTGAGCGGCATCGGCAACGTCCAAGCCAACAACACCGTCACCGTCCGCCCGCGCGTCAGCGGCGAGCTCAAATCCATTCACTTCACCGAGGGCCAGGAGGTAAAGGTCGGCGAAATCCTCGCCGAGATCGACCCCCGCCCCTACACCGCCGCCCTCGCCCAAGCCCTCGCCCAACTCGCCCAGAGCGAAGCCCAGGCCGCCAACGACCGCCGCGAGTTCGAGCGCATCAAAGCCCTCGTCGCCACCAACACCGAGAGCCGCCAGCTCCTCGACCAGCGCGAAGCCTCCCTCGCCCAATCCGCCGCGCTCGTGCAGGCCGCGCAAGCCGCCGTGGACAACGCGAAACTCAACCTCGATTTCACCACCGTGCGCGCGCCCATCGGCGGCCACACCGGAGTGCGCCTCCTCGACGCCGGCAACCTCGTCACCGCCAGCCAGAACAACGGCCTCGTCGTCATCACGCAGACGCGGCCCATCACCGCGCTCTTCACCCTACCCCAGCAATACTTCCTCGATATCCGCCGCGGCATCACCGCCGCCGGCTCCGGCAACGCCCTCCCTGTCGAAGCCCTCGACGACTCCGGCCGCGTCCTCGCCCGCGGCAAACTCGAGCTCATCGACAACCAGATCGACACGAGCACCGGCACCCTCCGCCTGAAAGCCGTCTTCCCCAACGACGACCAGACCCTCTGGCCCGGCCAGTTCGTCAACGCCCGCGTCCTCGTCCAAACCCTCCCGCAAGCCCTCACCGTTCCCACCGTCGCCGTGCAACCCGGCCTCGACGGTCCCTTCGCCTATGTCGTCAAAGCCGACTCCACCGTCGAAGCCCGCTCCTTGAAACTCGGACCCGCCGTCGAAGACATCACCGTGATCGAATCCGGCCTCGCCGCCGGTGAACGCGTGGTCAGCGAGGGCCAGAACAAACTCCAGCCCGGCGCGCGCATCGAACTCGCCCAACCCGCCGCCGCTTCCGCAGCCCCTGCCCCCGCCGCGCAATGAGCCTCTCGACTCCGTTCATCCAGCGCCCGATCGCGACGACGCTGCTCACCATCGGCATTTTTATCGTCGGCCTCATCGCGTTCCCGCTCCTCCCGGTCGCCCCGCTGCCGCAGGTCGAGTTTCCCACGATCCAGGTCTCCGCCAGCCTGCCCGGCGCGAGTCCCGAAACGATGGCCTCCTCCGTCGCCACCCCGCTCGAAAACCAACTGGCCCAGATCGCCGGCATCACGCAGATGTCGTCCAGCAGCACGCTCGGATCCACATCGATCACGATCCAGTTCGACCTCGATATCGCGATCAACTCCGCCGCCCAGGAGGTCCAGTCCGCCATCAACGCCGCCGGCGGACAACTCCCCGCCGAACTCCCCTCGCCGCCGACCTACCGCAAGGTCAACCCCGCCGACGCCCCCATCATGATCCTGAGCGTGCGCTCCGACGTGCTCCCGCTCACCACCGTCACCGACTACGCCAACAACGTCATCGCCCAGCAGCTCTCGCAGCTCCGCGGCGTCTCGCAGGTCAACGTCGCCGGACAACTCAAACCCGCCATCCGCGTCCAGGTTGACCCTGCCCGCCTCGCCGCCCTCGGCCTCGGCATGGAAGACGTGCGCGGCGTCATCGCCAGCGCCACCATCAACTCCCCCAAGGGCAGCCTCGACGGCGACCGCCAGAGTCTCGCCATCTACGCCAACGACCAGCTCACCGCCGCCGCGCCCTACAACGACCTCATCATCGCCTACCGCAACGGCGCGCCCATCCGCATCCGTGACATCGGCCGCGCCATCGACGGCGCCGAAAACACCCGCTCCGCCGCCTGGCTCAACGGCAAGCGCGGCGTCGGCCTCATCATTTTCAAGCAGAGCGACGCCAACGTCATCGAGACCGTCTCCCGCATCCGCGAACTCATCCCCGCGCTCCAGGCCGCCGTTCCGCCCGCCATGAAGGTCGAGGTGCTCGTCGATCGCACCGGCACCATCCGCGCCTCCGTCGAGGAGGTTCAACTCCACCTCGTGCTCACCATGATCCTGGTGACGCTCGTCGTGTTTCTGTTTTTGCGCAACGTCCGCGCCACGCTCATCTCCAGCGTGGTCGTGCCCATCTCCATCGTGGCGACGTTCGCCATCATGTATCTGCTCGGCTACAGCCTGAACAACCTCTCGCTCATGGCCCTCACCATCTCGGTGGGCTTCGTCATCGACGACGCCATCGTGATGCTCGAAAACATCTACCGTCACATCGAGGACGGCATGAAACCCATGGACGCCGCCCTCAAGGGTGCGCAGGAAATCGGCTTCACCATTCTCTCGATCACCGTGTCACTGGTGGCCGTATTCATTCCGGTATTACTTATGGGCGGCATCGTCGGCCGCCTCTTCCGCGAATTCGCCGTCACCGTCACGGTCGCCGTGCTGGTCTCGGCCTTCGTCTCGCTCACGTTTGTGCCGATGCTCAGCTCGCTGTTCCTGCGCTCGCATCACGCGCCGGCGGGCAACACGCTCCGCGCCCGCCTCGACAGCACCCTCGAACGCGCGCTCGCCGGCATGGAGTCCGTTTACTCGCACATCCTGCGCGTCGTCCTCAACCACCAGCGCACCACGCTCGTGTCGTTGCTCGTCACCTTCGCCCTCACCGGCTTCGTCTTCGTGAAAATGCCCAAGGGCTTCTTCCCCCAGCAGGACACCGGCTTCATCACGTCCACCATCGAGGCCGCGCCCGACATGTCGTTCACCGCGATGTATGAACGCATGGAACAGGTGAACGCCGTCATCATCGCCGACCCCGCCGTCGCCGGCTTCCCGTCCTTCATCGGCGGCGGTCGCGGCGGCGGCGGCAGCCTTAATACCGGCCGCGCCTTCATCAACCTCAAGCCTCGCGGCGAACGCGAACCCGCGCCCGTCGTGATGGCCCGCCTCCGCCAGAAGATCAACGCCATCCCTGGCATAACGTTCTACCCGCAGGCCCGCCAGGACCTGAACATCGGCGGCATCTCCTCCCGCACCCAGTATCAATACACGCTGCGCGACGTGAGCTCCGACGTCCTCAACACCTGGGCGCCGCGCCTCCTCGCTGAGCTCAAAAAACTTCCGCAGTTGCGCGACGTCACCTCCGACCAGGACGCCAGCCCGCCCGCCCTCAGCATCGAGATCGACCGCCAGGCCGCCTCGCGTTTCGGCATCCAGGCCGAGGCCATCAACCGTTCCCTCTACAACGCCTTCGGCCAGCGCCAGATCACCCAGTTCTACACGCAAGTGAGCCAATACAAGGTCATCATCGAGGTGCCGCCCGAACTGCAGGCCGACGTCTCCACCTTCGACAAACTCTTCATCCCCTCCCCGCTCACCGGCGGACAAATCCCGCTCTCCTCCCTCGTGACGGTGAACGACCGCGCCACCAAGCCGCTTTCGATCAACCACCTCGGCCAATACCCCTCGGTCACGCTCTCGTTCAACCTCGCCCCCGACGTGGCCCTGGGCGAAGCCGTCGCCGCCATTGAGAACATCGGCAACTCCATCGGAAAACCCGCCACGCTCACCGGCAATTTCCAAGGCTCCGCCCAAGCCTTCCAGGATTCGCTCCGCTCCCAACCGCTGCTGATCCTGGCCGCGATCGTCGCGATCTACATCATCCTCGGCATGCTCTACGAGAGCTTCATCCACCCGCTCACGATCCTCTCCACGTTGCCCTCTGCCGGACTCGGCGCACTGCTCACGCTCTGGGCCTTCGGCAGCGACATCAGCGTCATCGCGATCATCGGCATCCTCCTGCTCATCGGCATCGTGAAAAAGAACGCCATCATGATGATCGATTTCGCCATCGAAGCGCAGCGCATCGGGAAACTCCCCGCCCGCGAAGCCATCTACGCGGCCTGCGTAAAACGCTTCCGCCCGATCATGATGACGACCCTCGCCGCGATGATCGGCGGCATCCCGCTCGCCCTGGGTCACGGCGACGGCTCCGAACTCCGCCAACCGCTCGGCTACGCCATCGTCGGCGGCCTCATCCTCAGTCAGGCGCTCACCCTCTTCACTACGCCCGCCGTTTACCTCTTCTTCGACCGCTTGGCGAACCGCGGCAAACACACCGAAGCCACCACGCACGCGACCCACTGATTCGCATCGGCAGAGTTGATTTCGCGCCCGCGTGCGCCACGGTTTCCCGCATGGAAATGGAAATCGTGGTGCCTGACGAAGTGCCGATGATGACGCTGCCCAACCTCGCGTTTTTCCCGCAGGCGTTGCTCCCCTTGCATATCTTCGAGCCCCGTTACCGTGAAATGGTCCGCGACGTCCTCGCCACCAACCGCCTCTTCGCCGTCGCCGGACTCAACCCGCGCAAGCCCGACGATTTCGAAGCACCCCACCGCATCGCCACCATGGGCATCGTGCGCGCCTGCCAGGAAAACAAAGACGGCACCTCCAACCTCCTCCTCCAAGGCCTCGCCCGCGTGCGCATCGAGGGCATCGTCCGCGAAGAACCCTACCGCACCGTCAGCATCCGCGCGCTCCTCAGCGAACCCGGTGCCGACGAAGAGGAAAACCTGAAACTCCGCGCCCGCCTCTCCCGCCTGCTCGCCACCCGCCAGCGCCTCAGCGGAGAAGCCTCCAACGAACTCACCCGTTTCCTCAAATCCGTCAGCGATCCCGAGATTTTCGTCGATCTGGCCGCGTTCAGCTTCTGCGAAAAACCGCGCCTGAAGCAAAAGCTCCTGGCGACCCTCGACGTCCACCAGCGCCTCGAACTCTTCAGCGAAGACGTCCGCGCCGACATCGAATCGATCAAACTCCGCCAAAAACTCCAAGGCTCCCTCTCCAACGATCACATCGCCGACAATTGAGTGGTGAACCGCCCCCATCAACGGTCGCTTCATAATCGGGAGACGCCCGAAAATCCCGCCGGATCGAAAATCAAGCCAAGGCCTCCAACCTGCAAAACGTCCACGTAGCCGGCACACCTTCGATGCGACGATAGACCGTTTCGTAACATGCGAATCCGTCCTGCCGACAAGGGATCACCCACCACCATGGCGCCCGTGCCGTGAAGCTGACGCACCAGTGCGCACGCTCTCGGGCTCACCGCACCAACCATATGCCGGGCATACTGCCACACAATGCGATCGCGAAAAATATCAAGACTATGAGAAAGTTGTCGCAGAGACACGCGTTATAAGAACGCAGTGGATGCACGGGTGGTGTTTCAATCGCATCTGTTGGACGAACTTTCTGGAACGCAATCCAGACCCTGCGATTTCATCCGCTTAACCCGCAGAGCTATGTCGGGTTTCCCGCACCGGTCCCGCTTCTATGGGTAACCCACCCCCTTGCTTGCCCCGAACTGGAAGACTCCGCCTCTCTGGCCGGACGCCCTTCCATATAGGAAATCATTCCACCCCGCTCAGCCGCGCCCCATTCCCAATGCCCCTCCGCCGCCTGCTCCTGCCCCTGCTCTCCACGCTGCTCGCCGTCTCCGCCTTTGCCGTCGGCGATGGCGGCTACCTCTTCGTTACATTCAACGGCGAGAAAACGCCGCTGACTGAACAGATCTACTTCGGTCTCAGCCCCGACGGGCGCAACTGGGAGGCGCTCAACTCCGCCCAACCCGTCCTCGTCAGTCCCCTCGGCGAAAAAGGCGTGCGCGATCCGTTCATCATCCGCTCCCGCGACGGCAAAAAAGCCTGGCTCCTCGCCACCGATCTTTCGATCAACCTGAACCCGGTCTGGAAACGCGCCGCCACCGCCGGCAGCAAATCCATCGTCATCTGGGAATCGACCGATCTCGTCCACTGGTCCGAACCGCGGCTCGCCAAAATCGCTGCCGATGACGCCGGTTGCACCTGGGCGCCTGAGGCCGTTTACGACGAAGAAACCGGCGACTACCTCGTCTTCTGGTCCGCCGCCAACGGCCGCGACAACTTCGCCAAGTTCCGCGTCTGGGCCGCCCGCACCAAGGACTTCGTCACCTTCGGCGAGCCGTTCATCTACATCGAGCGCGACTACCCCGTCATCGACACCACCATCGTCCGCGAAAACGGTCGCTACCATCGCTTCACCAAACACGAGGGCGAACGCACCATCTTCCTCGAGGTCAGCGAAAAACTCGCCGGTCCGTGGCGAGAGATCACCGACTTCTCCCTTGCCAAATCCGAGGGCTACGAAGGCCCCGCCTGCTTCCAACTCACGCCCGCCTCCGCCGGAAAACCCGCCACCTGGTGCCTCCTCCTCGATCACTTCACCAAGGGCGCCGGCTACCAGCCGTTCATCACGACCGATCTCGCCAGCGGAAAATTTGAAGCCGCGCCCGACATCAAGTTCCCGTTCCGTTTCCGCCACGGCACCGTCATTCCTGTCACCGCCGACGAATACACGCGCCTCAAAGCCGCATATCCAGCCACCGTAACCGCTCCCAAGACCTTCAAGTCCACCGGCAACCCGCTCTTCACCGACGCCTTTACCGCCGACCCCGCCGCACTCGTCCACAAGAACACCGTTTACGTCTACGCCGGCCAGGACGAAGCTCCCAACGACAAGCACCAGGGCTACGTCATGAACCGCTGGCTCTGCTACTCGTCCACCGATCTCGTCACCTGGACCGCGCACGGTTCGCCGCTCAAGCCCACCGATTTCTCGTGGGCCAAAGGCGCCGCCTGGGCCAGCCAGGTCATCGAGCGCGGCGGCAAGTTCTACTGGTATGCGCCCGTGGACCACGCGACGATCCGCGGCATGGCCATCGGCGTCGCCGTCTCCGACTCGCCCACCGGCCCGTTCAAAGACGCCCGCGGCTCCGCGCTCATCACGAACGACATGACGCCCGACACCAAGATCGGCTGGGGCGACATCGATCCCACCGTTTACATCGAAGACAACGGCCAGGCGTGGATCTTCTGGGGCAACACCCAGTGCTACTTCGCCAAGCTCAAGCCCAACATGACCGAACTCGACGGCCCTATCGGCCGCATCGACCTGCCCGCCTACACCGAGGCCCCGTGGATTCACAAACACGGCAACCTCTTCTACCTGTCCTACGCGACCGGTTTCCCTGAGAAAATGGCCTACGCCACCGCACCCTCGCCCGCCGGTCCGTGGACCTATCGCGGCCTGCTCTCCGAAGGTGCCGTCAACAGCAACACGATCCACCAGGCCATCGTGACTTTCAAAGGCCGCGACTACTTTTTCTACCACAACGGCGGCCGCCAAGTCCCCGAGATCGGCGGCAGCTTCCGTCGCTCCGTTTGCGTGGACTACCTCTACTACAACCCCGACGGCACCATTAAGCGCATCGTCCAGACCACCGAGGGCGTCACCGTGCCGCCCGCACCGTAAAAATCTGCGGCTGCTTCAAAAACCTTGTCGGCTTTCCCCCGGGTCCCGCGCTTCTCTCAGTTGCCCCCCACCCCCTCCGTGCCCATTCCCCGATTTCTTGTCGTCCTCCTCCTTTCGCCAGTGCTCAGCTCCCTCGCTCCTGCCTCGGCTCCCACGCCCATCCTCGACGGCTTCACCGCCGATCCGTCCATCCGCGTCTTCGGCGACACCTACTACGTTTATCCCACCTCCGATAAACCCAACTGGCTCACCACCGATTTCTCCGTCTGGTCCTCCAAGGATCTCGTGACCTGGAAAAAAGAGCGCATGATCCTCGACGTCGCCCACGACCTCAAATGGGCCAACATCAAAGCCTGGGCCCCCGACTGCATCGAGCGCGACGGCACCTACTTCTTCTATTTCTGCGCCGACGGCAAAATCGGCGTCGGCACCTCCAAATCCCCCGCCGGTCCGTTCACCGACGCCCTCGGCAAACCGCTCCTCGACCGCAAGGCCGACAAGCGCATCACGACCAATACCATCGATCCGTATCCGTTCATCGACGACGACGGCCAGGCCTACCTTTACTGGTCCAACGGCGGCGAACGCATGAACGCCTTCCGCCTCAAGCGCGACATGATCACGCTCGAAGGCGATCTGATCGACTTCCCCGTCAAAGGTCGCAGCTCCGGCATCGTCGTCGATTGCCGCGAAGCCCCGGTCGTCTTCAAACGCGACGGGCTCTACTATTTCATGTGGTCCGTGGACGACGCCCGCAGCGACAACTATCGCATCGCCTACGGCACCGCCACCTCGCCCTTCGGCCCCGTCTCCATTCCGGCGGAGGGCAGTCTCGTTCTTTCCAAGAACGGTATCGTCAAAGGCACCGGCCACCATAGTGTCGTCAACATCCCCAACACCGACCGCTGGTATGTCGCCTACCACCGCCACGCCATCCCCGTAGGCAGCGGCTACCAACGCGAAACCTGCCTCGCCCGCATGGAGTTCAACCCCGACGGTTCCATCAAGCCCATCGACCCCACCAAGCCCGCGTTCCAACCCGGCGACCGCGGCGAACCCATCACCCTCAGCCCCTAGCCCGTCGTCCTCCGACTACTCGCTACCCGCTACTCACCACTCGCTACTTCCGAGCCTCCCATGTCTTCGTCCGCCTCCGCCAAACCCGCCGCCCGCCGCTCCCTCGCCCAAGAAATGGGCCTCGCCCTCGTGGTGATTGTGCTCGGCGTCATCCTCGCCGGCTACGGCTGGCACGACGCCGCCCCCGGCCGGCCCAATGCCTTTCTCAACTTCGACAACCTCGTCGACGGCGTCGCCACGCCGATGTCCTACTACGCCATCATGGCGGTCGGCCTCACCGTCGTGATCATCACCGGCGGCATCGACATCTCCGTCGGTTCCATCATGGCCCTCGCCGCCCTCGGCGGCGCCACCGCGCTCCAAGGTCTCCCGCTCGACGCCCCCGCCTGGCAGGTGTTGCCAATCGCCTTCATCGTTCCCCTCGTCATCGGCCTCGCCTGCGGTCTCGCCAACGGCGCGCTCATCGTCGGCCTGCGTCTGCATCCCTTCATCGTCACCCTCGGCACGATGAGCATTTTCCGCGGACTCGCCAACGTCCTCCCCGCGCAGAAAACCCTCCCCGCCGCCGGCAAGCGCCTGCCCGAGGCCTTCACCACCGACTTCATGCGTCTCGAGTTTTTCGGCATCCAGCCCATGCCGCTCGTCATCATGCTCGGCTGCGTCGCCCTCGGCTGGTTCTACCTCCACCTCATGGTCGCCGGCCGCGAGACCTATGCCGTCGGCGGCAACGAAGAAGCCGCCCGTTTCAGCGGACTCCGCGTCAACGCCATCAAGCTCCGCACCTACGCCCTCTCCGGTCTCTGCGCCGGCATCGCCGGCATGGTCTCGCTCGGCCGCTTCGGCACCGCCTCCACCAGCACCGGCACTGGTTATGAACTCACCGTCATCGCCGCCGCCGTCGTCGGCGGCGCGAGTCTCGCCGGCGGCAAAGGCACCGCCCTCGGCGCGCTCCTCGGCACGCTCATCATCGCGCTGATCGAAAACGGCATCCTCATTCTCCGCCTCGCCCAGGAATACCGCCTCATCATCATCGGCCTCGCCATCGTCGTCGCCGTCGCGCTCGAACGCCTGAGCACCCACCTGCGCCAGCGCCGCGCCTCCCGCTGAATTTTTTCCGATCACTCAACCCCCATGAAAAAAACCAACTGTCTCCTTCGCTCCGCCGGCCTCGCCGCCGTCGCCCTCCTCGCCTTCGCCGGTTGCTCCAAGAAAGCCGAACCCGCCGCCGGCGCCTCCGCGCAGCGCACCGTGCTCATCGGCATCCTCGGCAAGAGCCAGACCAACGACGTCTTCCAGGCCGCCCACGCCGGCGCCCGCGACGCCGCCCTCGAGCTCGGCGCCAAATACGGCGTGAAAATCGAGATCGAAATCCGCACGCCCAACGACGAGGACGCCACCAAGCAGGCCGAGGCCATCGAGGCCCTCACCCGCCGCGGCGCCGACGGCATCGCCATCGCCTGCTCCGAGTCCAACACCGTCACCCCGTCGATCGACAAAGCCATCGCCAAGGGCATCGCCGTCATGTGCTTCGACTCCGACGCTCCCGAAAGCAAGCGCTTCGCCTACTACGGCACCGACGACATCTCCTGCGGCGCCCGCATCGTGGACGAACTCGCCCGTGTCATGGGTGAAAAGGGCACCATCGCCATCCTCGGCGGCAACCAAAGCGCCCCCAACCTCCAAAATCGCGTGAAAGGCGCCAAGGACGCCCTCGCCAAATACCCGAACATGAAGCTCAACGAGCCCGCCGCGTTCTTCCATGTCGAGACTCCCGAAAAATCCGCCGAGGCCGTCGCCTCCGCCCAGAACGCAAACCCCGGCATCCAGGGCTGGGCCTTCATCGGCGGCTGGCCGCTCTTCACCGCCGACGCTCTTAAGTGGGCCCCCGGTTCCATCAAGGTCGTCTCCTGCGACGCCCTCCCCGCCCAGCTGAATTACCTGCGCAGCGGCCACGTTGACACCCTCTACGCCCAGGACTGCTATGGCTGGGGCTACAAGTCCGTCGAGATCCTACTCGAAAAGATCATCAACGGCAAAAACCCCGAACCCTCCCGCGTCGTCGATCCCCTCACCCAGGTCACCAAGGCCAACGTCGATGCCTTCGGCAAAAACTGGGAAAAGTGGCTCGCCAAGTAATCGCCTGAATCCGGTGGCCGGCACCTTGGCCGGCCACCTTCCGACTACTCGCCACCCGCTACTCACTACTCGCTACTTCCCGCCGCCCCCCCATGAGCGACTTCGTCCAGTTCCGTGACATCACCAAAACCTTCGGCGGTGTCACCGCACTCTCCGGTGTCTCCCTCTCGCTGACCCGCGGCGAGTGCCACGGACTCATGGGCGAGAACGGTGCCGGCAAATCCACCCTCGGCAAGGTTCTGGCCGGTATCCACAAACCGGATTCCGGCGAACTGCTCATCGACGGCCAGGCGCATGCGTTCGGCTCCCCGCGCGATGCCCTCGCCGCCGGCGTGGCCATGGTCCACCAGGAACTCGCCTTCTGCCCCGACTTAAGCGTCGCCGAAAACCTCTGCCTCGGCCGCTACCCGCGCCGCACCGGCGGCCTCCTCCTCGACTACGCCGCCATGAAGCGCCGCGCCGAGGAACTCCTTTCCGCCATCGGTGTGTCCATCGACGTCACCCGCCCGATGCATGAACTCTCCACCGCCCAGGAGCAGCTCGTCCAGATCGCCGCCGCCGTCGGCACCAATCCGCAGATCCTCGTTTTCGACGAACCCACCAGCTCCCTTTCCGCGACCGACGCCGACGCGCTTTTCCTCCTCATCGAAGACCTCAAAAAACGCGGCCTCACCCTCATCTACGTCTCGCACCGCATGCCGGAACTCTTCCGCCTCTGCGACCGCATGAGCATCCTCCGCGACGGCCGCTACGTCGGCACGCTCAAGAAAGAGGAAATGACACACGACGCCGTCGTCCAGATGATGATCGGCCGCAGCGTCACCGAATATTTCCCGCAACACCTCGACGCCACCACCGGCAACGTCGTCCTCTCCGTCAAAGACCTCGCCTCTCCCGGAAAATTCCAGGACGTGAACTTCTCCGTGCGCGCCGGCGAAATCCTCGGCTTCGCCGGCTTGGTCGGCTCCGGCCGCAGTGAAATCGCGCAGGCTATCTTCGGTCTCGATTCCCGCGCCTCCGGCACCGTCGAAATCGACGGCAAAACCCTTCACCTCGGCTCCGTCAAAGCCTCGCTCGCCGCCGGCGTCGGCCTCGTCCCCGAAGACCGCAAACGCCAGGGCTGCGTCCTCGGCATGCCCTGCCGCGCCAACATCAGCATGGCCATCCTGGACCGCGTCCGCCGCCTCGGCATTCTCCTGGACCGCGCCCAGGAAAAGGCCGTCTCCACCGATTATTTCCAACGCCTCAAAGTCAAAGCCGCCTCGCTCGACGCGCCGGTCAATTCGCTCTCCGGCGGCAACCAGCAAAAAGTCGTCCTCGCCAAGTGGCTCGCCCGCGGCGGACGCCTGCTCATCGTCGACGAACCCACGCGCGGCGTGGACGTCGGGGCGAAGGCCGCGATCCACGAACTCATCGACGAACTCGCCCGCTCCGGCCTCGCCGTGATTCTGATTTCCTCCGAGTTGCCCGAAGTCATCAACCTCTCGACCCGCATCCTCGTGATGCGCGAAGGCCGCATCGCCGGCGAGTTGTCCCGCACCGAGGCCACGCAGGACTCCGTCCTCCGCCTGATGACCGGCGTCGCCCGCGCCGCCTGATGTAGATCCGACCGCCGGTCGGGTTGTCCGGAATCTTACCGTCCGAAACGGCGCAACGTGACGCGCCGTATCAGTTCGTGCGAAATGGAGATCTCCCTCTCCCCACCCCGTCTCCGCATGAAACTCCTCCGCGCCTGCCTCGCCCTCTCCAGCTTGCTCGCACTCTGCGCCTGCAGCTCCCCGTCCCGCCCCTTCCAATCTAAAATCAACAAGCGCCCCGTCGCCCCCTCCCCGGCCGCGCCCACTCCCGTCCCCGTCGCGACACCCGCTGCTCCCTCTCCCGAACCCACCCCGGCGCCAGCTCCTGCTCCCGAGCCCGTGGTCGTCGCACCTCCGCCCGCTCCCGAGCCCGTCGCTACACCTGCACCCGAACCCGCACCCGTCGTCGCAGCCGTAACGCCCGTCGTTACCGAACATGCACCCGCCCTGCGCGCCACGCGCACCGGTTCAACGGTGACTCTCGCGTGGACGCTCCCCGAAGCAGCCGACGGCTACCGTGCCGTCGAAGTCATGCGCAACACCACGTCCATCGCCCAAGGTCGCACCCGCATTCGTTCCGTGCGCGCCACCGTCACCGGTCTCGAGGACACCGTGCCCGACGCCACCGCGCCCTACTGGTATTGGCTCAAGCTCACAACCCCCGCCAACACCGTGATCAACCTCGGCCCCTTCGAGGCGGTCGAAGCAAAATAAGCGCCCGAGATTCCGACTCGCCTCCCGGTGTCACTGCCGCACGAGCGAGGCCAGCACGCGGGCGGTCTCGTTGCGATGCTCGCGCACAAAGCTCATGTGGTCTCCCTCCACGACATGCAAGCAATCCGCGGAGACGACCCGCGCGGACCAGAACTTTTTCCTCGCCTCGAAATGTGAATCCTCCCGTGACAGGACGACGTGCTTTAACGCGGTCACCTCCGGATACTCGCGCTGCTTGAACAACGCATAATATCGCCGGATTCTCCGCGGAGAACTCCCCCGCTCCATCCCCACCGCGGTTCGACCCAGTCCCGGCGTCCACGGATCCAGCAACACCATATCCACGTCGGTTTTTCCGGCCGCTCTCAACCGTTCCGCCAACTCGGCGACGACCAAGGCCCCGACGCACACGCCGATGAGCAGTGGACGCTGCACGTCGCGAATCTCCTCCATCAGCGGATCCACCAGCTCCGACCAGCTCTCCGGCGCGTCGATCCGGCGATTTTCGATATTCGAGCGAACCACCATCAACGACGTGTCCAGCGCCAGTTCGGACATCAGCGCACCGGCCAGCCACACATCCGATTCTTTGCTGTAACCGCCCGCATGCATCAGCGCGGTCCGCACGGGCTTCGGCGCGGGAACATGCACCCACTCGACATGGAACCGCTCTCTCGCCACTCGCCCAGCCGCCGTTCCCAGCTGCTTCGTCTCCAGCGCCCGCGCCTGCGTCCGGACGGTCGGATACCGCGCCAGATCGGTCATGCCGACTTCGCGCTGAATCATGCGTCCCAGTTCCAACACCAGGTTCATCGCCGACAACGAATCACCTCCCGCAAAAGCAAACGACTCTTCCGGCCCGAAATTTCCATGGCCCAGCACCCTCGCCCACGCATCGCGAATGTAGATTTCGCACCCGGTCCACGTGACCTCCGGTTTATCCTCGGGCCAGTTCCGGAGCAGCGCCGCGTCGTCCCGCTTTCCATTCGGCTTCCTCGGAATATCCGACACGAAAGCCGTCCGCGCCGGACGGACTCCGGTCATCTGCTTGAAAAAATCCGCGATACCGCGGTGCGCCGCGTCGGTGTCCTCGCGCAAGACAACCGCCACCCGGTAACCCGCGCCATCCGGCTCCGGCACCGCGGCAACCTGGCACACCGCCTCCAGCGAGGCAACCCGCGCCTCCACCTCCGCCATATCCACCGTCATCCCGCGCACGCGGATGCGCCGGTCGAGACGCCCCAGATGAACCAATCTCCCTTCATCGTCCCACTTCCCCGCATCACCCGTGCGCAACTCCCGGATGCGCGGATCCGCCGTGTTGCGGATCGTGTCGCGCGCGCCAGACGGCAAATAACCCGGTGAAACCCATTCGTCGCGCACCACGATTTCACCGGTCTCTCCGGGAGCCACTACCCGGCCGGGCTCCGTCTCGACCACCACCACGCGTCCGTCCACCGGACGTCCCACCGGCAGCAGTCCGTCGCCCGCGAGATCGCGCTCCGTGATTTCACAGAGAGCGATGTTGCCGCTCGCCTCGCTCATCCCGAGTCCGTTGAGCAGACGCGGCCCCGCCCCCAGTTTTCTCCGCAACAACCGCGCGTCCGCGCTGCGCGCCGGCTCGCCGCCCAGCTTCACGCAACGCAACGCAGGAAACTCCGCGCCATCCGGCAACGAATCCAGCCACGCCCTCAGCAACGACGGCGTGACATGCAGATGCGTGATCCGCTCCGCTCGCATCCAGCGCGTCATCTCCGCCAGCCCTGCCTTGGCCGGCTCGAATGGACACAGGCACGCGCCGCTCAACAACGATGCAAACAAGTGCGAATGCGCCGCCGCCACGCCCGGTGACGCCACCCAGGACAACCGGCTGCGCTTGTCGATTTGCTGCGAAGCGATCGTCCACTCCGCATGGTGCAGCACGGCGTCCGCATCCTGCATCACGCCGCACGGCGCCCCCGATGTTCCGGAGGTCTGCACCAACGCGCATAATTTTGGATACGTCTTCAGACGACGCGCTGGCAGCGACCAACCGAACCCGCGTTTCAGACACAGGAGTTCCGCATGTCGCGCCGCCATCTCCGGCGAAGGTCCATCGCTGCGTCCATGCAACAGGAGCTTCGTTCCGTAAACACCCAGACCGCTCATCCAATCGCCGCGTCCCGCGTTCCGATCCAGACACACATAAGCGCCTCCGGCCAGCAGCACGCCGACCAGCTGTTCGATGAGCCCGGTGTTTTTCGGAAACCGCAACGCGACCGGCTCGCGCAACCGTTCACGATGCGCGGAAAGCCGCCGCGCATTCCCCAACGCCCGCACCACCAGCCCGAAATGACTCACGCTCCGGCAGCCCGGTCCGGAAACCGCCGGCCGGAAACGGTGTGCCCACGCCGCTTCCAGAATACGCTGCTGAAGGGAGTCGGAATGGTTCATCCGTGCGCAGTCCGTTCAGGGCTCAAGCACCATCCGCCTCAATGCGGAATCCGTCGGCGCGAGCGGATATTGAACAGGGCTCAAAAACGTCTGCGACAGGTCTGTCCGGCAGGGCGTCGTCAAACCGAACATAAGTTGAAACCGCGGCACCAGCGAGTGCCGGCTGCCGAAATGGAAACACCGGCTGGAATCGATGAAGAGCACATCGCCTTTTTTCCCGCTGAACACGACTTGTTCGGAGGGGCTCACCACGCCCGCCATCTGCTCGTCGGTGACACGGTAGTGCGCACCCTTCTCGCGATATCCCATGCCCCGCGTCGCCCGGTCCGAAGCGTCTTGCGGTAGAAACGTCCACGGTCCGGCCTCCGGCGGAATGTCCCTCGCCATCACCAGCACATACACCAGCGACGTGTCATGCAGGTCAAGGTGGTGAAGCTGGCTGGTGCGATAGGGCCCGTCGACCCCCGGATCGAGAGATGCGTTCGACTCCATGAACCGCACGCCGGGCGGACGCGTTTTCGAAAGCACGGGAACCGTGCCCAGATGCCGGGCGGCCAGTGCCAGCACCTCGGACGAAGTGATGAAATCAAGCATCGCCGGATACTTCGCCAGATCCCCTGGGAAAAGCAGGCTGCGTAGAAACGGTTGCTGGATGTCGCTGTGCTTGCGACCGCCGCGCTCGTCGACGATTTCACCCGCCTGCTCCAGCAACCGGTCGAGATGCGGCAGCGAATGCGAGTCGTCGCGCAACCAGCCGTCTTTCATTTCGAGCCGCCGCGCCGGAGGTTGTCCGCCGTTGTTTTTCCGCAGCAACTCCTCCCAGCGTTCCGTGTAGGCGCGTTCGTGGCGTTTCTTTTTTCCGGAGTAGCGCAGGTTGTTGTAACGCTTCGACCACACCATCAGCCGGCGTCCGCCATGCGTGACGATCGCGTCGTCCTTGATCAGTTTTTCCGCGTAGGGCTTCAGGAGCATGTCCGACCATTTTCCAAAGATCATAGGTGAGATGTGTTTGTTACGGTTAGATGCACGTCTGGTGCCGGGTGAAAAACAAAGCGTCGGCCTCGGCGTGCTCCGCACCGCCCCAACCCGAGGCTTTCCAGCCGCCGAAAGGCAGCCCGTCGAGCGCGCCCGCCGTGGCGCTGTTGCGACGCAGAACGCCGGCTTGCGCGCCAGATTTAAACTTTTCCCAGTGCGCGTCCGACTTGGAAAAAAGCGCCGCAACCAACCCCTGCGGCACCGCGTTTAGCAACCTCATCGCATCACTCCAATCACGCCCCTCCTGCACGACCAGCACCGGGCCAAAGGTTTCCTCACGCACGATCTCCGAGTCTTCCGCCGCCGCCTCCACCAACGCCGGTGCAACGTTGCGCGGTCCTGCCATCGCACCGGCCCGCGTCACGCACGCACCCGCCGCCACCGCGCGCGCCAGCACCGCTTCGATACGCACCGCCGCCGCCACGTCTTTAACCGGACCAATCCGACACGCTTCATCGCGCGGATCTCCCGGCATCCAGACCGTGAGCCGCTCCCTCGCTCGCCGGAGAAACGCCTCGCGCACGCCGGGCAAAAGGATCACGCGACGGTTGGCCGTGCAGCGCTGCCCCGAAAAACCAAAAGCTCCCGCCAGCACGGCGTCGGCCGCCGCCTCCGCATCGGCATCGTCCGCCACCACAGCGGCGTTGTTGCCGCCCATCTCGAGCTGGCATGGAATCAACCGCTCCGCCCCCGCCGCCAAAACCAACCGTCCGCGCGCGAGCGAACCACTGAAGGTGATCGCGTCCACCTGCGGATTCCACACGAGCCTGCGCCCTTCTTCCGCGCCACCTTCGCAGAGCTGCAATAGCTCTCCGCGCAACCCCGCCTTCAAGGCCAGTTCCCGCAACCGCCGCGAAACCCCTTCGACCGCCGGCGCGGGTTTCCACACCACGGCATTGCCGTAAGCCAGCGCGGGCGCGATCCGGCCCACCGGAATCGACGCGGGATTGTTCCAAGGCGTGAGCACCGCCACCACTCCGAGCGCCCGCCGCACGGCCGTTCCCGCCTGCGCCTGACGCTCGCCATTGAACTCATCCCGCCAAACCACGACGTCGCGCACGGACGCTGCCGCATACCTCACTTCGTCACGCGCCATCGTGATCGGCTTGCCCACGGCCCGGGTGATTTCCAAACCGAGTTCTTCGGTCGCGGCTTCAATCAAGTCGGCCCAGATGAGCAGCGCCGCACGAGTGGCCGCCCAGTCTGCCAACGCCTCCGCCCACACCATACGCGCCGCCGCTACCGCCGACGCGACAACATCGTTCGCCCCGGTCGGTTCCCCCTGTTCGCGCACGCCCTTGGACGCAAAATGCGCGAGCACATGAGCCGCC
Source organism: Rariglobus sp. (assembly GCA_035459785.1). Taxonomy (GTDB): domain Bacteria; phylum Verrucomicrobiota; class Verrucomicrobiia; order Opitutales; family Opitutaceae; genus Rariglobus. The sequence goes on along the minus strand of DATHXF010000156.1, from coordinate 6,292 downwards.
GCCTGCGGGCGGTCGCTGCCCAATGCTCCCGCCGCCCACGCGACTTCCACTCCCGCGCTTAACAGCACCGCCGCCAGATTCGCCACGCACGCATGCGTCATCGCGCCCGCCAACACCACGCGAGTCTCTCCCGTTTTACGCACCCAATTGATCACTACCTCGGGAGCCGCCGGCAAATATCCCTCTTTATAAAAAACCGCCTCGTCCTCACGCGGCGTCAGCACCTCCGGCGGACGCTCGCCCGATGTGCCCTGTTCGCAGGCCCACAGCCCGGACTTCTTCCAATGAGCCATCCGCAGGTCGGGCGCACGGCTCACGCGGGTCAACACATGCGCGACCGGACGCCCCGCCGAGCGCCACGCGGCGAGCCAGGCTGCGGCCTCCGCCACCACCGTGTCCGGATGCGGCTCCATACCAGGGCGCGTCAAAAAATCCCGCTGCAAATCCACCAGGATCAATGCTCCGGACGCATCCGTGCTCATGTCCGGCTCATTCGCTCGATCAAGTTCTTCTCCACCTCGGCGGCAAACGCCTGCGTCCCGCACACGTGGCGTGGCTGGCTGTGGATTTCCTCCATGTCGAAGGTGCAACAGCCTGCCGACCAGGCATCCTCGACCGCCGACTCGATCAGCGCCGCCACCTGGCTATGACCAAACGACTCGCGCAGCATCATCGCCAACGCAAGGATCTGACCGGCGGGATTAGCCGTTCCCAAGCCCTTCAGATCATAGGCCGCTCCATGATTGGTCTGATACACCGCGCGTCCGTTCAGATCGTAACTGCCTCCATAGGTCGCTCCCCGCGATCCCATCAGCACTCCGCCCAGATCGGACAGGATATCGCCGAAACAATTCGGCACTGCGATCACGTCGAACATCGTGGGATCGCGCATCAGCAGATACACCGCGTAATCCATTTCCAAAAACTTCACGGTCACCCCGTGTCTCGCGCCCACCGCTTCGCCGGAGTCGCGCCAGAGTTTTGAAATCGCCGGTATGCCCGATTCCTTCGCCACCACCGTCAGATGTCCGCGCCGCGTCACCGCGAGCCTGGCGGCCCGGTCGGTCACATCATCGACCGCGCGCGCGCTGCTGTAAAAAGTATGGCTCACCCGTTGATCCCCGCCCGAGACCTCGAGCGTGCTGTCGCCCTGATAAAGTCCTTCACGATTGTCGCGCACCACCATGATGTCGAACTCGCGCCTCGCAGGCACCGCGCCCCGCAGGCGCCGCAGCGGATTCAGCTTCAAAAACAAATCGAACCGCCGCCGCATGTCGTAAACAAAGCGTCCGCCGCCCGCGCCGGCCATGATCGCCCCGCCTTCGGAAAACACCTCCTCGGCAAACTGAACCGCGGCCTCAGGGAGGTCCGCTCCGCAGGCGTTGCGCGCCTCCATCCCGATCAAACCGCCATGCCTGAGACGCACCTCGAAAAAACCGCGCGCCTCCAGCAAGCGCAGCAGCCGTTCCGTGATCGCCACGATCTCCGGACCGATGCCCTCGCCGGGAAAAACCCCGATGGTAACGATTTTGGCAGGCTCAACCCGGCTGACCGGGTTCCACTCCGCAGTCAGGTTGCCGTTCATTCCAAAACCATCCTCCGCAGGCGCGAAGCACCCGGCATGATCGGATTTTTTTGATGTGCGGTGAAGGCCGCCGCAAAATCGCACCGAACGGGCGACTGCAGGCCATACATCATCATGAAGCGTGGCGTGGTGCTGTTACGGCTGCCAAAGTGAAAACAGCGGCTCGAGTCGATGAAAAGCACTCCGCCCTTCGGAACGGTAAACGCAATCTCCTCGCCATCCCTGATCAGCGGACGAATCACCGCATCCTTCACCCGATACCCGTAACCGGGCTCGCGGTAGCCGATCTCCTTGGCAATGCGATCTGTCACCGACGCCGGCAGGAAGGTCCACGGTCCGCACTCCGGAGTGATGTCCTCCAGTGCCACGAGCACATACACCTGCGGCGAATCGTAGAAATCGATGTGATAAAGCTGGCTGGCGCGCGGAGCCAGGTGCGGCTCGTCGTCGAGCGACAGGTTGGATTCCATGAAACGCACTCCCGGTGGCTGCGCCGGCGAAAGCCGCGGAACCGTGCCGATGTAATCCATCACCACCGCCAGCAATTCCGACGAGGTGATGAAATCGAGATACGACGGATTGTTCTTCAGATCCTCGGGGAACAGCAGGCTGCGCATGAACGAATACTGCTGGCCGTAAAACTCGCGTCCGCCCTTCGCCCGGATGACGCGGCCACTTTCCTCCAGCAGACGGTCCAGATGCGGCAGCGTCATCGACGTATCGATGGCCCAGCCATCCTGCATGCGAAGTTTCGGTGGTGTGTAGGCCGCCGCGTTTTCTTTGAGCAGCGTCTCCACTTCGTGCAGCCACGCTTTGTGGTGGCGGCGTCCACGCGCGCCGTGGCGGAATTTATTGTAGGCCTTACCCCACTTCATCAGGCGAAGCATCCCCCACCGTTTCATCGCCTCATCGGTCGCCGCATAACGGCCGAACCCGGAAATACTACGATCAAGCAGTGTTCCTAATGGCATATACCCCTTTCATGTTCATCAACATGCATTCTGTCTAGGGGAAATACCTGTTAAAAATTCATTAAAACTCAGCAGAAAGTAGCGGTGCCGGTTTTCCGAAACGCGCCTGGTAATCCGCCAGCGTCGGCAGCAGGCGCGTCTTCACCTTCGCCTCATGGTTGAGAGCGATGCTCGCGAGTTGGTGGTTCAAAAACGGATTCCGAAAACGATCCAGCGTCGCCCGCGCAAACGCCTCGGCATCCGGCGCGCGGTCCGCGATCACCGGCACGATCTCTTCAAACAATACGCGCTGCAGCCACGGACCGACTTCCGCGTGCTCCAGACATTCGCGAACCGTCTTCAACCCGAGTGGCATCGCATGCGCGACGAGCGCCGTGTGCGCGCCATTTAGGATACGGACCTTCCTCAGATAATAAGGCGTGAGGTCCACCGTAAGCGTGACCGCAGGGTGATTCAAAAATGGTCCGGTCCCCTGCACACCCCAGAACGCAAACGGCTCCGCGCTCAGCAGCAGCGGATCCGCCGCCTTCAGCGGATGTTCCGCCGGCGCGCCCGGGACGATGCGATCCACCAGGTTGTCCACCCAGCTCACCGCATCGGTGAGCCATGTGACGGCTGCCGACGCGACCTGCCAGCGCACCGCCTGCGTGAGCACGAGAGTGCGGAGCTTTTGTCCGTTCTGCTCGATCAATTCGCACGGCACCACCGTCGGCGCAGGCAATCCCGCCGCATGGCGTGTGAGCAACACATCGAGGAGTTTCGCCGGAAAAGAATGCGGCGCCACCGCGTCCGCCGGACGCACCGCATCGCGATCATCCAGCGCGAACCCCGCCTCGGTCGTGTTGGAAAAGATCCAGCGCAGTTCCGGACTCTGCGCAAACGCCCGCACCTCGCGCCACTGCGTGCCCGCGTGCAGCGCGCGCGAAATCGAATCCACCGCCTCAACCTCGTTCACGACACATCCGTCCGCGAAACCTTGGATCGCTACATGGTAACGCCCCTGCGCAGCATTGAGCGCATCGGCGCGATGACGGTCCGTCGACTGCACGACGACAATCTTGCCGACAGCGGTGGACGTCGAACGGTTGACCTGCGCGACAAAAAGATCGGCGAACGCCCGGAGAAAATTACCGGCACCGAATTGAAGAATGGTTTCCTGCATAACGATTAAAATGAGATTATAAGGAACTCAGGAAATCAGGAACCGAACCAAAGAGAGTCAGCGGCTTGTTCCTGATTTCCTGAGTTCCCCATTTAATGGGTATTCTACAGCGTCACGCCGTCTTTCCAGATGGCGATTTCACGGTGGCCGCGGGTTTCGTTGCGCGTGCGCTCCTCGCCCGAAGCGATGGCGAGGATGTGTTTCCAGAGATCGTCGGTGAGCGCTTCAAATGTGTTCGTGCCGTCCGCAATGGGCCCCGCATTAAAATCGATCCACTGCGGTTTGCGCGTGGCAAGATCGGTGTTGCTGGAGATTTTTACCGTGGGCACGGGGAAGCCCATCGGGTTGCCGCGTCCGGTTGTGAAGAGCAGCAGATGCGCACCGGCCACGGTCATCGCCGTGCCGGAAACACCGTCGTTGCCCGGACCCTGCACGAGCGCGAGTCCGCCCAGTCCCGCTTTCGCCGCCGCTCCGTAGGGCAACACCTGCGCGACCGGCGCCTGTCCGCCTTTTTGCACGCAACCGAGGGATTTGTCGGCGAGCGTGGTGATGCCGCCGTCCTTGTTGCCCGGCGACGGATTTTCGTCGATCGGCTCGTTGTGTTTTTGGAAGTAAGCGCGGAAATCGTTTACCAGATTGATGACTCCCTGGAACGTCGCCTCGTTGGTCGCCCGTTCGAGCAACATGCGTTCGGCACCGAACATCTCGGGCACCTCGGTAAGGAGCACCGTGCCGCCCGCTGCGCTGTGACGGTCCGCAATACGACCGACAAGCGGATTGGCAGTGATGCCCGAAAAACCATCCGATCCGCCGCATTTCATTCCAAGAATGAGTTCCGATGCGGGAATCGGCTCGCGTTTGAATGTGCGCACATAGGCCGCGAGTTCCCGCACGGCCTCGACGCCTGACTCGATTTCGTCGGAGACCTGTTGCGCGTTGAACCAGCGGATGCGCTCGGCCGCCTGCGGTCCGAGAAACTCCAGGAAGGCTTTCATCTGGTTGTTCTCGCAGCCGAGCCCGAGCACGAGCACGGCCGCCGCGTTCGGGTGGCGCGCGAGACCGGCAAGCACCTTCTTGGTGTAGCCGAGATCGTCGCCGAGCTGCGAACAGCCGAACGGATGCGGAAACGCATGCACCCCGTCGATACCGGAGCCGGGCGTGGCGAGTTCGGCATTCGCTGCGGCGGCTATTTTTTCCGAGGCGACGTTCACGCAGCCGACCGTGTTGACGATCCAAATCTCATTGCGTGTCGCGGCGCGTCCATCGGGACGGCGATAACCCATAAAAGTGTCGGCCGCGCGCGGAGCCGAAGCGGTGCGCGCCTTCACCACATCGGAAAAACGCAGCGTCTCGAGTTTCTCGGGCAGGTTGCCGCGCACGTTGTGGCTGTGCACATGCGCACCGGCCGCGATGGCAACCGAAGCGACGCCTATGGAATAGCCGTATTTCACAACCGGTTCGCCGACCGCGATGGCGCGCAGCGCGAGTTTGTGTCCGGCAAGAATGGGTTCGACAGTTGTTACGCCGTCAAAAAACACGCCGGCCTCGGCCGCCCGCAAGGCGACCGCGACGTTGTCGGACGGATGAATGCGCAAAAACGAAGGAGTGGCGGACATAGTCGATGCCCAAGATCTTAGCCAACACCGCCGACCCGAAAAGCAGATTGGGATAGCAGGAATATCCGTGATGACATAAACTGCTTCTATGCTGGATCACCCTCATATGACCGTAAAACCGCCGCAAGGCCGCCCCTGCTGGGTGAGCCACGGTGATTTGCCGCTCATGTATCTCGGCTGGGGGAAACGCGATTTCGTCCGATCCCCTCTGGCGAAGCACTGCGACATCGGAACCAGCTTTTACCTCGTCACCAAAGGTGAAATCACCCTCTCTGCGGCCGGCAAGGAGCATCGCGTCGTCGCCCCCTGCGCCTGCATTATTGACAAAGATTGCTTGTTTGGCGTCACCAGCGCGCGCTCCACCAACGTCGAAATTTTGGTCTGGGTGTGGAGGGATCTTCCAGGAAAAGAGGAATTAAACCCGTCGCCGGGTAATGTGCGGCTGCTTCCCCTGCAGCCGGATGCGTTGCCGCGCATTCTAGAACTGCACCGGCACTGCCGCGACGAAGTCGCGCGCACCGACGCATCGATCAACCTGGCGCTCTCCGCGTTGCGCACGTTGGTCGAAGTCGAACTCGTTCGCGCCAGCCGGGCTCCGCAGGCCGAGGATGAAATCCAGTGGGAACGCGTGCGTTCTTGGATAGGCGCGAACCTCGCCATCCACGCACCGATTCCCGCGCTGTGCGATTACCTGCGCATGTCGCCCAGCACGTTGAACCGCTTTTTCATGAAACACGCCGGCGTGGCGCCGGGCGCGTATTTCCGCACGGCGAAAAAACAAGAGGCGCTCCGCCTGATTCAGCGCGAAGGCTGGATGGTGAAAACCACCGCCTTCCACCTCGGCTACCACCACGCCACGGATTTAAGCCGCATATTGTCCAAGCCGGCACGCCTATCACGCCCTGCAGCAGTCTCCGGCGCTTGATGTATCGTCCTCAAATCCCGGCCTTTTGTCTCA
>DATHXF010000155.1:0-32271 GCA_035459785.1 Rariglobus sp. | reverse complement strand
GGAGGAGTTCTGGCGCTGGTATGAGCGGCACCGGCCGGAGGTGATCGTAACCGATGCGAGTGCACAGATACTCGGCCTGCTCAAGACGCGGGGTCTGACGGCTCCCAAGGATGTCGGGGTCGTTTGCTTCAGCCGTTTTGTCACGGTGAATCCGGAGATCACCGCCGTGACGCAGGACATGCAGGCCATCGGCGCGGCGGCGATCGACCGGTTGCACATCAATCTGCTGCGCAGTGCCTACGGCGTGCCGGAATATTCCTACGGGACGCTGTTGCACGGCCACTGGGCCGAGGGCACCACGTTGCGAAAGAAGCGGTGACGGTCTTCGTGCCGTTGAAAACGGCGGCGAGCACGGGTGGTCAACTTTCCGTCCGGAGCAGTGATGACTCTCTCAAAGAATCGAGGGAGGGGGGGGTCTTATGCGATTCGTTTTAACGAAAAACCAAGAGGGAGACTCATCGGCGGACGGGCTTCGGTCCGTCATTGGATCCACGGCAATTCCACGCGGCCGTTGGCCACGGGGATTTCCTTGCCCTGCCAGAGGACTTTCTCGACGCCGGCGGGGACCGCGAGGGTGAGCGGGCAGCGGGAGGAGAGGTAGGGGTGCAGCCATGGGCGGCTGAGCGTGACGACGGTTTTCGAGGAGGTCTTTTGGGCGGCGGTGATCTTCACGTTTTTGCGGGACCAGAGCCACAGGGAGAATTCGCCTTGCGAGGCATACCAAGCGTCGGGCTGGCGGGCGAACTGTGCCACGAAATCGTCGAATTTCTGCCACTGCTCGTCGGTCTTTCCGATCTGCCAGCTGTGTCCCCAGAAATAGAATACGCCGCCCTCAATCTGGCGGGTTTTTTCCCATTGGGCGGTGAGCTCCTTGGCGAAGCCGAAGAAACCGTCGGTGTCCATCGCGGCGAGGTCGGGGTAATCGTCGACGCGGCCGGCGCGCGTGTTGGTGGTGCGGGCGGACCAGAGGCCGGCGGCCTTCACGGCACGCAGCACGTAGTCGCCATCGGCGTCGAGCGACGGGAAGTAGCCGTTGGGGTAGGCCATCGAGATGACGGGATGGCCGAGCTTCTGTTCGAGCGCGATACGCATGGACAGGCACTCCTCGGCGGCGCGTTGCGGGGGGAGCATGTAAAGCCACGGGTGCGTGTAGCAGTGCGAGCCGATTTCGACGTTCAGGGCCTCGAGCTTGTCGAGGAACTCCATGGCCTTGGAGTGGTAGTTCATGAAGAACGAGGGCCGGTAGCCGTGTTTGTTGAGGATCTCGGCGCAGCGAAGATCATGCTCCGCGCCGTCGTCCCAGGTGGTGAGCACGGCGGTCCTGAGGCCGCGGGGAAGCAGGGTGAAGGCGGGCAATTCGCCGGTGAGGGGGGAACCGAGCATCACCAGCGGGGCGGACTGGGTGCGCTTCTCGTCAACGACGGGGACGGGCAGGCCGGTCACCAGGATGGGCTCGTAGGTGCGCGCGGCCGTGTGTTTGAGCATGACCGTTTTGAACGCGGTGTCGGTCTTGTCCCGCTGCAAGTTGATCTCCTGCACGGACGAGCCCGAGTAGAAGTAGGACGTGCGCGGGCGCTGCCAGCGGTCAAAGGAGAAGGGGAGATCGATGGTGCGTTTGTCCGCGCTCGTGACGAGGGTGGCGCCGGGTTTTTTGGCACCGAGCGACACGGAGTAATTGCCGGCGGGCAAGGGCAGGGGGAGCTCGACCGATCCATCGGCCGCGACCGTGAGGCTGAGCGTCACGGCATCCCGCGGGGTGAGGGCGAGAGGGGTGACGTGTTCGATGGTGACGCGGGTGACGGGCCAGGTGGAGTTGTGCCGCCACAGGTCGGACAAAGGCCGGAGCATCACGCCCTCGACGGGGGCGGACGAGTAGATCCAGCATTCGAACCTCTGGGGAGTCCCCGCGGTCAGCGTGATGTTTCCGTCGATGTTGACGGCGGGTTTCTGGGCGGAGATGAAACCGATCTCGAGGTTGCGGTTGGCGTATTGCATGCCCGAGAGGCTCGATTCGACGATGATCTTCCACCAGCCGGCGGAAAGGACGGCGGGGAGTTTCCATTCGATGCGGGCGTCCTCGGCCTTGGGGAAGTTGGCCGCGGAGGATTTGTCGAGGATGACGGTTTGGGTGCCGTTGGAGGAGGCACCGAGAATGCCGCCCGTCGATTGCCCGGCGAGGAGGATGATTTGTTTACCGGCTGCGGGACTCTGCGCCCGGCCGGAAACGAGTCCGGGGGCAAGCAGCGTGACGGCGAGCAGGAAGGCGACACGGACGGATGTGCTGAAGGAGAAAGGATGCATGGGCGGGGTTGGGTGCGGAGATTCAGGGTTCAAGGATCGTGACGGCGAGAACGCCGAGGCTGGTGGCGATATCGGGATTGGAGGTGATTTCCAGATGGGAGACGCGGGTTTCGGGTGAGGGGTTGATCCATTCGAGTGTGTAAAGGCAGATATAATCGGAGAGTCCGGCGTCGTTCGTTTCCTTGGCGGGCACCATGCGTGCGGAGGGGAAATCCATGTGGGGAAAATCGGACCACCAGTCCTGGATGTTGGGCACGGAGGTTGGCGGCTGGATGGTTTTCAGACTGAAGCCGGCGGGAGGTCGTCCGAGCGAAACGAGGGGGACGCTCGCGATGAGGGACTTCGGTCCGTGAAACGAATAGCAGGCGAAAGGCTGAAGGAACCTGGCGTAGCCGCAGCCATGCAGGATGTAGGCGGCCTTCACCTTTGAGCGGATGGGAATCGTGATACGGTCGGGCAGCGGCCGGGCATTGCCGACGGTGTTGACGGCGGATTGGAGCACGATCGCCCCGAATTTGGCGCGACTGAGTCCGCCGAGGATTTCGAAGGGAACGCCGTGGATCTCACGCGGCCCGGGCGGGAACTGTTTGAGCGGCAGATCGCCCAGCCAGCCGCGCCGGAAATTGAGCGGCCGGTTTACATAGGGACGGAGATCGAGCGGGGAAAAACGCGGATGCTCGGCGAGGGACGCCCGTGCCGCCAGGGGATAGGTCGCGCGCAAAGAGGCCTCGATCCTGCGCTCCTCTGCGGACGACGCTGCGGAAGGACGGGGGCGCGCAGGCGACGCTTGAACAGAGCGGACGGGTGCCGCAGCGGATGTGCGCAGCGACGCGGGCGGCTGCGTCGAGTCGCGCACCGACATCTGGCACTGAACGCGCAGGCATGAGGCGGGCGGAAGAACGCCCGACGGCTGCTTCTCCCGGACGGCGCGCCGGGCAAGGTAAAAGGCGAGTTCCTGCATGAGCGCCATGTCGAAACCGGTGGAGCTGACTCTGGATGCGGCGGATTGTGCGGTTCGGGGAGTGCCGGCCAGAAGCAGAGAAAGATCGTCGGGCACGCGTCGGCCGTGGCGGGCCAGTTGATCCGCCAGCAGAGGCAGGTTGCAGGGATCGATTGTGGCGGAGACGATCAGCGCGGTGGCGTCGCTCCAGCCCGCGGCCACCACCCGGGCCGTCTCGGCGGCGTCGTCCTTGAAGCGCAAGGAGGATTGAAGATGGATGCGGTCCGCCGAAGCGGTGAGCGCGTGTTTCCGGCAAATATCGGCCCACGCCTGGATGATCTCGGTGGGGGCCGGGAAATCGGGAGGCGCGGTGACAAGGCCGATTTCACGATGGCCCAGATCCATCAGATGCGAGACGGCGAGTTGCAGGGCCTGGGCGTTGTCAGGGAGAACCGAGAAACGGCCGGGCACGGGTTGCCCGAGGCAAATGACGGGGACGCCGCGCCGGTCCATGCGCGCCACGGTTTTTTCCCAGACGGGATGCGACAGCACATGGGCGGGTTCGAACACCACGCCGTCGGTTTCACCGACATCCAGAGTGTCGAGGATGTGGAGGGATTCTTTGACGGTCAGCCAAGGGTGAAGGGTGAGTCCGATGCCCATTTTTTTCGCGACGCGGCGGTAGCCCGGAGTGTGGACGGAGTTTCGCGAGACGATGAGATGACAGTTGAAGACCCGGGCGGCTTTCGATTTTCCGATGAATGTGAGTTTGTAGCCGTCCCTCGCGATCTCTCCGCCTGCGACCATGCGTCCCATCGCCCGGTTCATGGCGTAATGGTGAAGACCGAACCGGGTGGCCAGAGCACGCTCGGAGGGCAGACGCGTGCCGGGCGAAAAAGCGGAGGACTCCAGCCACGCGCGCAGCTGGTTCTCGGCCTGATCTACAAGATGTGTCGCGGGCATGGGGTGGTGGGGACGGGCTGCGTGTATTTCCTCGAATGCACGAGCGGGGTGGTTTTCAGGGGAATGCTTTTATGCGCGGTTCTGCTTCAAAAGTGGTGGAAGGGGGCGAGGAAGTAATACCGGGCAACCCGAAAGAATCCGGTGCCTCGGCTTCCGACGGTTTCAGGGAAGGCGGAAAATGGCCTGCATGGCGGGGGGAAGTCCTGCGTAAGCCTTGGTGTGCATCTCGCCCATAAAACCGAAGCCGGTGATGACAATGTTCAACTTGGGGGTTTCCATGAGTAGGCCCGCAGTTTAATCCAATCGGTAAAGACAGACCATGACACCGATAACAAAAAAAGTGACGAAACCGATTGAGCCGGTCGCCGCGCTGGTGCCGCTGGCACGCGGACTCGATCGGCCGAGTGATTATTATCGCGGACGACGGCACGACGGGCGCGGGCTGCCGGACAACATCCTGTTGTTTCATCGCCGTGGAGCGCGGGCGATGTGCAGCGAGGATGGGGCGAGACATTTTCATCACCGGACGGTGTTTATTTTTCCGCTGCAAGGCAGCGGACGCATCGTGGTGAACGGACGTGCGTTCGGGCTGGAGCCGGGGCGGTGTGCGCTGATCAGGCCGTATCAATTCCATCATTTCACCGGATTTTCATCGGGAGAGATCGACTGGCTGATCATCACCTTTGAAGGGGCGGAGACCGATGTGGAGGGAACGGTGTTCAAGCCGGAGTCGGCCGGATTTTGGGAAGACTTGAGGCGTTTGCTGGAGGAATTTCGTTCCGGAGCGGATGCGAGGAACGGAGGGGGAATCCGGCTGGCCTGCCGACTGACCTTGCTGCTGGAAGGGTTGTCCACGGCGGCGACGGTGCGGGCGGAGAACCGAGGCAAGTCGGGCGAGGGCGAAGACCTGCTCTTGAAGGTGCATGACCTGATCATCGCGGACATGGGCCGGATGATTTCGATCGATAAAATGGGCCGGAGCCTGGGGATTTCGGCGAGTCATTTGCGCGCGCGATTCCGGAAGGGAACCGGGAAAAGCCTGGGAGGGTTTCAGCGCGAAGTGCGGCTGCAGAAAGCGGCGGAGTTGCTCGCCCAGACCGATGCGACGGTCGCCGAAGTGGGCGAGGCGTGCGGATGGGATTCGCCGTTCACCTTCAGCCGGGCGTTCCGCCGTTATTGGGGGCGTCCGCCGAAGCGGTTTTCACTTTTTGCGCGGGGACGATAAACGTCACCGCGCCCGGCGGGGCGAGATCACTGCGCGGGCCAGATGCTGATGAGCGGACCGTTGGGGGCGGCGTCGAAGGCGAGGGTGCCGTTGACGACGGGAACCCGGGATTGGACGGAGCCTTGGGAGACGTTGCATTCGCGCCAGTGGACGGGGACCTCGGTGATGAGGGTGAGCGGCTGGTCGTAGAGTTGGGGATCGGCGGAGGACTTCAGTTCAATCTGGATGCCGTTGCCGACGACCTTGACGGTTTTCACGGTCGCGGCGTCGCGCTCGGTTTGGTATTGGTGGTAAGTGATGTGGTCGGTGACCCAGAGTTCGCGGGCGTCCTGCCTGGCTTGGATGTAGTCGAGGAGCGGGAGGTAGATGTCCTGCTTGAGCGGCCAGAAATCCTGTCCGCCCGAGCCGAGCCGTTCGACGCCGTGGAGGATGAGGTAATTCATGCTTTTTTCGACGATGGCCTTGTCGACGAGCGCGGTCATCTGCTCCAGGGTTTTCCAGTGGTAGACGGCGCCGTGGCCGGCGAAAGGAGGACGGGAGATGGTGTTGGTTTCGCGAAGAATGCGCGCCTCGTCCTCGGCGGTGAGCGTCCACTTGCCTTCGCCGACACCGGGGCGTGCGTAGGAAATGAGACGGTTGGGTTTGGAGGAGACGGGCTGGAGTTCATCGCGGATGATACGTGTGCATTCGCCGATCTCGGTCTTGGCGTGCTCGTAGTCGCGGCAGCCGCCGTGCGTCATGGTGTGGTTGCCGTAAACGACGAGGCTGCTTTTGGCGGCCTCGGTCCATTTGGGCAGGCGGGCTTTGTATTCACCCTTGGTGGGAACCATGTAGAACGTCGCGGTCAGTCCGCGTTTCTGCAGCTCGGGGATGCCCACGTCGACCTGGCCGGGCCAGCCGTCGTCGAACATGAGAAGGAAGACGCCGGTGCGGTTGTCTTTCCACGGGGCGACGCGGGCGTCGCCGACGACGGCGGCGGCCGGTGTGACGCAGATCGCGGTTGCGCAGACAAAGGCGAGCAACAGAGAGCGGAATTTCGATTGCATGGAGTCGCGGTGTTTACGGAGTGGCGACCGGCCAGATGCTGATGGGCGGGCCGTTGGGGGTGGCGTCGAAGGTGAGCACGCCGTCTTTTGCGGTGGCGGCGACCGGGGTGCCGCCGCCTTGGGAAATGTTGCACGTGCGCCAGCCGGCGGGGACCTCGGTGACGAGGGTGAGCGGCAGATCGTAGAACTTCGGATCGGCGGAGGACTTGAGCTCGAGCTGGATGCCGTTGGCGATGACCTTGAGGGTCTTCACGGTAGCGCCGTCGCGCTCGGTGGCGTATTGATACTGGGAGATGTGGTCGGTGATCCACAGGTCGCCGCGGTCGCTTCGCTCTTTGAGGGCATCGAGCAGCGGGAGAAAAATAGTCTGCTTGAGCGGCCACATGTCCTGATAGCCCCAGTCGGGCGTGATGCGTTCGACGCCGTGGGCGACCAGGTATTCGACGCCTTTTTTGGCGATGGCCTTGTCGGCCAGCGCGATCATTTCCTCGAATGTCTTCTGGTGATAAACGGCACCGTGACCGTCGAAGGTGGGGCGGCTGACGAGGTGATGTTTCTCCAGCAACTCCTTCAATTGGGTGCTGTTGATGTTCCATTTCCCGGGTCCGACTCCGGGCATGCCGAAGGAAACCAGGCGGTTTTCTTTTCCGGGTTGCAGCTTGCGGATGACGGCCGCGCATTCGCCGATCTCGTAGTCGGCGTTGGCCATGTCTTTCACTCCCTGGTGGGTCATGGTGTGGTCGGCCAAAACCATTTTGGACTTCGCCACCTTGTCCCATGAACCCGACTGGGTTTTGAACTCACCTTTGGCGGGGCAGATGTAGAACGTCGCGATCATGCCGCGTTTTTCGAGTTCGGGGACTGCGACTTGAAAGTGGCTGGGCCAGCCGTCGTCGAACATGAGCATGAAGACGGCGGTGCGGTTGTCCTTCCACGTGGCGACGCGGGTGTCTCCGACGGCGGCGTGCAGGTGCGCGGCGAAGGCGGACAAAACGAAGAACGCGAAGGTGCGGGTCAGGCGGAAGCAGGAAGTCATGCGCGGGGCGAGGGGTTGGCGGATGAGAACGGCACGCGGCGGGCGATGCCCCATGAAATGTGCGGGCCGCGCGATTTCTTGGCCGGACGTTTAAACAAACCGGAAATGATGCAACGGACGCAAAAAAGCCCGCGCCGGTGAAGGCGCGGGCTTGGGTGACGAAGCGTGCCGGGTGAATCAGGCGCGACGACGGCGGTAGGCCGCGAAGCCCAGGATGCCGAGGCCGGCGAGCAGGGCATAGGTGGCGGGCTCGGGGACGGGTGAACCCGCCGTAGCGGTGATAAAGCCGGAGGAATTGATGGCGATGCTTTCGAAGCCGACGATTGTGATGAGGGAAAGCTGGCCAGAAGACAGACCGGTTTCGTCGGAACCGAAGCGGATCGACTCGCCGCTTACGAAGGTGCCGCCCACACTGAGTGCAAAAGCGCCCCAGTTTTGAGAGGCGCTGTTTGCGAAGGAGAGCGTGCCGCCGGTGCCAAAGCTGATCGAAGAGGAGGCGTCGAGATCCAGGGTGCCGAGCGTGTTGGCGAAGGTGCCGGCGAACAGGGAGCCGCCGTTGAGCCTTACGTTGTTGTCGGCATCGAGGGTGTTGTTGGCGCCGAGGGCGAGGACGCCGGCGTTGACGGTCGTGAGGCCGGTGTAGGTGTTGACCCCGGATAGGGTGAGCGTGCCGGTGCCTGTCTTGGTGATCAGGACGCGTTTTCCGGTGGCGATGTCTCCGTCCTGGATGACGCCGGAGAAGGTGGAATCGATGTTCTTGCCGCCGATCGTGTAGGTGAGAGTGGCGTTGTCGGAGCCGCTGGTGCCCATGGCCAGGGTGCCGGTGCCAGTGAGTGCGCCAATGGCGAGGAAGCCGTTGTTGCGGGTCGTTAGGTTGCCGTCCACTTGGAAGGTGGTGTTGGTGCCGCCGTTGTTTAGCGAGGTGGCGCGGAAGCCGAGTGTTGCGCCGCTGGACACGATGACGGTGCCGAGAAAATTGGTAAGTTGCGGGGAGGTGGCATTGAGGTTCACCGCCTGGCCACCGGCGTTCGAGACAGTGAGCGTCTGGTCCGCGCTGCCGCTGAAGTTGCTGCCAAAGCCGCCGCTGCCGTTGGCGTTGGTGAGGGTGACATTGGCGTTGGTGCCGGTGATGCTGATGGCACTCGCGACCGCGCCACCGCCAACTCCCGATGTAGCGGAAACAGTGGTGCCATTCGCCGCGTTCACCGTGCCGACGCCGGAACCGGCGGAGCTGCCAAAAGCGAGGGTTCCGGTGTTCAAGTTGACGACGGCTGCGCCGACGGTGGCACCGGAGAGGGTGAGGGTGCCTGTGCCGATCTTTGAGAGAGTGCCCGTGCCGCCGAGTGTGCCGGTGTAGGTCGAGTTCGCGTTGCTGTTGCCCACCTGAAGCGCGACGGCGGCCAAATCGGTATTGGTCATCGTTAAATTACCCGCGCCGGACAGGCCGCCAAAGGTGGCCGCCGTGATGCCCGTGCCGAAAGTGACGCCGTCGTTGGTGCCGACGCTGACGGTGGCCGATTGCGCGGCGAGGGAGTTGTCGATGCGCACCGTGCCGCTGCTCTGCGTCAAGATGCCGCCGAAGGTATTGGCATTGGTCAACGAGAGCAGTCCCGTGCCGGAGTAGGTGAGGTTGCCGGCGGTAGAGGTGCTGCCGTTGACGATTATGCCGCTGATAGTGGTATTACCCGAACCGTTGATTGTGAGCGTGCGGTTCGTGCCGCTATTGGCGAGGGCGACGCCGCCTGTTCCGAAAGTGGTGAGGCCGGTGTTGTTGACGGTGAGGGTTCGGTCGCCGCCCGAGACAGTCAGGACGCCGTTGACCGTGAGATCGTTTGTGCCGGCGATCGTTGCGTTGCCGGTGGTGACGGCGGCCAGAGTGATAGCGCTGGAAATGGTGCGGGCTCCACCGGTAGCGGCAATCGTGGGCGTGGCGGAGCTGGTGCCGCCGAGGGTAAGCGTGGCTCCGTTGAGGGCAGAGTCGTTACCGATGTTCAGTGTGCCGTTGATGATTTCTTTTACACCGCTGCCGCCCCAGCTGTTGGCGGCGTTCATGGTGACATTCGAGCCACCTTGAATGCTGAAGCCGAATGCCGTGCCTCCGCCGGAGGTTCCGTTGAGGATGATGTTACCGGGGCCAGTAAAGACTACGTTCTTGTTGTTACCCTGATTGGTGAGCTGCGAATTAATGGTGAGAGTTCGGCCGGTAGCCACGTTGAATGGCGTGCTGAAGTTGGCCGAGGCAATGCGGAGAAAGCCGCTGTTCGCGGTTGTTCCGATCGTCAAATCGACCGTGGCGGCCGACATGTTGATGCCGCCGGTGTTGAGCGTGAGAGTGCTTGCGCTGCCGATGCCAATGGTGACCGCACCACCCGGATTGGTCAGCTCAAGGGATGCGATGGTGTAATTGCCCAAGTTCGCCGTGGTGATCGCCGTGGTGATCGTGCTGTCGAACAGGCCAATGTCGCCGGTGCCTGGAAGCACACCACCGACCCACGATCCAGCTGAGCTGATAGCGGTGGTGTTGTCTGCCTTGATGACAGTGGCGGCTTCGGCGGACAGGGAAGCGCTGGCGGCGGCGATTAAGGCGATGAGAAGTCGTTGGCTGAGGCGGGGTGTATTCATGGTCAGGGGGCTTAACTGGGAATATGGACTGGATTTTCCTTTTACGAATGGCGCTGGATTTTACAGTAAGAGGCGGGCGCTCAGGAGTTGGGGGTCCAGACTTTGGCGGAGGGCGTGGCAACGGGGTTGCTGTTGATGATCTCGCCGCTGGGGCGGGTGATCTTGACCCAATACCAGTAGGTCGCGGCGGTGTCGGGGACGGTGTCGCTGAAGACATTTACCGTCGCGCGGGTTGTGCCGATGCGGCCGCGGCCTTGGGCGTTCTCGGTGGTATTGCGCATGATCTCCAGCATGCGCACTTCGCCTTCGGGCAGGGTCCAGGTGAGGAGCACTTCGTTTCCGGTGCGGGCGACTTCGAGGACGATTTTTTTCTGAGTGGGCGCGGTCGCGGCCGGGGAGGGAGCGGGCGTAGGTGCGGAGGCCGGGGGCGGGGTTTGCGCGAAGGCGGAAACGGCCAAGGCGCCAAGCAAAGCAAGGTGGCGGAGGGACGACATGCGGGGCGTGGGGTGACTCAAGTTGCGCGGGATTCCCGTCGATCACCAATCGCGGCGGGGCTTACAGTCAGATCAAGTAGCGCAGTGCCAGGGTGTATCCGGGAAAGGTGCCAGACCTTGATGGATTTCTATCCGTTGCCGGTGGAAACGGTGGCGCCGCGGGTGAAGTCGCGTATGGTGAGGGCATGTCATCGTTTAAATCTCTGATCGTGGGCGGCGGTTGTTTTTGGTGCACCGAGGCGGCTTATGAGCTCCTGCCGGGCGTCGAGGCCGTGGTGAGCGGCTATGCGGGAGGCGCGCGGCCGAACCCAACTTACGAACAGGTGTGCACGGGCGTCTCCGGACACGCGGAGGTGATCCGCATCGATTATGATCCGGCGAAGATCACGCAGGAGGCGCTGCTGGACTATTTTTGGAAGATCCACGATCCGACCACGCTCAACCGGCAGGGCGCGGACGAGGGCACGCAGTATCGCTCGGTGATTTTTTATACGGACGCGGAGCAAAAGGCCGAGGCCGAGGCGTCGCTGGCGCGGGCGAATCCGGGCTGGGGCGGGAAGATCGTCACGCAGATCGCGCCGCTGGAGACGTTCTATGAGGCAGAGGACTACCATCAGGATTACTTCCGGCGGAATCCGCACGGCGGTTATTGCCAGGCGGTGATCCGTCCGAAGGTGGAGAAGCTGAAGAAGTCCGTGATGGCGAAGTGAGGCGCGCTCTTTACAACGCGCGTTTCCGACCAACGCTGGTGCCATGCCTGATTCGACACTCGTAAATCCCGAGAACTCCGGTCTGCAAGTGACCACGTGGTTTGTGCGCAGTCGCAACGCACTCTACACGAAGGCCGACTTCGGCCAGCTCTACGTGGACTACTACCTCCATCTCGCCGACCAGAAGATCAAGGTGACGCCGGAGCACGACGCGTTGTTCAAGCGCGCGATGGCTGCGTATGTGTTGCACGCCGTGTCGCGTCCGTGGAACGAGATCACGGCGTGGACAATCAATTTTCAGCAGCCGCTCGTGAACCTGTTTCTTACAGGCGACAACGAAGACGGTTCGGTGACGGGGCGTATCTTTGACAAGAACGTGAAGGAGATGCCGACGAATCTGTTTTTTTCGGACGTCATCCGCGGAAAGGAAGCGAAGCGGCGCAGCTCGGTGGAATTCACCGGCGGCGATCCGCTGCTGGCGCTCGAGAGCTACTACCGGAAGAGCGAGCAGCGGCCGGCGCGGTTTTTCCAGACCGGAGAGGAAGAGTTCGCGCTGGTGGCGGCGCATCCGGATTACGACGAGGCGTGGTTCGAGGCGCTGACAACGGAGCAGGTCACGGAGTTGGACAAGAAGGAGTCGCTCGGCGAGTTGGAGAAGCGCGTCTATCGCTGGCACTGCGGCTGCAACCAGAAGCGCATGCTCGAGGTGCTTGCGCCGGTGTTCCGCCAAGATGCGGATGCGCTTTTCGCGGGTGACGAAAAGATCGAGATCCGGTGTCCGCGCTGCGCGGCGCGGCATGCGGTTACGCGGGAGGCGATGGAAGCGTTTGTGGCCGGCGCGAAATGAGCGACACGGTTTACACGGAGCGTTTCGGCGGCGTGGGGCGTTTGCTTGGACGTGACGCGCTCGCGCGGTTGCGCGACGCGCACGTGTGCGTGGTGGGCACGGGCGGAGTCGGCTCATGGACGGTCGAGGGCCTTGCGCGCAGCGGTGTGGGGGCGCTGACGTTGATCGACCTCGACGACGTGTGCGTGACCAACGTGAACCGGCAGTTGCCGGCGCTCGACGGGCAGATCGGGCGTCCGAAGATCGCGGTGCTGGCGGAGCGGGTGAAGTTGATCAACCCGGCGTGCCGCGTGACGGAGATCGCGGATTTTTTTACGGCGGCGACGGCCGAGGAAATGCTGGGCGCGGGGAAATTCGACTGCGTGGTCGATGCGATCGACCGCGTGGGGAACAAGGCGCTCTTAATTGCGGAGAGCGTGAAGCGCGGTTATCCGTGCGTAGCGGTGGGCGGCGCGGGCGGGAAACGCGACGCGACGCAGATTCGCGCGGGTGATCTTGGCGAAACGGGTGGCGATGACTTGCTGCGCCTCGTGCGCAAAAAACTACGGAGCGACCACGCGTTCGCGAAAGGCGAGGGGCATCGTTATGGCGTGCGCTGCGTGTATTCGACGGAGAAGCCGGTTTACCCGTGGGCGGACGGCACGTGCGGGACCGAGCCGGAGCCGGGGACGAACCTGAAGCTCGATTGTGCGAGCGGCTTCGGCACGGCGGTGTGGGTGACGGGGGCGTTCGGCCTCGCGGCCGCGCAGGAGGCGGTGGGCTGCGTGCTTACGGCCCGAAAAGGCGTGTGAAGTTGGCGGTGACTTGGGCGGTCAACTCGCGGAGCGAAACGCCGCGCAGCGAGGCGAGGGCGGCGTAGGCGGCGTCGAGATTGCCGGGATGGTTGACGTGCGAGCCGTCGGGCGCGGGCGGAAGTTTGTGCGTGCGCCAGTTTTGCGGGAGCGGCATCGCTGGGGCGTCGGTCTCGACGAGCAGACGGTCGGCGGGGATGAGTTTAAAGACGTCCTGTTGCTTCGTTTTGCGTGGATCGAGGAAGTAACCGTTGAAGGAGAAATAGGCGCCGAGTGCCACGAATTTGGGAACGAGTTCCCCGGGGCCGCCGTAGGCGTGAATGAGGAATCCGCGTGCGGGCACGGGGTGGGCGTTGAGCAAGGTGTCGAGCGCGCCCCAGGCTTGCAGGCAGTGGATCGTGGCCGCGCGATTGTGCGTTGCAGCGAGAGCGAGTTGAGGGAGGAAGACGGCGGTTTGCTCATCGAGTGACGCGCGTTGCATACCGGCAAGACGCCGATCGTCGGGCCGGGCGGAATCTAAGATCCAGCGGTCGAGGCCGATCTCGCCGATGCTGGCACGAGGATCGGAACGGAGGCGGGTTTCGAGTTGGGCGAGCCAGTCGTCAGGGCGAGGGCGGCCGGCGTCCCACGGGTGGATTCCGTAGGCGGGACGGACGAATGGGAAACGGTCGGCGAGTTCGGCGACTCGGGGCCAGTCGTCGGGGTGGGTGCCGTTGACGACCATGTCGGCGATGCCGGCGTCGGTCGAGGCACGAGCGATACGGTCGAGGTGCGGCGCGAGCCACTCGTCTTGAAGGTGGTTGTGCGCGTCGTGGAGCATCGGAAGACGGAGATCGGAGTTTTAACCGCTAATGGAATCGCCCAATGGCGCGAGTTGTTTCCTCCGTCGCCCAAGGGGCACCCGCCGTCAGGCACCCGTTCCGCTTCGCGTCAGGGTCACACGCTGCGCGTGTGACCATCTCCGCGCTGCCACGCTTCGTCTGGGAGTGGTTTCGGCCAATGGCCTTCACGATTGAGCGGAGGCGCGGCTGATGCCGCGGAGATTAAGAGATCGCGGATTGGGCGATGGCTTTGATTTTGGAGCGGACGGCGGCGAGGCCGTTTTGGCGGGTGGGCGTGAGGTCTCGGTTGATGCCCAAGGTTTCGAAGAGGACGGGTTCGGTGGCGACGATGTCGGCGGGTGCACCGCCTTCGTAGAGATCGACGAGGAGCGCGACCAAGCCCTTCACGAGCGGGGAGTCGGCGTCGAAGGCGAAGTGGAGCGCGCCGTTGCGGAGTTCTCCGGTGACCCAGACCTGGGAGATGCAACCGACGACGCGGTGGGCGTCGGTTTTGGAGTCGGCGGGGAAGGGCGGGCGGCGGCGGCCGCGGTCAACGACGGCGGCGAGGCGTTCCTGGCGGTCCTCTATAAAGGAGAGGTCTTCGATGAGCTGGGCTTGTTTCTCGGAGACGCTCATTACTTGGCGGTGAAGATAGCGGGGAGTTCTTTTTCGGCGTCCACGAATTCGACGGCGGTGATCTTGGCGGACGGATCGAGGCGGAGGACGGTGAGTTTGCCTTCTTGCGTGGGAAAACGATCCAGGAGGTGTTCGTCGTCGCCGAGCAGAATGCGGTGCGGGTATTTCTTCATCTTGGGCAGCGCGAAGAAGCGGCCGATCGAGGGCATGCCGTAGATGTTGGCGATGAAGAGCGTCTTGTTCTTCGCGAGGAAATCGGCGGGTTGTTTGGCGAAGTAGCCGTTGGCGTCTTTACCGACACCCATGGAGAAGCTCACGATCACGATGCGCGGGCCGGGGGTGAAGGTGAACTCTTGCTCGTTCTGGTCTTTGACCGTGAAGGGGACGAGGGCGTCGCCGGCTTTGTAGAGATCGGCGGCGTGGGCGCAGGCAACGGACAGCGCGAGGAGCGCGAAGGTGGCGAGACGGCGGAGGAGGTGCATGCCGTCCACGTTGCGCATCCGCGTCGTGGCGTCAAAGGCGGAGGTCAAACGAGCGCGTTGGGGTCAACGCGCTCCACCTCGGACCTACTTGACCGAGGCGAGTTCGGGGCCGAGGAGCTTTTCGAAGAGCGTCTTGTCGGTCGCCTTCATGTAGGCTTCGCGGGCGCTGATGTCGCCGGCGTCGTAGCGTTCGCGGAGCGAGGTGTCCATCGAGACCATGCCTTCGCCGCGGGAGCCTTCGATGATGTTGCGGATGGAGGCGATGTTGCCGCTGCGGATGGTGCCACCGAGGGCATCGTGAGGGAGGAGAATCTCGTGCACGGCGACGCGCCCGCCGGTGATCTTTTTGCAGAGGAGCTGGGAGACGACGCCGCGCAAGCAGGAGGCGAGCATGACGCGGATCTGATTCTGCTCGTCGGCGGGGAAGGCGTCGATGATGCGGTCGATGGTCTTCGGGGCGTTGTTGGTGTGGAGCGTGGCGAAGACGAGCATGCCCATGGAGGCGCAGCCGAGGGCGAGGCGCATGGTCTCGATCTGGCGCATTTCGCCGACGAGGATGATGTCGGGGTCGGCGCGCATGGCGCCGCGGAGGGCGTCGGCGAAGGACGTCGTGTGTTCGCCAACCTCGCGGTGGACGATGACGGACTTCTTGTTGTGGTGGACGAACTCGATGGGCTCTTCGACGGTGACGATGTTGCGGCGCGAGGTCTCGTTGATGTAGTCGATGATCGCGGCGAGCGTCGTCGATTTGCCGCTGCCGGTCGGCCCGGTGACGAGGACGAGGCCTTCGCGGAGGCTGCAGAATTTCTTGAGCGCCTCGGGCAGGCCGAGGTCTTCGAAGGAGCGGATGGCCGAGGGGATTTCGCGGAAGACCGCGCCCATGCCCCAGGCGTTTTGGAGGTAGTTTACGCGGTAGCGGGAGAGGCCCTCAATTTCGTAGGCGAAGTCGAGGTCGTTGGTTTCGCGGTATTGGGTCCAGCGGTTCGGCGGGCAGATTTCGTGGAGAAGGGTCTCCATGTGCGCGGCCGTGATGGGCGGAAACTGCCCCATGGTGATCAGGGAGCCGGAGATGCGGGCGCGGGGCGGCAGGCCGATCATGAGGTGGAGATCGGAGCCCTTGAGCGCGTGCATGGCGCGCAGAAGTTCGTTGATCGCGTGGGGGGTGGTCGGGGTGCTCATGGGGTTTAGCGGGCGCCGGGGATTTGCTGGCGGATGACGCGGTTGAGGATGTTGGCGGCGGCGACCTCGTCGGAGATCTTCTTTTCCTGCCAGAGTTCGAGGACGGCGTTGTCCATGGAGATCATGCCGTCGCGACGGCTGGTATCGATGGCGCTGGGGATGCCCTGGGTCTTCGAATCGCGGATCATCGCGGAGACGGCGGTGCTCGCGATGAGGATTTCGCAGGCGAGGACGAGGCCGCCCTCGCGTCCGGGGAGGAGGCGCTGGCAGATGATGCCGCGGAGACTTTGCGCGACCATCGCGCGGATCTGCGGCTGCTGGCTGGCAGGGAAGACGTCGAGGAGGCGGTTGAGCGTGGTGGTGGCGTCGCTCGTGTGCATGGTGCCGATCACCAAGTGGCCGGTCTCGGAGGCGGAGATCGCCATCTCGATGGTGGGCAGGTCGCGGAGTTCGCCGATGACGATGACGTCGGGGTCTTCGCGGAGGGCGCTCTTGAGGGCGCTGGCGAAGCTGACGGTGTGCTGGCCGACCTGGCGCTGGGTGACGTTGCAGCCGCGGCTGGGGTGGAGGAACTCGATGGGATCCTCGACGGTGACGATGTGGTCGTCGCGCGTGCGGTTGAGTTCGTCGATGAGGGAGTTGAGCGTGGTGGTCTTGCCGGCGCCGACGGGACCGGTGACGAGAATAAGGCCGTTGTGGTAGCTGAGGAGCTTCTTGAGGACGGGGATGTTCTTGAAGCCGAGTTCGGCGGGCGTGAGGACATGCTCGGGAACGATGCGGTAGGAGCCTTTGAAGCCCTGCTTGTGCTCCATGAGGTTCACGCGGATGCGGCGTCCGCCTTCCATGGCGAGGGCGTAGTCGAAGTCGCGGCGCTTGAGGAAGATTTCCTTTTGCGAGGGCGAGAGGAGACAGGTGTTGAGCTTGAACGCGTCGTCGGCCGAGAGAGGCGTGGAGTCGAGGAACTCAAGCGCGCGCATGTTGCGGATGTAGGGCGGCGCGCTGGCGGAAAGGTGAAGGTCGCTGGCGCCGAAGGCCTGGGCGGCGCCGAGGAGCTCGAGCATGAATTCCTGGAGTTCGAGGTCGTTGAGCGATTTGACGCGGGAGAAGTCCACTTCGCCCGAACCCTTGGCGGGCGCGTGGGCGATGATGGGCGGGGCGTCGATGCCGGAGGCGGCGAGATGCTGGGCCTCGGTGGCGAGGCGGGTCATCAGCTCGATATCGGTGATGTGAGCCTTGTCGATCACGGCTTGGGCGAAGCCCATCGCGTCGGCGCCGGGAGGCATCGAGGCGATGATCTCGTGGGCGAGCTTGGAGTCGATGAGATGCTCCTGCACGCAGAGCGAGGCCAGCCAGGGGATTTCTTTGTTCATTCGGGGTGGGGAGAGGGGAGGGGTAAGAGCGAACGCATGTGCGCGGCTTAGAAAAGCCTAAAGGCGCGCGCGGTATTCAAAATTCGACGTCGCGGCAGCGGGAGTCGAGCTGGCGGGCGATAAGATCGAGCTGGCGGTCGTCGAGCGCGGGCGCGCCGCGCAAGGCGACTGCAGCGGGGATTTGCTTGGGATTCAGCACGGTGACGGCGCCGCGGGCGCGGGTGATCACCATCCAGCCGGGGAACGTGAGGATGGGTTGGACGCGGACCGGTTGCCCGATGAGTTGTTCCAGCCATGCCTGCAACCAGACTGCCTGACGCGCCGCCTGGTCGAGACCGTGGCGGTCCTCACCCCACGGATATGCGAGCACCTGGCCGTCGTAGATGATCTGGTGCTCGGCAAAACCGGCGCGGGCGCGGCCCTTGCGGCGGGTCTTGGTTTCGACGGCGAAGACGCCGGACGGGCCGACGATGACATGGTCGATGTTGAAGGGGTTCTTGGCATCGCCGGCGGGGACGTCGTGGAAGATGCGGAAGCCGTCGGTTTTGAGCGGATCGAGAGCTTCACCGACGATGCGTTCTCCGAAATAACCAAGGTAGCAATTTTGCCACTCTTGAAGGTGGGCGATCAAGCGGTTGGCGACCCATGCAAGGGTCGCGAGCGTGAAGATCAGTGTGACTATGAGACTGACGGGCTGCCAACTCGGGGCAAGGCGGGTGGTTATCCAGAGTAAAGCGCCGGCGATGACGAGCGGAGTGATGAAGGCGACGAGGAATTTATCCACAGACTTCTCGTCCAGCTCGTTCATGCGCTTGCGCACGGTTTCACCCGGGCCGCGCTGCAATTTGAGCTGATCGGGGAATGGCTTTCGATCTTTGCGGGAGCGTTTTCGCCAGATGATCAGGCCGACGAAAACGCCGAAAAAAATGAAAAGATAGACGGCGAAAACAATGACCGTGGACAGCATGGTGCGCACGCTGTGGAGCGGGCGGTCATGAAGCAATCGCTTTGGAGTGTGGGTGGTATTGCGGGCAGTTGCCGCAGCAGACTTTGGCGTTGGGCGATGGGATGGTTTTGAAGGTGGCGGCGACGAATGTTGAAGGCCTCAATAGGCAGCGGTTTGATTTTTTCAGGTTAGCAGGTCGGCGAATTCGCGGTGGCGTGCGATGAAGGCGGCGACGTAGGAGCACGTGGGGACGACGCGGAGGTTGTGCGCACGCGCGTGGGCGAGGGCGGGGCGGACGAGTTGCTCGGCGATGCCGTGTCCGCGCAGCTCCGGCGGAACGAACGTGTGCGTGAAGGTCATGCGCGCGCCGTCGAGAGTGTAGTCGGCGTGCGCAAGGTGGCCGTCGATTTCGGCGACGAAACGGTTGAAGGCTTCGTCGTGGCGGACTTCGACGGGGGCGTGCATCAGGCTTCGACTTTGAGGACGTAGACGACGCCTTTTTCGCTGCCGACGGCGAGGTATTGGTCGTCGGGGGACCAGGAGAGTTTCGTCGCGGGGACGGGCATCTTCACGGTGGCGCGCAGGGGCTTGGGTCGGTCGGGACTCCAGAGTTGCACGACGCCGTCCTGCGAAGCGGTGGCGAGGAGGCCGTGGGCGTGTTGAAAGGCGACGCCGCAGACTTTGGCGTCATGCGGAAGCATGAGCGGTTCGCGGCCTTCGGGGCCGGCGCCGGTGCAATCCCAGAGGCAGGCGTCTTGTCCGCCGCCGGTGGCGAGCCAGTGCGAGTCGCGGTCGAAGGAGAGTTCCTTTACCTTGGATTCGTAGCCGCTCATGTGGAACTCGTCGGTGGTGTCGGGGAGCCAGAGGTGGACGCTCGGATCCTGGTTGCCGGA
This sequence comes from Rariglobus sp., assembly GCA_035459785.1. Classification (GTDB taxonomy): domain Bacteria; phylum Verrucomicrobiota; class Verrucomicrobiia; order Opitutales; family Opitutaceae; genus Rariglobus. Next base: position 12,969 of record DATHXF010000155.1, on the reverse strand, counting down.
GACGAGCCAGCGGTTGTCGGGCGACCAGACGAGGGCGTGGATGCCGTTGGCGTAGGCGAATTCTTTTTGGGCGATGAAGTCATCCGCATCCCAGAGGCACACGCCGCCGAAGTAGGCGGAGGCAAGGCACCCGCCGGCCGGTTGCCAGGCGATGGCGCTGATGGTTTTCGGGGCGGGATTGAAGGTGTGGAGCGTCGAGCCGTCGGGACGGAGGAAAGCGAGGTGGCGGCCGGCGGCGGCGGCGAGTTTGGCGCCGTCGGGCGACCAAGTGAGATGTTCGATCCAAGAGCCGCCGACTTCGGAGCTGGCGGTGTGCTGGGCGGTGGAAGCGTCCCAGAGTTTGACTTTGGAATCTTGTCCGCCGGTGGCGAGGAGGGGTTGCGACGGATGCCACGCGAGGCAGTTGGCGCCGTCGTCGTGGCCGGGAAGATCGGTGCGCGCGCCGTCGGCGGCGGCGAAGAGGGAGACGGGGCCGGAGGACGCGGCGGCGGCGAGGCGGGAACCGTCGGCCGACCAGCCGAGGTCGATCACGTAGTCGTCGAGCTGGGCGGCCCAGTGCTTGGTGAGTTGCATGGGGGCCAAGCGCAATGGGAGAGGGACGATTGGCAAGGCCGAAGGAGGGGAAGTGAGCGGATGAAGGCGGGTTGCCGGCGCGGATTCGGTGATTGGAATTTGGACGGCATGCGGCTGAATGCGGGATTCTTTTTGCGCATGGAGACCACATCAAACCAAGTCAGGGTCCGTTGGTTGTGCGCGGCGTATTTTTCGGCGCATGTCGTGGCGCACGCTTCGGCGCGGTGGTTTGAGGTGACGCCCGGAATCTCGATTTGGTATGCGCCGGCGGGGTTGGCGCTGGCGTTTCTGGTGCTGGCCGGACCGCGTTACATGCCGGTCGTTTTGTTGGCGAACCTGTCCACGGCGTGGTGGCCGGCGCCGCCGGTGGAGGCATGGATGGTGTGGTTTTTTCCGGTGTTGATCACGCTGGGCTACGGCGGTGCGGCGGCGGCGGTGCGGCGGTTTTCGGGGCCGAGGCTGCTGCCGGGAAGTCCGCGGGAGACGCTGGTGTTCTGCCTGGCCCTGACGGTGACTCCGCTGGCGGTGTCGTATGCCGGCACCTGGGTGTATTGCCTGCTGGCGTCGCCGGCGAACGTCATTCCGGACTGCGAGTTCTGGCCGTGGGTGGGGGCGTGGTGGATCGGGGATGCGAGCGGCATCCTGACGGTGGTGCCGGTGGTGATGGTGTTTGTTTCTCCGTGGTTGCAAGGCGGCCGGCGGGCAATGGCGACGAGGCGGCCGACGTCGCGCGGCATCCTGCTGGGCGTGCTGCGCGCCCTGGTGCTGACGGGGACGATCGTGCTGGTGCTGTCGATGCCGGTGCTGCGCGAACATGACGCGTTCTACCTGTGTTTCCTTCCGCTGATCTGGATCTGCGTGTGCGACGGACTGCGGGGCGCGACCCTGGCGACGCTGCTGGTGATGATGGTGGGTCTGGTGAGCATGCGGCTGGAAGGGACGACGAAGGCGTTTTCCCATGTGTTTCTTTTGTTCGAAGTTGCGGTGTGCAGCGTGGGGCTCGGCCTTGGCACGATGGTGACGCGCCGCAACGAGGCGGAGCGCAAGCTGGAGGGGAACCGTGCGAAGCTGGATCGCGTGACCGAAGGCGCGCAGCTGGGGTTGTGGGAGCTGGATCTGGCGACCAGAGAGGTCGAGTATAACGAGCGGTTTGCCGGGATGACGGGTTACCGGATGGAGGAGATGTCACCCTTCGCGGAGCACTGGCCGAGGCTGGTGCATGAGTCGGACGGGGCGAGGGTGCGCGAGGCGCTGTGGGCGCACGTGGAAGGGCGCACCGAATTGTATGAGGCGGAGTTCCGGCTGCGGACCAAGGCGGGACACTGGCGGTGGTTGCACACGCGCGGATCGATCATGCAGCGCGACGCGGCGGGGCGGCCGTTGCGCGTGTCAGGCACGCAGGTGGATATCACGGACCGCAAGCGCGCGGAGGCGCAGGTGTCGCGGTTGCTGCGCATCATCGAGGCGACTCCGGATTTTGTGGTGATCGTGGATGCCGGAGGAGGCGTGCTCCATGCCAACGCGGCGTTGCTCGCGGTGTGCGGTCCGGAGGCGGGCGGGACGTTGAGAGTGGGCGGAGAGTTGAAGGACGTGATGACCGAGGGTGTGTGCGAACGGTTGCGCACGGAGGCGTCGCCGGCGGCGCTTGCCGCGGGAATCTGGCGCGGCGAGGTGGCCATCCACGATGCGGCGGGTCGCGAAATCCCGACGGCGCTCGTGATGCTGGCGCAGCGCGACGAGGAGACGGATGCGCACACCTTTGCGATTATCCTGCGGGATTTGTCGGAGCAGAAACGCGCGGAGGCGGAGCGGATGAGGCACGAGCGCGAGTTGTTGCAGATGCAGAAGGCGGAGAGCCTCGGTGTGCTGGCGGGAGGGGTCGCGCACGATTTCAACAACCTGCTGACGGCGATCGTGGGCAACGCGAACCTGGCGGGAGCGGAGCTGCCCGCGGGCGCACCGGCGCGGGCGCACATCGAGCGGATAGAGCTGGCGGCGACCAAGGCGGCGGCGCTTTGCCAGCAGATGCTTTCGTATGCGGGGCGGAGTCCGGTGGCTTTTGCGGAGCTCGATCTGAACCGGTTGGTGACGGAGACCTGCGATCTGCTTGATCCGAGCATCGGGAAAAAGGTGCAGGTGCGACTCGATCTGGAGGCGACGCTGCCGTCGGTCCTGGCGGCGGGCACGCAGATGCAACAGGTGGTGATGAACCTCGTGTTGAACGCGACGCAGTCCTACGGGGAGCGCGAAGGCGTCGTGCGCGTGCGCACGCGCGCGCGGTCGCTTGACGCAGCCGCGGTGAGGACGGAATTCCCCGGTTCCGTGATCGGACCCGGAGCCTATGTTGTTTTGGAAGTCGAGGATGCGGGTTGCGGCATGACGCCCGAGGTGCAGGAGCGTATTTTCGAACCTTTCTACACGACCAAGACCACGGGGCAGGGGCTGGGCTTGGCGGCGGTCGGCGGCGTGGTGAAGTCACACCGCGGAGCCATCACGGTGAAGAGCGCGCCGGGCCGAGGGACGGTTTTCCGCGTGGCGTTTCCGGCGCTGGCGGCGAAGCCGGAGGTGGTGGCGGCAGCGGATTCAAACCAAGTGGAGAAAACTTGGATCACCGAAGGCCTTTTTTTGATCGTGGACGACAATGTGTTCATCCGCGACATCACCGCGCAGTTGATCACCCGGTTTGGGTTCACGCCGCTGGTGGCGGGAGACGGAATCGAAGGCGTGGAGATTTTCCGCCGGCACGCGCACGAGCTGAAAGGCGTGCTTCTGGATTTGACGATGCCGCGCATGGACGGCTTCGAGGCGCATGCGGAGATGCACCGAATCAATCCGTCGGTGCCGGTGATTCTGATGAGCGGCTTTTCGCGGAGGCTGGAGAGCCTGCCACCCGCGGCGATTCATCCGGCGGGCGTGCTGGAAAAACCGTTCGGAGTGGAGCAACTCCAGGCGCGGCTGATGATGGTGCTCGGTGCCTGAACACTGACCCCCGACACCGGCGGCGCGCCGTCAGGCGCGCGGGGTGGTTAGAACTTAAATACGGTGCCGATACCGTAGTTCCAATTGCCGCCTTCGCTGCAGCCGAGCATGGCGGAGGCGGCGATGGTATCGGTCAGCCAGTAGTTGGCGCGGCCCGAGGCGGAGAACGCCCCGCCGTTCCAGTCGGTCGCTAGGAACTCGGACCAGGAAAGTTGCGCGGAGAGCGAGAGGCGCTTGGTGACGAGATATTCGCTGCCGAGGTCGATTTGGTAGAAGGGGTCGTCGGACACATGCCACCATTCGTAGGCGAGGCTTGCGCGGGCGAAGGGGCGAAAGTCACCGCAGGTGGTGTAAGCGGTGAGGTAAGCCGCGAGATCCTGAAAATTTTCGCCTTCGTCGCCTTCGAGCCAGGAGTGCTGGAGTGAGGCGCCGGCATCGAAATGGGCGGTGAGGGGGATATTGATGGCGGTGCCCACGCTGTAGCTGTTGTCGTCAAAATTATTGTAGTCGTTGATGAAGGCAGACGCTTCCACGTAGCGTTTTCCGAGGAGACCGGAGCCGGTGGTGTCGGCCAAAACGGAGGTGGTCAGCGAAGCGCCCAAAGCAAGCAGGAGTGAAGTCTGGAGGGGTTTCATACGGGTGTTTTTCAGGAAAAGCCGACCATCGACCAGCCGGAAATGCTGCGGGCCGCTTAGGGACTGAGCGTGCGAAAACCAGCCAGTGCGGCCAATGCGGCGGGTTTACACGGCGGGAGTCGGAGGCTTGCAACCGGCGGGGGATAATTCAGGAAAGACGCGTCCACCCTTTTTTTACAGCGACTTTTGGAATGCCGGATTTCTCTCAACGACTTGCTAGGCGCCATCGATTTCAGGCCATTAGCACGGTGGTATTGCTTGGTCTGCAGCACGCGAGCCTGGGAGCGGAGGAAGCCACCGTGCTTGATCCGGTCGAGGTTGTCGCCGCGCGCGTGACCGATCCGCTTACGGCCGTTCCGCCGTCCGCCGTCACGGCCTACGACGGGGCGTTTCTCAACGCCCAGGGGATCACGCGCTACGACGAACTCGCCCCGCTTGTCCCCGGGCTGTTCGTCTCGGCCCAGTCGGTGGACAACGTTTCCCTCAATCTGCGCGGGCTGACCTCGGACACGAGCGATCCGCGGGTGCAGCCCCGGGTCTCGGTTTTTCAGGACGGGGTCGTGCTGCACAACGTGCATGGCAACAGCGTCGCACTTTTCGACACGGCCGAGATTGCGGTTTTCAAGGGGCCGCAGCCGACGCGGTTTGGCGAGGGCGTGGAAAGCGGCGCGCTGGCGATCGAAAGCAACCGCGCACGTGACGAATCGTCCGGTGCGCTCACGGTGGGCGCCGGCGATTTTGACGCGATCACCGCCGAGGCTTACGTCAACCGTCCGCTGATCGCCGACAAGCTCTTCGCCCGCGTCGCCGTGTATTCCAGCGAGCGCGACGGCTACGTTAAAAATCTCGCCGACGGCTCCGACTTGCAAGGCGAGGGAACGCAGGCGGTCCGTGCGAGCCTGCGCTGGTCGCCGGTTCCGGCGACGACGGCGGATTTAGTTTTTAATTATCAGAACGACGACACGCCGGGCATCGCGTTCAAGACCGCGCAAGGCGTGCCGGGATTTCCGGCCATCACGGACACCGATCCCTACTCGGCGGCGAACCTCAACCGCGGCACCGCGCTCGGCGTCACGCGCACAATCACGGGACTCACCGGAATCGTGAAGCACGAGCTCAACGAGGCGTGGACGGTCACCTCGACCAGCACGTGGCGCGAGGTGGACAGCCACAACGAATTCGATGCGGACGGCTCGCAGCTTTATCTTCTCGAGCTGGGCGAAATCTACGACGGGCGGCGGTTGAGCCAGGAAGTGCATTTCGATTACGACGCAGGCGGAAGGTTGACCGCCTCGCTCGGCGCGAACGCCGCGTGGTCGGAGGACGGGCAGACGACGATCATCCGCACGAACGAGAACACGCTGTTCACCTATTTCACCAACGGCGGGATCTTTCCCTTTCCGCTGAATCCGCGTTACGAAGAGCGCAACCGCAACGAGTCGGAGAAGACTTCGGGCGACGTGTTCGGGCGGACGGATTACAAGCTCACCGACAAGCTCATGGTGGGCGCCGGGCTGCGGCTCACGCAGGAGCGGCTGGTCTCACGTTACCAATCCTTTGCCGCGCCGGTGCCGGGCAATCTCGTGGGCGGGTTGCCGACCTCGGGCGGGGGGAATAATATTTTCAAGGTTTCGCCGGGGCAGATCGAGAACCGCGCGGACGAACAGGCGTGGTCGGGGCAGGTGGATGCGAATTATAAGTTTAATCCGCGCTTCACCACCTATGCGTCGGTGTCGCGCGGGCGGCGTTCGCCGGTGCTGAATTTCGATGCGGTGACGCTCGCGCCCCGGCAACAGGCGGAGGAGACGGTGGTGAACTACGAACTGGGAATGAACGGTGCCAGCGCGAACCGGCGGGTGCGCTACGGCGCATCGGTGTTTCAGTATGACTTCGAGCATTTCCAGACGGTGCGCACGGTGGGGCTCGGCGTGACGAACCCCATCGACGGAGGGCGGGCGCGCGGGCGCGGCTTCGAGACGAACGTGGAGGCCGACGTGGCGGACTGGCTGACGTTGTTCGCGACCCACGGGTTCACGGACGCGCGGTTTGCGAATCTCAACGAGGCCGGGGTGCCGCAGACGTATGCGGGGAACACGTTCCGGTTGACCTCGAAACACACGGCGTCGTTGGGAGGCACGTTCACGGTGCGCACGGACGGCGGAGGCGCGGTGTTTTTCACGCCGCTTCTGACGTATCGCTCGGCGTATTATTTCGAGGATGACAACGCGCAGAACGGCGGCTCGCTGCGGCAGGGCGGATTCGCGTTGCTGAACCTGCGTCTCGGCTATCGCTCGCGCGGCGGTAAGTGGGAAGTGACCGGCTATGTGAACAACGTGTTGGGCAAGGAATACCTGCTGGATGCGGGCAACACCGGCGGCACGTATGGTTTCCCGACGACCGTGCGCGCCGCGCCGCGCATGGCGGGTGTGACGGCGACCCTGCGGTTCTAGACGCGACGGCGGCGAAGCGAGGCGAGGGCAAGCGCGCCGAGACCGGCGAGGATGGCGGAGGCGGCGGGTTCGGGGACGGCGCTGGCGACGGCGGTGAGTTGGAAGAGGGCGCCGTTCTGAATGAACGCGAAATCGTAGCCGGCGATGGTCGTGCCGAGGTCGAGGGAGGTGGCACCGATGCTGGTGAGAGTCGCGCCGGTGGCGTCGATGAGGGTGTAGGTGCCGGCGGTGAAGCCGCCGGAGTCGGAGATGTTGACGGTGATCGTGCCGTTGGCGGAGAGGATGCCGCCGGAGACGACGATTTTGTCGCTGATTGTGCCGAGTTCGAACTTGAGGAGGGCGCCGGAGTCGAAGGCAAGGCCGTTGGTGAAGGTGAGCGTGCCGGGGCTGTTGCCGGCGGCGAGCGTCGCGCCGGTTTCGAGGGTGGTGTGGCCGTTGATGACGCCTGATCCACCGAGAGTGGCTCCGTCGGCAACAGTGACGGTGGTGTTGGCGAGGGAGCCGTTCACTACGAGCGTGCCCTCGGAAACCGTGGTGGCGCCGGTGTAGGTATTGGTGCCGGTGAGTATCTGGATGCCGGCGCCGGTTTTTTCGTAATTTCCCGCGAAGGTGGAGAAGTTGGAGAGCACGCCGGAAAAGGTTCCCGAGCCGCCGGCTTTGCCGAAGGTGAATCTCTCATAGCCGGCCCCGTTCAACCCCGAGTAGATGGCGCCCCCGCCGGTCAGCGCATCGACGGTGACGTTGGCTTCGATGCCGTAGAATGAAGCGCCGGAAGCGACGTGGAGACTCGCGCGATTGGCCGTCCAATTTTCGTTGGCGTTCGAGCCGCCGACCAAGGTGCCGGTCTGCACGTCGATGAACGAGCCGGCCGTCATAGCGAAGGTCGCCGAACCCGCGCCCCAGGTGGCGGTGCCTCCGCCGCTCTTCACCAGCGTGCCGCCGCCGGAATACGTGGTTGAAGAGAGGTCGCGGTTGCCGGAGTCGACATTGAGTTCAAGCATCGCGCCCGAGGCGATGGCGTGGGAGGAGGAGGCGCCGGCGCCTTTGAGCACGAGCGTGCCGGCGGAGATCGTGGTGGCGCCGGTGTAGGTGTTGTTGGCGGACAAGGTGACGCGGCCGCCACCCGACTTGGTGAGCGCGCCCGCGCCGGAAATAGCGCCGGCGTAAACGCGATCGCCGGAGGCGGCGAACTCAAGGGTGCCGCCGGTGATGACGGTGTTGCCTTGGTGGAGCGTGGAGGCGGAAAGGGTGAGCGTGCCGGCACCGGCTTTGGTGAACGTGCCGGCGCCGGTGGGAGCGTGGGCAAAGGTGACGTTGTTGCCGTTGGTGTCGAAGATCGCGCCCGCGTCGCCGTAGGCGCGGTTGAATCGGGACGAGGAGGTGATATCCAGGGTGTTGCCGGTCGCCCACTGCAGACCGCCGCCGTCGAGGTTGACGGTGCCGGTGGGACCGAAGTTGTCCATCGAGGCGAAGTTGATGAGGCCGCCGTTGATCTGGGTTTTGCCCTCGTAGGTGTTGGCGCGGCTGAGCGTGACGGTGCCCGCGGTGGTTTTTTCGAGGGTGATGGAGGGGCCTGCGTCGAGAATGGCGTCCACGACGCCGCTGCGCAGCATCATGTGGTAACTGACGCCGATGATTCCAACGGTGCCGGTGAGGGTGCCGCCGTCGAGGATGAGCTGGCGGGAGACATTGGGGTTCGCGCCCACATCGAAGGTGCCGCCGGTGTTGACGGTGAGATCGTGCCCGGTGCCCTCGTTGAGCCGGCCGATGCCGTAGAGACGGAGGGTGCCGCCATTGATGATGGTGTGCTCGGTGAAGGAGTTGGCAGCGGTGAGGATCACGGTGTTCGTGCCGAACTTGGTGAGTGTCGCACCGGATCTGCTCTCGAGATTGCCGGAGAGGATGAGGTCGCCGCCGTTGCCGCCGATCAAGGCACTGGTGTAGACGGTGAGCTGGCCGGTGAAGGTGCGGGCGGTGGCGTCGGTCGTGAGGCTGCCGCCGGCAAGCCAGACCGGGCCGCGAACGTTGTCGGCGCTGGCGAGCCGGAGCGTGCCTGCATTGACTTCGATGACTCTGGTAAAAGCACTGCCATCGCCGGACAAAGTGAGCGTGGACGAACCGGTTTTTAGCAAGGAGCCGTCGCCGGTGAGGCTGCCGGACAGCGTGGTGTCGACGGAGGTGTTGAGGGTGAGAATGCCGTTGCCGCCGATGTGGGTGTTGCCGGTGTAGGTGAGCGCGCCGGTGAGTGTCGCGTTGTTTTGGCTTTTGAAGCCACCGGCGCCGGAGATCGCGCCGCCAAACGTGTAATGGTTTTTAGTGATCCCGAAGGTGGCGCCGGACGCGACCGAGACGTTGCCGGTGAGGAAGGCGTCGGTGGAGAGCAGCAACGTGCCGCCGGTGACGAAGGTGCCGCCGGTGTGGCCGGAGGTGCCGGTGAGATTCAGGGTGCCCGCGCCTCGTTTCTCGAAGGCGCCCGCACCTTGAAGCGTGCCGGCGAGGGAGGAATCTCCGGTGGAGTAGGTGAGGGCGAGGGTGCCGCCGGAGATCATCGTCACGCCGCCGGACGTCTGGCTGAAGGAGTCTGAGAAAGTGAGTGTGCTTTCGCCGGCCTTGTTGAAGGTGCCGGAGTTGGCGACGGCGCCGGCGAACGTGGTATCGGCGGACGGATTGATGCGAAGGGTGGCGCCTGAATCGACGGTGGTCGTGCCGGTGCCGAGGGAGCCGGTGATGAGTGTGCCGGCGGCGACGGTGGTGGTCGCGTGGCCGAACGCGCCGGTCGCGGTCATGGTGCCGGAGCCGGTTTTCTTGAGCGTTCCGGTGCCGTCGGTGGTGCTGCCGAAGGTGAAGTTGCGCGCGTCGCCGACCGCCAGGCTGCCGAGGCCGGTGATTGTGGTGGCACCGGTATGGGTCGCGACGCCGGCGAAGACATTGGCGGAGGACTGGATAGTGAGGTTTCCTCCGCCAGTGACATCGGACACGAGGGAACTTTGAGCGAAAAACGACAGCGTGGCGCCACTGGCGACGGTGGTCGTGCCGGAGAGATCGCCGCCGATGTGGAGTGTGCCGGCATTCACGAAAGTGCCGCCGGTGTGCGTGGCGCCTGCGATGACCACGCTGCCCGCGCCGTTTTTATGGAGGGCGCCGGCACCACTGATCGTGCCGATCCCCCAGTTGTTCGCATTGCCGAGAATGAGGTTGCCGCCCGCGATGATGGTCGAGATGGCGCTGATATTGTCCGTAAGCGTGAGGTTGTTCGATCCGGCCTTTACCAGCAGGATGCCGCTGCCATCGATTCTGCCGCCGTAGGTAAAATCGTCGCTGCGATCGAAACGAACGGTATTGGCTGCGCCGACGGAGAAGATGTTGCCGGTGAGCGTGCCGGTCGTGCCGCCGTTGCCGATCTGGAGTGTGCCTGCGTTGAGCTGCACGTAGGTGGTGGTTTCGCCACCCAGGGTCAGCTTGCCCGAGCCGGTTTTGACGATGGTGTTAAGAGACGAGTAGGCGGAGCCGAGGATAAGGGCGCCGGTGCCGGTGACATCGAAGGTGTTGCCGGAGAGTCCGGAGAGATCGCCGGTAAAGGTGGCGTTACCCGAGCCAGCATTTGCAAGCGTGCCGGTGTTGCTGGTGAGCTTGTTGGGCAGCGTTACGGCATCGGAGCGGTTGATGACGAGCTTGCGGCTGTTGAAGGCGATGTCGCCGGAGATCGAGCCGGTGGTGCCTCCATTGCCAATGCTCAGCGTGCCATTGCCGACGGCGGTGCCGCCGGTGTGCGTGGCGGTGCCGGTGTAGGTCAGCGTGTATATTGCGTCATTGGGATCATATCTGAACGCACCCGCGCCATCGATGCTGCCCGAGTAGGTGTTGTTGCCTTTAACCCCCAGGGAGAAGGTGCCGCCCGCGATGGTGAGGGAGACGGTGTTGGCGAGAGCGTCATTGCGGGCGGCGTCACTTTTTAGAAAGAAGGTGCCGCCACCCTGCTTGATGAATTTTCCGGTGCCGGTGATCGCGCCCTTCAGGGTGGTGTTGTCGTTGGTATTGAGCGCAAGCGTGCCGCCTTCGATGGCGAGCGCGCCGGTGAAGGAGTCCAACCCGTTGGTGAGGGTGAGCGTGCCGGCCCCCGCTTTGGTGAAGGTGCCCTGGCCGGTGAGCCGGCCGGCGAAGGCGAAGCTGTCGGAGCGGTCGAAGGCGAGGGTCGCGCCGCTGGAGATCGTCGCAGTGGAGGCGACGTCGGTCAAATAAGTGCCGGTCGTGCCGCCGTTGCCGAGGTTCAGCCGTCCCCCGGTGACGGAAAATCCGCCGGTGTTTACGGCGGCGCCGGTGTAGGTGAGTGTGCCCGCGCCCCTCTTGCCGAAGACACCGGTGCCGGTGACGGCGTTGGAGAAGCTGCCGGCGGTGGCGGTGTCGAAGGCGAAGGAGCTGGACGAGTTGTTGATGGCAAACGTTCCGGTGAAACCGGAGAGGGCGGCCACGGGCAGCACGCGGGCCAGGCCGGCGCTTACGGAGACGGTGCCGGCGCCGGAAAAGGATCCGCCGAAATTATAATCGCCCGTCGTTGATCGGCTGAAATCGAAGGTCGCCCCGCTGGAGACGGCGATGTTGCCGGCGATGGCCCCCTCGGAATTGAACGCGAGTTTCCCTGCCTGGACTTCGGTGCCTCCGGTGTGGCCCAAGTCATTTGATATGTATCCTATGGAAAGGTCCCCCGTGGTGGTTTTAACGAGCTTGCCTGCTCCGGCTGTCGCGCCCGTGAGGATGCCGCTTTGGAGGACAAGGGTGCCGGCGGAAATATCGGTGAGGCCGGAGTAGGCGGTGTTGGTAAGCGTGAGTTTATTTGAATTCAGCTTCCGCACGCCGCCCTGGCCGGAGAGGGGTGTTGCGAACACGACGTCATCGCTGCGGTCGAACGCGATGACCCCTGAATTCAAGAGTATGCGACTCGATGTGAGCGAACCGCCGGTCGCTCCGTTGCCTACCTGAAGGATGCCTCCGTCGATCCGGACATCCGAGTGACTGATGTTGGCGGTGAGTCGTAAGAAGCCGTCGCCGGATTTTAAAAGCGGATAGGGGCTTGTATAAGCATTGGAGAGCACGAGGGTGCTGCCGCTCGCCGGCACCAACCAGCTCTTGAAATCGGTCATCGGGTTGGTGAGCGTGATCGTGCCCGCTCCGTTCTGCGCTATAGAGGGTGACTCGCCGCCGGAAAACGCGAGGGCGAAGGAGGTGTTGTCGGAGCGGTTGAAGGCGAGGGTGCCGCTGCCGGTGATCATGCCGGAGATCGTGCCGGTGGTGCCGCCATTGCCGATCTGGAGGGTGCTTTTCCAGTTGATGAAGGTGCCGCCGGTGTGGGTGTTCGTGCCGGTGAGAAGGGTGGTGCCGGTGCCGATAGCCTGAACCTTGAGGCTCCCGGTGAGATTGGGGGCGAACGTATGGGAACCGGTGTGGTTGAAGTTGACGGTCTTCGTGCCCGTGCCGGCTCCGCCGGTGACGGTGGCGGCCAGCAAGGTGCCGGCAGAACCCCCCGCGCCGATGTTCAGCTCATTATTGCTGGAGCCGCCCTGGCCGAGGGTGAGCGTGCCGGTGGCGGCGGTGCCGTTCCAGCCGACACGAACGAGACCGCCGTCTTGAATGGTGAGCGTGCCCTTGCCCTCTGCTCCGACCACCACGTAATCGGAGTTCGACCAGATCGAACCCGCGCCGGTCACGACCACGGTGCCTTGGGCGGTGTCGATCTCATTGCCGGATTCTTCGTTGAGCGTGCGGTAGCGACCGATGATTGCCTCCTTGTTGGTCGCAACGCCACCGCCCGAGATGGTGAGGTTGCCGATGCCGTTGTGTCCGACGACGACGCCCGCGGATTGGGTCCAGGTCGAGCCGGCGCCCGTGACGTTGACCGTGCCGGTGATGCCGGTGTCCGCACCGATGAAACTGAAGGTGTTGGAAACCCGGCCGCCTGCGATGTCGAGCAAACCGGTGCCCGAGCTGCCGATGATGATATCGGCCGAGCTGACCCACTGGCTATGCCTGGCCTGCACGGTGCCGACGCTGCCGGTGTTGCCGATGAAACTGGTGCCCGAGGTGAAAAGGCTGCTGTTGTCATCCCAGCGCACGGTGCCGGCGCCGCCGATCGGACCACCAATGCTGTCGCCGACGTAGAGGGAGCGGATGGAGTTCGAACCGTTTAAAAAATAGGCCGTGCCGCCGAGACCGATCACGGCGTCGTCACCGGAACCCGGAAGTCCGCCGGTCCAGTTGCTGGCGGGATTGTTCCACCAGTCGGTGCCGGAATCATTCCAGATTTTGGTGTCCGCACGCATCGAAGATGCGAGGAGCGG
>DATHXF010000154.1:0-5755 GCA_035459785.1 Rariglobus sp. | reverse complement strand
CGAATCCGGCGCCCCGTGGGTGCCGGGCGCGGGAGGCAGTCCGCGCTTTACCCGGTCGGCGATCTCGGCGGCCGGCCGGTCATGTCCGCCGTGATCGGCCGTCAGAATCATCACGCTCGAATCCGCGATGCCCGCCGCCGCGATTGCGGCACGAATGACGGCCAGCGCCTGATCGCAGTCAGCCAGCGCCTGCATCTTTTCGGGTGAGTTCACGCCGAATTGGTGACCCGTGGTGTCGGGATCGGCGAAGTGGATGAACACCAGGTTGGGCTGCTGTTTTTTTAACAACTCGGCCACCGCCGCGCCGATGCCGGCGGCCTTGGCGTTTTCAGGAATGACAAAAGTGTCCAGCCCACCCGCTTCGCGGAAGGTGATGAACTTGGGTTTCCCCGCGATCATCGCGGTTGTCAGTCCGCGTTCTTTCGCCAAGTGAAAAATCGTCGACACCGTCAGCTTCGGGCGCGTTTCATCCCACTCGTTCCAGAGGACTTGGTGCTTTTGGATGCCCACGCCCGTCAACATGGACACATGCGAGGGCAGGGTGATACTCGGCACGATGGTGTAGGCTTCCCACGTGTGCGCACCCTCGGCGGCCATCGCTTTGAACAACGGCATCGCGGCTTTCGCGACACTGTCGTTGCCGGCCTGGTCGAAACTGATGATGAAAACATGTTGGGCCCGGGGTGTTTCGGCGCGACTGGTGGCTGCAAACACGCACACGACGATACCGAGCAGGGTTGATTTGAGTCGGGGAAGCATGGGTGGTTCATCGCTGAAATCAGGCGTGGCGGAAACACTGAACTGGCGGTGAAGGGCCTTGCGGTGCCGTTGTCACATTTTTGTTTCCTTACGCATTCACCGTCCTTGCGCTTTCCGCGCCTTTTTGCGGCCATCTAGCCATCGATGAAAGTTACCGGCCTCGCCCTTGTCCCGCCGCCCTCTGCCGCCGACCTGCCCAAGGTCACTCCGGAGCTCCTCGCGTCCGTGCTGGCGCGCTATTCGCGTAGCAACGAGGGCATTCACGCCATCCTCGAAAAGGTCGATCTCGCCAACCCCGACGCCTCCATCGACCGCATCCTGAAGTTCGTCGATTACGGCCACGCCTCCATCGGCGGTCTCACCGGCGGCCTTGCCATCGCCCTCGACGACATCTCGATGTGGCTCGCGTATAAACTGTTCGAGATCGCGCAAATGGCCGACGGCCAGGAGTCGTCCACGCGCTACATCACCATGAACGCGGACAACCTGCCGTCCGCCGCCGAGATCGGCATCCCCGAGGATCTTGCTCCCCGCTGGCAGGCGCTCATGGCGAAATCCTTCGCCGCGTATAATGCCGAGTATTCCCGCCTCGACGCGCTTGGCGTCGCCGAGCCCGACCGCGTGCGCGTGCCCGCCGACGCCAAGCCCGCCGTCGTCACCCGCATCCGCAAAAACTACGCCCTCGACCGCGCCCGTTACTTTATCCCGCTCGCCACGCGCACCAACGTCGGCCTCGTCCAGTCTTCGCGCATGTGGGCCGCCACCGTGAAGCAGCTCGACTCGATGCCGCATCCCGAGGCCCGCGCCGCCGCCGCGCTCATCCGCAGCGAACTCATCAAAATCTCCCCGCGCCTCATGCGCCACAGCTCCGCCGAAAAGTCCTACCAGGCGCAGGCCCAGCAGGAACTCGATGTCTCCCTTCGCCTTGGTCTCGCGCGTCTCTCGACCAAGCCGCTTACCGACGATGTGTGGGTGCATGTGGACCGCACCACGCCGCCCTTCCTCAGCGAAGAGCAGACGGTCCCCGAGGCGCTCCGCCATCGCGCCAACCGCTACGGCTACCAAGGCACCGCCACCCGCCGCATGCGCGTAAGCTTTGCCTGGAACAACATGGCCATCGCCGAACTGCGCGACCTCAACCGCCACCGCACCGGCCACCGCTACACGCCGCTCATCCAGGCCGGTTTTTACCTTCCGCCCGAGATCACGCACGCAGCTCACCAAGAGCTGCTTGACGAACAAGCCGCGCTCACGAAAGAGCTCATGCAACGCGGTTCACCGGCCTACGTTTACTCGTTGCTCCTCGGCGCGCAGACGCCGTTCGAACACAGCACGCATGCCGACAAGTTCATCTACGAGGCCGAGTTGCGCACCGGCATGGGAGCGCACTACCGCTACGCCGAGCACCTGAGCGCCACGCTCAAAGCTTTCTTTGCGCAGGTCCCCGAGGCCCGCCAGTGGGTCGTCGAGGGCACCGCCGAGCCGGAATAAGGTCTTGTCCGGGCGGACGTGAGTTGGTTGTCTGTTCGCTCCGTTATGCGAGTCACCCCGCTCCTGATTCTCGCCGTTTCCACCGTGCTGCCGCTAGGGCTGCGCGCCGAGGATCCTGCGCGGGTGGATCCGGCCCAGCGCAACACGCAATTGGCGCCGACCCCCGAGAGCGCCGACACGCCGCTTTCGCCCGGGCGCGAAGCGAACCAGCGTCCGTTTTTTCGCAATGAGGTCGTGCAGGACCAGCGTTTCAATGCGCCCGACAAAATCGATCGCAAGGATGCGCCCGTCGGTGAACGCCGTGCACCGATCAGCGTGACGGAAACGCGCGAAAAAAACATGATTGAGCGTAAAGACTTTCCCAAGCCCGAGGTGCGTGAACGCGAGATGAACCGTCATGACGGCGAGAAATCGCGCATTCAGCCGAAGGGCGACATGATCAAGTCTTACGACAAGGTCACAAAATATCAGGATGGCATGGCTGAGGCCAACACGGGGGCGTTTCAACGCCAGCCTAAGCTGGAAAAGCGCATGAGCTTCGAGAAGCTCAATCGGTTCATCTTCAGGCGTAACGGGCCGGGTTCGGAAAACGGAAGCGCCATGGTCACGCCGGCGGCGGGCGGCCCCGCGCCGGCTCCGCAGGACACCTACACGAAGTATCAGGTGGATTGGAAGCGGCTCGACGCTCCGAAGTAAGCGGTTCGCCTGCAAAAACCGCGCAGCCCTGCGCAAATCTTGCGCAGAACCCTTGTCCGGCGTCTGGCATGATGAAGACCTCCCACCATGGTCTCCTCACGCCTGCCTGCACCGCACTATGTCCCGCGTCCCGGCGGCAACCTCGCGTTGCTGCGGAAATACTCCGGCCCGGTCCCGCGCTACACGTCGTATCCGACGGCCAATCACTTTTCCGACGACCTTGCCGCGCTGTGCCCCGCCGGCCTGATCGCCCGCGACAACCGTCCCGGCGCCGGTCCGCTGTCGCTCTACGTGCATCTGCCGTTTTGCCAGAGCCGCTGCTGGTTTTGCGGCTGCACCAATCTGATCACCCGGCGCCAGTCCGCGGCTGACGATTATCTGGATGACCTCGAACGCGAGATCTCGCTGACCACGCCGCTCATCGACCCTGTGCGCCGCGTCACGCAGTTTCATCTTGGCGGGGGCACGCCTACGTTTTTATCCGAGGCGCAGCTCCGGCGTCTCGGAAAAATTTTCCGAGACGCGTTTACGTTTGATGAAGAGGCCGAGATCGCCGTCGAGATCGATCCGCGCCATCTCGACGCCGGACAGGTTGAGGCGTTGCGGGAGTTTGGCGCCCGCCGTGCCTCGCTCGGCGTGCAGGATACCGACCCTGCGGTGCAAGCCGCCATCCACCGCGTGCAACCACCCGCCATGAACGAGCGCGCCGTGACTCTGTTGCGCAACGCAGGCTTCAACTCGATCAACATCGATCTCATCTACGGCCTGCCTAAGCAGACGGTGTCCACGTTTGCCCGCACCATCGACGATGTGCTCGGACTCGGACCGGATCGTCTCTCGGTTTTCAGCTACGCGCATGTTCCGAGCATCAAACCGGCGCAGCGTATCTTTGACCAAACGGGCATGTTACCGGGCATCGATGAAAAACTGCGCATGCAGATGCTCGTCAAGGAGCGTTTGCTCGCCGCCGGCTACGTGGAGATCGGCATGGACCACTACGCGCGTCCGAAAGACGAACTCGCGGTGGCGCTTTGCGAGAACAGCCTGCACCGGAATTTCCAAGGCTACAGCACGCGCGCCGGCGCGTCGGTTTACGGTTTCGGTATCTCGGCGATTTCAACCACGCCCGAGGGCTATCGCCAAAACCACAAGAGCCTCGCGACCTATCGCACGACTTTGTTGAAGGGCGAACTTCCTGTCGCGCGCGGCTGGAGACTCACCAACGAAGACCGCCGCCGGCAGACGATCATCATGCGCCTGATGTGCGAGCACCACTTGGATTTCGACGAGGTGTCGCGCGAAATCGGAGTGGATGTGAAGCGTGTTTACACCGCCGAACTCGCTTCGCTCGCCGACTTGGAGGCCGACGGTATCGTCGAGTGCACGGACAAGGGTATCGCGGTTACGGAGATCGGGCTGCCGTTCGTGCGCGTGGTGGCGGCGCGATTCGACGCCTACTTGGGACGCGGTGCCGGCTGCCACGCGCGCGCGGTATGAGCGCGTGGTATTAAAACGTTTGGTAAGTCTGCCAGACGGCGAACAGGAACAACGCGATCATCGCGACGGCGCAAATCAACCGACCGACGGTTGAGATGAGAAACCCGAAGGCTGCGCCTGCTCCGGCGAGGAGCGACGCGCGGTTGGATTTTTTGGCGATGAATTTTTCTGCGGTGATCGCGCCCACGATCGTTCCCAGCAAAATCATCGGCAGGGAGAAAAACATGCCGATGAACGCCCCGCCGCCGGCGCCGGCCATGCCCCACTTGCCGCCGCCGAAAAGCCGCGTTCCGAGAATCACGCCGGCGAAATCCACAATCACCGAAACCAGCCAGATGCCGCCGATCCAGGCGATGATAGCCCACGAGATGTCGCCGGGGAGCAGCAGCTTGTGCGCGATCATGGCGACGAGGATCAACGTGGTGCCCGGTAGTAAAGGCACGACCACGCCGGCTAGGCCGATCAAGATGAGCACAATCGTGAGCGTCCAAACGAGATAGACTTCCATTAGGCGTAATCAGACAGCGAGTTCGCCGACGCAGCTACTGCGGAACGATTATTTTAAGCAAAAAAGCAAGGAGGTGGACTGCTGGCATTTGGGTTGCTATATGAATTACGTTCATTCCACGGAATCCATGCCCTTCTTCTTCGGTCCCCGTTGGCTGAGGGGGAGGGTATGTAATTCAACCAACGCAATAACATCATGTTAACATCTCTGCATCGTCTAAAATCTTTTGTCCTCGGAGCGGTCCTGGTGTCCGTTCTCGCGTGTGTGAGCGGCCTTCGGGCCCAGGAAGCCGCCGCGGCAGCGGCACCGGCCGCTCCGGCGGAGCCGACGGTTGAACAGCGCCTCGCCGATCTCGAGGCCTACATGAACAACACCGCCCGCACGCCGAACGTGGCCTCGAAGATTCCTGGACCCGGTCCGGGCCACAACGCTTGGCAGATGGTCAGCACCGCGCTGGTCATTTTCATGACGCTGCCCGGTCTGGCGCTGTTCTACGGCGGCCTTGTCCGTAAAAAGAACGTTCTGTCCGTGCTCGCCCAGTGCATGGGTATCGCCGGTCTGGTTACGATCCTCTGGTGGGCCATCGGCTACAGCCTGGCCTTCGGCGCGGGCAACGCGTTCATCGGTGACGGCGCCTACGCGCTCCTCAATGGTGTGGAGCCAGGCAACACCGGTGCCGGCTACTACTGGATCAGCGACGCGATGTGGGCGATGTTCCAGCTCTCCTTCGCGATCATCACGCCCGCCCTGATCGTCGGCGCGATCGCCGAGCGCATGAAGTTCTCCGCCGTGCTCGTCTTCGTG
>DATHXF010000153.1:0-7890 GCA_035459785.1 Rariglobus sp. | reverse complement strand
GGCGTGTTTTTGGTGTCGGGGATTTTTTCGAGTTCGGGGTTGATCGGAACGCGAGCGAGCTCGGCGAGTTTCTCTTTCCAGAATGCGTCGAAATCGGCGGGCACGGGAGCGGATGGCTTTATTTTTTCGGGTGCGTAAATTGCACCGCTGGTGGCGACGGGCAGGGGTTTTCCACGGGCGGAAAGCTCGGCGATCAAGGCGCCGGCGTCGGCGCGGGACGCGGTGAGCGTGGCGGTGCCGTTGACGAATGCGACGGTGCCATCCGAGACGGGCGTTTTTCCGTCCTGGGTGATCTTGTAGGTGAACTCGGGGACGACCTCGCCCGCCTCGGGCGTGCCGAGGGTGACCGTCCACGAGACGGTTTCACCCGGGGCGTAAACACCGGAGGCGTGGTCGGGCGAGAGCTTGGGTTTGACCTCGGCGAACGCGACGAGCGGTGCGAGGCAGAGACCGAGGACGGCGAAAGAGGCGAGGCGCATGTTATGGGGCGGAGGTGATCTTGATCGCGATGGTGGCGTCGGCGGCGGGGCTGTTGAGGTTGATGCCGAGACGGCGGACTTTGCCCTGGCGGGATTCGTCCTTGAGAACCTCGTCGGTCACGGTGAACGGCAGGTTGCCGGACGTCGTGATTTCGGCGCGGAGGGACTTGCCCTTGTAGGTGATGAGCCAGACGCCGGGTTTTTCCTCGCGGGCTTCGCCGTAGGTGGTGAGCGCGGTGCCGAAGGCCTGCGGGGAGGTGAAGGCGACGCGATCGGTGATCATGAAGCCGCCTTTGCCGACGCGGGAATAATCAAAGCGGCGGGTGAGCTCTTTCACCGAGGGCAGGCCATAGCCGGCGGCCAGGTCGAGTGTGACTGAGTCGAGCGAATCGGTGAATTTTTTATCTTTCACGGTCGCGGCGTATTGCGAACCGCGCTTTTGAGGCTGGCCGGCGACGAACGGGACGGAGTGGCCGTAAGAGGATTTCACCTGATAATCAAAGGCGTTGGGTCCCATGGTGCGGGCGTTGTAAATCGGCACACCGGGATCGGTGATCACGGGCTCGCCGCCGGTCGCGACGACGAACGTGCCGAGGTCGTTGTGGCCGTGGCTCACGCCGTTGTTGCTGCCCTTGAAGGAAACGGCGATGGCACCGGAAGCGGGGCGGCCCACGTAGATCTGGCTCTGTTCAAACCAGTCGCGCAAGGCGTGGTCGGGCAGGGAGACGGTGCTCTTGCCGGTGACCGGGGCGGCCTTGGAGTCGAAACAAAGAATGGCGCCGTAGGAATAGAGAAACGCGCTGTAGGTGGGATCGGGATAGAGAGCGCGCGCAGAGCCGTCGTTCAGACCGTAGCGACGGTCGATGAGGTGAAAGAGCCAGGCGCTGGGAACCTCGGCCAGCAGGGCGTCACCGTAGGCCGGATACAGACCGGCCTGCATTTCGAAGCGGCGGGGGAACTGGGCGACGAGGCGGATGTTGTCGCGGTCGTAGAAGTTGACCTTGCCCTTGGTCGCGGCGAGCACGGCTTCAGAAAGGAGAACATAGTGGCCGAAACCATATTTCCAGTAACCCATGCCCTCGGGCGAGTAGCCGTCGGCGGGAAAACCCTTGATGTAAAACTGCGTGCCGAGCTCGGCGGCGGCGACGATCTCGGCGCGCTCCTCGACGGAGTCGTCCAGGGCCAGGGCGGCGCCGACGATGCCGCCGTGGACGACGGAGTTCCAGTTGTTGAGATCGGTGGACCACCACTCGAGCTTGGTTTCGCCGCGGATCGCGGCGAGGTAGTGAACGAGGAGACGCTCACGCACGCGGTCGCGGATGGTTTTGCGCAGGCCGGCGGAGAGCTTGTCACCGAGCATGGTGTCCACGGCGGCGAGATTCCACGCGGTCATGGCGGTGCCGAGATCGTTGCGGTTCGTGCTGAACTGGACGTGGCCGGACATGATCCACGTGGTTTCGTCGCAGATGGCGGCGGTCTCTTTCTCGATGGAGGGAATGAACCGGCCCTGGTTTTCCATGCCCTCGGCGATCATGAGCGTGGTCAGGCGGAAACGGCGGTGGCTGGTGACGTTGTCGATCTTGCGGTCGCCGCTTTGCACGGAGGCCTGGTAGGCTTCGGCGGTGATGGCAGGAGTAGGCTCGTTCATGAAACGCGCGGCGCGCTCGATCATTTTTCCGCTCGTCTCGGGGTCGGATTTGAGGGCGTCCCAGATGGCGCGGTCGGCGAGGGTGGGGCCGAGACCCTTGGGCTTGGCAGGCAGGTAGGAGGCGATCTGTTTTACGCGGGCCGGGTCGGGCGTGAGGGCGTTGGGCGCGCCGAGGGCGGACGGTGCGGCGGCGGAAGCGGTGTTGGAGGCGGAGGCTTCGATGGGCGTGAGCGTGAAGTCGTCGAAGTCGGCGAGCACGGGACGTTTGCTGTAACCGTGGACGGCGACCGAGACATATTCGGTGCCGACGGGCGGGGTGAAGTTGAGTTGCTGACGCGTCCAGTCGGCCGGATCGGGCAGCAGTTGCACGGCGGGATCGCCGCCGGCCGGTTTGAGGGGCTTGCGCTCGACGTCGTAGAATTGAACCCACACGCCGATGCCGCTGGTGGAAACCACGCGGGACCAGAACTCGAGACGGTAGGTTTGTGCGTCGATGGCGGGGATGCGCGCACTCTGGATCCACGAACCGGGAGAACCGTCTTTTTGGGTGACGCGCAGGCCGGATTTTCCGGTGCGGGCGGCCTCGGCTTTGACCTGACTCAAGCCGGCGGCCTGGTCGTTTTTATCGACGGTCCAGCTCTCGAAGCCGGACTCGAAACCCGGATTGGGAAACGGCAGTGGTTCGGCGGCGGAGAGCAGACCGGCGGTGAAAACAAAACCGGTGAGCAATGAAAGACGGGCGGGGGTGAACATGAGAACGGTGTGGCGAGAGGGATTATTTGGCGGAGGAGAACTTGGCCTTCATCTCGTCGAGGTGCTTTTGTTCGGCGGCGGCGACGGCGGGCCAGAGTTTCATGCCATCGATGCTGTGCGTGTTTTCGACGGCGGGGATCATCTCCTTGCGGGTGGGCACCTGGTTGTAGGCGGCATAGACGCCGGTGGGCGGGCAGGTCGTGTCGATAAAACCTTCCCACATGTAAACCTGGGCTTTGACACGCGAGGCGAAGTTGACCGTGTCGAAGTAGCGGGAGGTTTCGAGCACGAGCGGGTCGGGCTTGCCGTCAACCACGGGAACGAGTTTTGGCCAGCCGGCGACGCGGCCGGCGACCATGCCGGTGTGGTCGCACATGGCGGCGTTCATCGCGGTGATGAACGTCACGCGATGATCGAGCGCGGCGCCGGCCATCGACTGCGCGCCGCCCTGGCTGCCGCCCTCGATGATGAGCGTGTGGCCGTCCCATTCGGGCTGGGAGGTGAGAAAGTCCAGGGCGCGCACCACGCGCAGATACATGCCGAGGAAATAATAGGTGTCGCGGGACGCGCTGCCGTCCTTGCGGTAGTTTTTGAGAGCGCCGTTGGCGAGGTCGGCGTAGTAGGTGCCGGGCTGGCCGTTGAGGATGCCGTGGGCGTTGATGGAAAGGGACAGCACGCCGCGACCGGCCCAGCGGGCGGAGGCGAGAAGGTCGCCGCTGCGCACGCCGGCACCGTCAACATAGAGGCGGGCAGGATGGCCCTTCGGCGTGGTTTTGAGCGGACGCGAGTAGTAGCCGGAGACGGGAGCGCCGATGCAGTCGGCCTTGAGGTCGAACACCTCGATGCCGGGACGGTCGGCGGGGGCGGTCACGGGAGTCAGCACCGGGTTGATCGGCACGGCGGCGAGGCGTTTTTTCTGGGCGTCCCAGAACGCATCGAAGTCGGCCGGGGCGGGCATGCTCGGTTTGATTTCAAACGGATCGATGCCGGCGGCGGCGGTGGCGACGTAGGGCGTCTTGCCGTCTTTGAAAGTGACCTGGCATTGGAGGAAGCCGGGTTCGCCGAGCGAGCCGGTCACGGTGGCGACGCCGTTTTTGAGGGTGACGGTGCCTTTTTGGAAAGGAGCCACGGTGTCCTTGGAGATGAGGTAGTCGATCGATTGATCGGCGGCGGGTTTCTCCTGATGGAGCAACGCGATTTTGTAGGTGACGGTCTCGCCCTGCTTGTAGATCGCATCGGGGCGCTCGGTTTCGACGGAGAGCACGTAATCGACGGGCTTTTTGCCATCCCACGAGGAGGCGGCATCGGCGGATGCGACAAAGGCGAGCGGCAACACGAGAAAACTAAGCGCGCGGTTCAAGGCGTTCATGGCAGAAGGAAGGGTTCGCAGGATAACGGACGGACAACAGGGGGCGCGTCCGAGGGGGAAGACATGCAGTCAGCACACTTATCCGCAAACAAGGGCGCCAAGATTCTATCATTAGAACCCGGCCGGCGGACGGATGCGTGTATCGGCCGGTTCAGGACACGGCGGGGCGAATCGATGTTCCTTCGACCCACTCGCTCTCGACGAAAAACTGGAAGCGGTGGGGCGGGATGCCGCGCTCGTTGCGGTGGAGCATGTCGATGAGGAAATCGACGGCTTTGCGCCCGATGAGCGGATCGTTCTGGTAAACGCCGGCGAGGCCGCCGTCGCGCGACGTGACGCTGAGCGAAGCGGAGCCGCATTTGTCGGGCGTGATTTTCAGGCGCTTCAAGAACTCGGCCACCGTGGGGTAAATGTAGAGGATGACGTCGGGTTTGTGTTTGCGATACCAGACGGCGAACTCGGCGCACTCGGTGGCGATCGTCGTGTCGGCGAGCAGGAGCGGAGGGATGCGGTTCTCGGGGAGGAAATCGTGCTGCTCCGAGAGAAAGCCGGCGCGGAAATTCTGGTCGGTGCGTTCGTCGGTTTCGCGCGTGGTGACAAAACCGATCCGGCGGTAGCCGCGGGTGCGGAGCATGCGCACGGCGAGGCGGGAGGAACTGTATTGCGCGTTGGTGATGAGATGGAGACGCGGCCAGCTCAGGGTGAAGCCGAAGCAGACGGAGGAGAATTCGTTCCAGTCGAAATCGAGATGGGCGCGGCTGTGCGCCTGCGGCGGGATGAGGAGGCCCTTGATGTTGCGGGCGTGCAGCACGCCGGAGAGACGCGCCCCGCCGAGTTCGGAGAAATTGAAAACCTCCAGCTTGTAGCCGAGCTCGGTGCAGCGGTCCTCGGCGCCGTCAAAATAACCGGGAAACGAAGGCTTTCGCTCGTTCTTGATGATCGGCGGGTAGAGCCAGGCGAGCGTGCCCTGGTGGTGGAGACGCTTCGACCGGTTGCGATGGACGGTGAGCGCGGACAGCATCGGGTCGGGTGTGTAACCCATTTCCTGAGCGAGGGCCTGAATGCGGCGGCGGGTGCCCTCGGCGAGGCGGGGATCGTCGCGCAGGGCGAGGGAAACCGTGGTGATGTGGACGCCGGCCTTGAGCGCGATGTCCTGCTGTCTGACGTAGCCGGGGGTAGCCATTGCCCTTTTTTTAGGGTGTGTTTGCCAAATAATCCAGACCATCGCTGCTGCTCTACGCGGAAAACGAGAAAGAGCCCCGGGCTGCGGTCACTGCACTGCGTAGGTGGACGGTTCGGGCACGGCGGCGACGACGTTGGTGGTGATGAGGAGATTGTCCATGGACCACTCGGGGTTGCTCGCCCCGTTGCTGAATGAAAAAATTTCGAACGTGGCGAGGGCCCCGCTGCTGTCGGTAGCAGTGAAGGTTTCACCGGCAAACGTCCATGCGATGCTGGAGGACGCGGCCCCGGTCTTGGTGATACGGAGCGTGACCGGTTGGGCGACGCCGGCGACGTAGGTGACGGTGCGCGCCTGGCTCGTCAGTGTCGTGACGCCGGTTCCGCCGTTGATGGCGTTGCTCGTGGCCGGAGTTGCTCCGTTGCTGACGTCTTTGGCGATATTGGCGGAGCCGGGAGTCCAGGCTCCGCCGGTCGCCGCCGGGTTGGTGCTGACGTTGTAGCCTGCGGCAGTGTCACCGGCAGGGTTGGAGGTCGCGTGGTAACCCCGGGTGGTGTTGATGTCGCCGAACGTGTTATACAGACCGAAGCGCAACGGAGCGGTTGCGGAGGTGCCGGGCAGGGTGGCGTAACTCAAGTCGAAGCTCACCTGGAGGTAGTCGCCGGTGTTAGCCAGGGTGATGCTTTGGAATGCGATGTAGCCGAGCGCATTGTTGGTGCCGCTGAAGGTGAGCGAACCGTTGACCGAGTTGTTGTAGATTCCGTTTTGGGAGAGACTGGAATAGGTGTTGTAGCCGGATGAAAGCGATTGGGATGTGTTGGAGGCTCCGATCACGGTCACCGACGAAAAATTATCGCTGATGATTGTTTCTTGTGCGCGGGCGGCGGGTAGAAACGCCAGCAACCACGGGACTGCATGGCTAAAGATGATCGACGTTTTCATAGGGCGGATAGCCGGCCCGATGAAGGCGCTGAGGTGTTTGTTTTCGCAAACATCTCGACCGTCTAACAATAGAAGAGGTGGCGCTTCGCCCGTTTGATGAAAAATCGAGATCAGGCTTTGATCACGATCTCGCCGCCGCCGGGGAGCGCGTCGAATTGCACCGTGTTGTTGTTCACGGTGCGTGTCTGGCGCGATTTGGACTGGGTGATGGTGACACGCTTCCACGAAGCCGGCACGTCGGTGACGAGCGTGAGCGGCTGGTCGTAGAAGTGCGGGTCACTTTTCGAGGTGAGCGAAAGGTGCAGCGACGTATCGGTGGACTCGACGACGCGCACCTTGGCGGTGCGACGCTCGGTGTCGTATTTGTGGTAGGAAAGCGGATCAGTCAGCCAAAGCTGGTCGCGGTGGGCGTCGAGTTTGTCGAGCAGAGCGAGGAAGTAATTGATCGGTGCACTGTGCCAGTCGCCGCCTACGCCGTGAAACGCGAGGTGGCGCATTTCTCCGGCGGCGATGGCGCCGTCCACCCACGCGATCATCTCTTCGGTCGTCTTGATCGAGAAGGGCGGACCGTAGAAAGGAGGGCGCTCAATCATATGATATTTGGCGAGCACGCTTTGAATTTCAGCCTCGCTGATTTTCCATTGCTCGCGCGGCACGCCGGGGCGCGCCCAGTCGCGCAGGCGGGAAACGGGTCGGTGCGGATAAAGGCGGTCGATCACTTCATTGGCTTCGGCGATCTCGCGGTCGAACTCCGCGATGGAAGGCGCGCCGATGTGGCTGAACGTATGGTTGGCGAGTTCGATGCCGGGGCTGGCGGCTTCACGCTCCCAGGCGGCTTGGTGGCTCTTGTAGGGGCCGTTGCCCGGGTTGATATAAAACGTGCCGGGGATGCCGCGATTTTTCAGCGCGGGGATGGCGAACTCGAGATGTGACGGCGCGCTGTCGTCGAACTCGACCATGAACACGGCGCGTTTGCCGTCCTTCCACTTCAACACGCGGGTCTGGCCGGTGCCATCCACGGCGGTCGCGGGGGGAGGGGATATCTTGCGGCAGTTTCCGGGGGAGTCGGACGGGGCGGGCATGCGGTTTGGCCTGAGCCGAGGTGCACGCGCGGTCAATGGGGGCGACTTTCGATCAATAGAACGCCTGCGCGTTTTGAATGGAGGGCCTTTCTACTATTAGAATCGTGCGCGGGTTGAGGTGCGCGGGGCATTCGAGCATCAGGAGAGATGGAGGTTCCATCTTCCGATTCCTACCCCATGAAATTTCCGCGACTGTCCGTGTCGGTGTTATTGCTGAGCCTCCTGGCTGCGTCCGTGCACGCCGCGACATGGCGGTCATCGCTCTATCCGGAGAACTGGAAGCCGGGATTCACCGATGCGCAGGGCCGTTTCCTGCACGATTTTTCCTACGCCGGCTACCATGCCGGCGAGCGTCCGTTGCCGGTTAAAACGAACAACGTGATCGACGTGACGAAGCCGCCCTACAACGCAGATCCGCGCGGCACGGTCGATGCGAC
>DATHXF010000152.1:0-12035 GCA_035459785.1 Rariglobus sp. | reverse complement strand
CCCTCCTTGTCGGTCCAGCCGGTGGTGTCGAGTTTGGGCGGGGTAAAGCCGGCCCGCTTCAGCGCGGCCTGAAAGTCGGCGTCGAGGATACGGTGGGTGTTCTGGATGACGAAGGGGTCCTTGCCTTGGGAGATGAGCTTTTTATTGATGGCATCGAACTCGGCGCGGAGTTTCGCGAAGGCCTTGTTGCGGGCGGCGCTGATGCCGGCGATATCGAGGCCGGAGGCTTTGATTTCGGCCAGCTGTTTGGCGCGGGCTTCGCGACGGCGGGCGATGGTTTCGTCACTGTAGCGAATCTGGCCGGCACCGCTGGAACCGGTGATGACGAAGAGGGTGTCGGGCTGTTGCTCGAGCGCGGCCTGGATGCTCTGGATCCACGAGGCCGGTCCGTATTCGGGGTCGAGTTTGAGTTTTTCCGGACGGCTGAAGGTCCAGCGCGGAGAGGAGGCGGGGATGCTGCTGCCGCCGAGTGTAGAGAGACTGGCGTTGATCGGTTTGATCCAGTCGAAGAACGCAGTCTTGTTGCCGACGGTGGCAGGCGTGAGATCCTGGGAGAAGAGCCGGATGGTCAGTCCGTCGAACAGGACGACGTTGAACTCGTTGGCCGGCGGCAGGGTGCTGATGAGCCGGGAGATTTCGGTGCGGAGAATCTCGAAGGCGCGGAAACCGCCTTTGCGGATGTCCATCAGGCCCGGGCTGATGTCCACGACGAAGACGACCTTGCTGGCGCGCTGGTTGGTGACGCCCAGAAAGCTCATGCTCATGAAGCCGCGACCGAGACTGCCGCCGGAGCTGCCCAGACCGGTGTTGTAGCCGGTGCCGGTGCCCATGGCGCCGAGGCCGGAACCGAAGCCCATGCCGCTGAGCGCGCTCGCGCCGACCGAAGGAAGGTCGGGCATGGCGGGCACCTGAAGGGCGTTTTCCGCCGTGGAGAAAATACGCGCGGCGGAGACGGGCGACGAACTGGAGGAGCCGCCGGCCTTGCGCGCGACCTGCAGGCGGTGCTCGACCTGTTTTTGCGCGATGGACTCGGTGGCGGCGGAAGCCTCGAAGGATTTCTTTTTTCCGATGAGCTGTTCGCTCACGACGAAGTAGCCGGCGATGGCGATAAGCACGACGTGCACGAGCACGGTGACGAGGAGGGGAACGCTCGCAGTGATGCGGCGGTAGAGGCCGGGGCGCGGAGAAGACATGGAAAAGGCTCAGGGCGTGTCGGAGAACGTGAGCCAGAAACAACCCGGTTTGGGCGGGCCCATCTCGGCGATTTCGTCGGCCGACATCATGTGCCTCATGCCACCCGGAGAATAAACAAGGATGCCGACCACGCGTTCTTTGGGGCGGATGACGGTGATGCTGTCTTGAATGAGCCGCCAACCGCCGGCCTCCTGCTGGACCTGGATGGCGATCTTGAAGAGGATGCGGCGGCGGGAGTCGGTGACGGGTTGGACGAGTTTGATTTCGTCAGGGGCGGTGAGGACGCGGCTGTCGCTGAATTGCGCGGCCATGGAGACGGGGCTGCGGTTGATGATGCGGATGGAGCCGGCGGGAAAGAGGGCGGGGTTGCTGTCGATGAGTTCGACTTTGTAAACGGGGTCAACGTCGGGAGAAGCCGCGGGCCGCGGGGTGATGATGGCGAGGGAGGAGGGCGTGTTGGCCGGCGGGGCGAAGGAGGCGATTTTGACCGGACGGAGTGCGCCGGTTTTGGGGTCGGCGAGGGTTTTGTAAACGTCGAGCTGCTTGAAGTCGGCCGGGCTGAACGGGGCGCTGATTTCGTAGGGGTTGGCGCTGACCTGACGGAAGGCGGAGCCGAGCTTGAGGGAGTAGTAGCCCGGGGTTTCGTCGAGGAAGAGGAAGCGAAGCTTGGGCGGCACGGGCGGTTTGACGGGCTCGGGTTGGGCGAACGCGACGGAGAACAGCAAACCGCAGACGGAGAACAGAAGACGGAGGACAAAGGAGTTCATACCTCGTCGGGATTGAGCCAGCGGAAGCTGATGATTTGGAAACGGCGGCCGAAGGTTTCGGCGGCGGAGCCGACGGTGGGCGTGGAGACGGCAGGTGTGCCGTCCACGTAATCAGGGAGGCGCTGGACGATGGCTTCGCACCAGGCGCGGCCAATGACTTCCTTGGTGACTGCATTCACGGTGTCTCCGTAGGTGCGGATGGTGAAGGTGTCGGAGCGGGCCGAGAGGGATGCGCCGAGGGCGGAGAGGACATCGCCCTGGAGGAGGTAGCCGGGGAAGCCGGCGAGCGAGGCGGGGAGGATGTAACCGGCTTCGGCAATGGCGGCGGAACGGGCGGCCGTTACGGGGTTGGTGCTGCTAACCGAGGATTTCGTGTTAAACGCCGGGGCGAGGCGGGAGGGTTGGTTGATGGTGGCATCAATAGCGGACTGAAGGGGGCCCGACAGGCCGAGGTTGAGGGGATCGTCGGCGGCCGTGATGAGGCGGCGATTGACGAAATCGGAGAGGGACAGGAAGGGGCCGCGTTTGCGGACTTGGATGACTATCTCCTCGGCGAGGGATTGGAGGTCGGCGGCGGAGAGGTCGCGGAAGCCGGCCCAGGAATTGGCCGAGGTGCCGGTGGCGGCGCCGGTCGAGCCGGCGGCGGGGGTGAGGGTGCGGGCGAAGGGAGCGGAAGGGGCGGCCTCTGTGCCGACGCGGACGTTTTTAAGGGAGGAGAGGACGGCTTTCCATGCTTCGACGGAGGTGGAGTTGATGTTGAAGGCGCCGTTGACGAGGAGATTGGAGGCGGCGACGCGGGCGTTGGCGGCGGTGGCGGGATTGCCGTCGCCGCGGAAGGAGGCGGCGGCGGTCCACGGGGCGGCGGCGGGGTCGCGGAACGGAGTATAGCGGGAGTTGGGGAGCTTGCCGGTGGCGAAGTCGAAGGATCCAGTTTGTGGATACGTGGAGAAAGTAAAGCGGTCCCAGAAAATGTCGTTCCAGATGGAGGAGCCGTCGAAGTGGTAGTGAACCGTTACCGGTGCGCTGTTTTTATACTCAAAGAGCTTGTCGCGGGGAACACGGGGCTGCGGGTAGGAGTTGGCAAACGCATAGTTGGTTTGCCAGCTGCTGAGGGAGCTGACCTGGCTGGGGCCGGTGGTGAGGGGGTAATAGCCGGTGGTGTTGAAGTGTTGGAGCTGGCCGAGAGAGGCAAGCGGCTGGCCCGGGCGGGGGATGTCGTAGAGATAATTATAGAAACCTGCGTTGTAAGTGGGAGAGCCGGGGACGAGCGCGTTGGCTCCGCCTATGGAAGCGGGGGGGGTAGTCTGGGTGTTGCCTTCGCCGATATTGACGAGGCCCCAACGGACGTTGGCCGTGGAGGTGGTGGCATTGTCGGGGAGCAGGAGGTTGGCGGTGAACCAAGGATTGGGCGTGGTGCCGACGGAACCCGTGGCGCCGGTTTTAGTGAAACGACGGGCCCACTCCAAAGGATGGGATGAGTTGGGAATACCGTCATTGCCAGTCCACATGATCTGGTTGGTCCGGTAGTTGACTTGGAGAAAGGGGGCCTGCTGGTGGGAGAAAAAGACGGAGCCGACGTTGGGTGGTTTGGCGGCGGGGCGATCAGTGGTAGGCGGCTGGTTGACGATGGAGTTTACCCCGCCGCCTTGGCGGATGCCGTCGGACATCGGATCCACGAGAAAAATGTAATTTTCGCCGGAGGTATATTCGGCATCGGCGGTGAAAACTTGTGCGGCCGTGTATTGAAGGAGCTTGAGATAGCCCTGGGGGTCGCCCGGCACGTAACCCTGGAAGAGGATCGTATTGATGGAGCTTCGGCCCAAACGGAGGGCCACGTGAGTTTGGTCAGCCGGGATGGTGACTGGCGGATACGGAGACGCGGTGGTGCCAACGCGGTAAGTAAGGGCCGGAGATGGGTCCACGGCGTTCTTCATGTAAACCGGTTTACTGTCCATCTGAGCGACGGAATTGCCTGTTTGCCGGGCAACCAGAATACGATCTTCCCCATCAATGGTGGTGTTGACGGCGGGATCGGGATCGATGGTAAAGACTTGGGCCTCGCCGGCGGCCATGCCGGTGGTGCGCAGGAAGAATATTCGATTACCGGCCCAAGTGGGCGTATAAACCGGATAAGCGACCGTGCTGAAGTCGGTCGTAGGCGAAGGGGGCGTGGTCGCATCGGATTCGATTTTCCCAAACACGAGCTGAGGGCTGCTGCCTGCGACGCGGACCTGATACTCCGCGGCCGCCAAGGGCACGGCGTAAGGGTTGGCCAGAACGAAGAGGGGAAGCGTGTCCACATACATCGTGCCTGTGCGGTTGACCATGGTGCCATCCGGGTCGGCTACGGCGCTGCCGCCCTCAAAGCGAAGGCGGTAGAACATCTTGGTCTGAATGATGAGCGGATAGAGGCCGTGTTCGGTGGCGGTTTGGATACGGGACGTTGCTTGACCGGCGGCGTTGAAGCTGGAGCCCTGATTGGCGAAGGACCAGAGCTGTTCCCATGAGGAGGTGTAGCCGAACTGTGTGGCGGCGGCGAAATTGCCACCGTCCACGGCCATGGTGGGAAAAGTTGCGCGAACCGTGGCGAGGGGGTTGATAAGGGAGTTGGCCAACTGTGACGCGATGGCGGGGTTGGGATTGAGGGGGGCGATGGCGTTGGTGCCGTAGTAGGCGCGGAGGGCGGTGCGGAAATCGGTGAGGTTGGGCAGACCAAAGAGGTAGCTGAGGTCGGCTTTGAGGCCGCCGTTTTTCACGTCGGCGAGCACGCCGCGGGAGGAAACGGAGAGGTCGTGGTAGCGGGACTTGAGTTCGTCGGGGAATGTGGAGGCGGCGCTGAGACAGCGGAGCTGGTCGGGGGTGAGGATTTTGAGCAGGTCGGCGGAGTTGGCGGGATAGGCGGAGCCAAGACCGTCAGTGCCCGTGGTGGTCATGGCTTCGATGGCGGGGCGTTGGGCGGACTGGCGGCGGGTGGTTTCGCGGGTGAGTTTTTCGGCGGGCGTCTCTCCCGAGGGGGCCTTGGCGTAGGGATCGACGAGATTGGCGCGGGCCTTGACGCCTTCGTCGCCGACCCACCAGGCGTAGTGGCCGACGGGGGTGGCGGTGCCGTCGGTGCCGGGGACATTGGTGGCGGTGATTGCGATCTCCGGGGCGGTGACAGCGCGGGCGAGATCGGCGGCGGTGGTGACGCCGGCGGAGGCTTTGACGAGAAGGCGGTGAGGGCGGTTGACGGCGTCGAGGATACGATCAAGGGCGGTGCTGGCAGCGGTGAGGCCGGTGACGGTATCGGAGGGCTTGAAGGTGTCGCCGGTGGTGGCGTTTTCGTTGCCGCTGACAAGCCAGGATTGGAGGACGGCGACGGGGTTGTATTTGGCGGGGTTGTTGGAGTCGTAGGTTGCGGGGTCGTTGTTGCTGTTGCGCCAGGCACCGGTCCACTGGCGATTGCGAGAGGCTCGCCAGTAGGTGTCGATGTTGGAGAGGGCGGTGGCGGTAGTGGCGGTGAGACTGGTGCCCGAGGCGGGGTCGATGGTCGGGTAGGGCGACGGGGTGGCGGTGGTGGCGAGTGGCTGGAGGTCAGCGCGAGTGGTGACGCGTTGGTCGGGGCCGGCGGTTTTCTGGAGCTGGCCGAGGGCGAGGTTGAGCGCCATGAGAGCGTTCTGGCGGGCCTGGGCGAGTTGCTGGTTGTTACCCGCAACCTGGGTCTCGACGCGGGTGAGGCTGGCGAGCGAGACGAGCAGAAGCACGAGGAACGCAAGGAGCGTGATCGTGATAAGCAACGCGAAGCCGCCGCGACGATGGCGCAGACTGCGCACGGACCGATGTCCTGTGGCCAATGGCAAGGGGGCGGGCATGGCGGTTGGGGTGGGACCGACGGGGGATAGATTACGCGGTAAGCGGAATCGAAAACAGAAAGAAAGCGGGGAGGCTTGGGCCAAACGGCTGCTGAAATATGATGTTAACGCAAAGACGCCTGAGATTCAAAATACGACCGGTCTTTGTTTTTCAGGGTGCGGCGATCTTTATATCTCCCGGCGGAAAAGGTCGGCGACCGCGGGATCAGAGGGCGCGGCGGCGACGGGTGGCGGCCAGAAAGAGACCACCTGCGCCGGCAAGCAGGGCGTAGGTGGAGGGTTCGGGAACGGCGGCGACGAGGAAGCCGTTTTCGAGGGTGGCACCGAAGCCGTTAATGGTGATTTTGGCGAGTTGGGTGGCGTCGAGACCGCCGACGCCGAAGAAGATGCTGTCGACGTTTTCGGTGTAGTTGATGATGCTCAGGCTGATGGAGGTGCCCCAAACGACGGCGCTGCTATTGGCGAACGTCAGGTCGGAGTCGCCGGCACCGAGGTCGAGGGTGGCGTTGCCGTTGAGAGCGAGCGTGCCGAAAGCCTCGGAGAAACCTCCGGTGGCGAAAGTGCCACCGTTTAAGATGACGTTGGCACCGTTGCCTCCGGCGGTGCTGGCGCCGAGTTCGAGCGTGCCTGCATCGATGGTGATGTTACCGGTGAAGGTGTTGTTCGTGGTGGTGCTGGTGGTGGTGTTGGTGCCGCCAAGAATCCAGCGTCCGGTCCCTGTTTTGTAGATAGACGTCTTATTGGCGCCCATGTCCGTGAAGCTTGCCAGCATAGCGTTATCCTTAGTGTTGCTGCCAGTGAGGGTGACGAGACGGGTGGCGGCAGTTCCACTCCAAGAAACGCTACCCGTGTTGACCCATTTCATAGCGCCATCTACGCCGGTTCCGGATGCGTCCAATATCCCGCCGGCACTGCCGACACTAAAAAGCCGGTCGGTGGTGTCGCCGGTCCCGATGTAGCGCAAGGTGCCCGCGTTGCTCCCGCCGAAGATGATACTGCCGGCGCCGCTGGCGGAACGGCCGATGCTGCTGTCCTGCGCGCCGTTGGCGAGTTTGGTAATCTCGACTACGCTGGAGGCGATGCTGCTGCCACCGAAGCTAAAGGCTCCGGTAAAGCTGTTGGTGCCTAGCAGTTTTAGCGTGCCTAGGCCTTGTGCTGCGATTCCACCTGCGCCGGAGAGCGTGTTTACAATTTCAAGCGTGCGATTGCCTCCGGTGGTAATGTTGCGACTCGTGCCGCCGAGATCGACATTGAGCTTTTGTCCGTCGGTGGTGCTGCCGATGGTGACCGTATTGGCGTTGGTTGCGCTGCCACCGAGCGTGATGTTACCGCCGAGAGTAAGCGTGCGATTACCGCTGCCGATGAAGGTGTGGTTGAAGAGGCCGGTATTCGAGATGCTCAGGGTGCTGGTGCTACCGCTTCCACCTGCATCCTGGTCCGCAATCGTATAGTCGGTCGCAAACGTGACCGTCTGGTTGGCGGTGATGTTGGATGTCCAGTTATTGCCAATGAGCGTCCCGCTCCAATTGGCGGTGTCCGTGTATTCGTAGGGGCCGGCGGTGGTCTGGAGAAAGGCGCCGGCGAAAGTGAAAGGTGTGGCAGCCGTCAGTGCACCGAGGGCGGCGAGGGTGTGGGCGAAGCGGCGGGAACGAGGGGTCTTCATGGGGAAAGTAAGTCTGCGGGGTGATTTAAATCGGGGCGGAGTGCGTGCAGGCGTCTGATCAGGACATTTCATAGTGGATAGCTTAGCGCTATGTATGCAACTAAATTTAATCCGCCACCCCTAGTCTCAACTTAAGTCCCAAATCACCTCCAAGTGCCCTACACCCTCACCAAAACCAGGTAGCCCCCTCCGGATAGCACTTATTTCAAGCAGGATACAATCTCACCCCCTCGCTCGGTATCCCCACGACATGCGACGTCTTTGATGCAAGAATCACGCAATCCGCTATGGTTAAAAATCCATAGCACGCAGGCACGCCTGCAAAATGGAAGTCCGCGACCTTTAGTCCCCGCGGGCGCGCCCATACGCCGGTCGCCCTCCCCGCCCTCGCAACGGAAGACCGATCAATGCTCGCTCAGCACGTTCAGGCGGGCGCCCATCGTGGCGATGACACGCTCCACATGGCTGCTACCGCCGCAGGTGTCGCGCACGATGAAGCGGAGCGGAGGCGACTTCTCGTCGGATTGCACGCAGACTCCCGTCACGGCTCCGATGGCCGAACGGAGCAAATCACGCACCGAGCGCGTGTAGTCGGGCGACACAGTCGTGAGCGGAGGATGCGCCTTCCCGCTGGCCTCGATGTTGTTGAATCCGATGATGGCAAAATCCTTGGGCGCAAAGCAGCCATACCCGGCCATGGCCGCCATGAATTTCAACGCGTAGTCGTCGTCATAACTCACCACCGCCAGGTCGCCCCGATAAGGCAGCCACTTCTCCGCGACCGCACGAATCGCCTCCTGCGACGAGGCGGCCAGCGCCACGTGGCTTTCCAAGCCGGCCTTGCAGACAAAATGAGTGTAGCCCGCCAATTTTTTCTGAATGAGGAGATCCTCAACATCATCCGGCGCAAGCAAAGCTATACGTTTGTGGCCAAGCAACTTGAAGTAGGAACACAACACATCCGTCGAAGCGATGAGGTCCGAGCCGTAAAGCGCGGGGCTGGTGCAGGAAAACCGCTCAAGCCCCGGAATCAGTGCACGCAACGTCACCGGGATCGGGCACGAGGTCACGAACTGGCGAAGCTCCACTTCCTGCTTCGAGGTCACGCCCGGCGGAATCCACGGTATCACCAATGTGGTGACACCTTCGTTTTTGAGATCGTGCACCCGCTGGAGCGCGGTGGCGCCCAGATCGCTGATCCAGGCATGACGCAGCTCGAGTTTCTCCTCGGAAGCCACCTCGTCGATCGCATGCAGCACCTTGTGCGCATACGTGTCGCTATCACGGAAAACCAGCACGCCGACTTTGCCTGAAAACACCCGTCCCTGGCCGTGGATCGGCAACTCACGGTTCACCTTGCTGGAAACGTAGGTTCCCACGCCGGCGCGCCGCTCAATGGTTCCGTCGACCACGAGCGGCAGCAGACCTTTTCTAACCGTTAAAAAACTGACCTTGAGAATGTTGGCCAATTCCCGCTCCGACGGCAACCGCGCGCCCTCGGCGGAATCATCCACCAGTTTACGGACAGCGTCCTCGACCTTCTTGTATTTGGGCCGCGTTTTTTTATCCGTTATTCTCATGTTTAGCCGGTGCTATAGCACACCGCTCCACCCTGCTTTCAACGTATTTGTTGCAATGAGCAGCTAAAGAACCGTCCGAAGACAGGAAATGAATGGCCGCGTGAACAGTGGCTTCTTTTACGTCACCCCCTTCAAACATAGCGCTATGGCCATTGCTTTTGGAAAACGGGCGGTTTCTGCTGACTGCAATTGTCTTTAGCCCCGCATAGCCAACTCTGGCTTCTTTCCCCTCCCCCGCACCAGTCAGTCCCCAGCTTCGTCGCATGATCATCACTTGTAAGAAAAGGGTCCCCTTTCACTGGATCGCCTTCGCGATTCTTCCGTGGGCGGCCTTCAGTTTCAAAGGCGGCGTCGTCGGCGTCGGATTCCTGTTCTCGCTGAAAAAATTCGTGGAGAATCCGGCGGGCCTGACATTCGTGCTGAGCCTGCCGTCGTTCATCTCGATCGTGCTCCAGCCGGTCGTAAGCTTTTTGTCGGACCGCATCTGGACGCGCTTCGGGCGCCGCAAACCTTTCGTGGGGACGTCGTTTTTCGGAGTGACCACGTGCCTGGTGCTCATGCCGTTCATGCCCAACTTCTGGACGCTGCTGGCGGTTTACATGGCCTACAGCGTGTTCGCCGATCTGAACTCGCCGATGGAGCCGCTCAAGCAGGAGATCATCCCTCCGCCGGAGCGCGGACGCGCGACCGCCGCCATGTCGTGGTGCAGCAATCTTGCCACGATGATCTTTTGGTTCGTGGCCCTCGGCCGGTTCGACGACGTGAGTTACATGGGCGGCCTGACGCTTCAGGGTGAAACCGTGATCTACTGCACGGGCGCCATGCTAATGGTGGTGATGGGCATGCTGATCACCCTCGGCATTCGCGAGGTGGATCAGAAGAGCCCGTTGCGCGGACAGCGCTTCACGCCGAAGAACTTTTTCGGCGGTCTGCTGGATCGCGAACTGTGGCCGGTTTACATGCTGGTCGTCGGCTCGGCCTGCATGAATTTCTACTCGGGCCTCGGCGCGCTGAGCAACCTGCTCTACACCGACCAGTGGGCCTACACCAAACAGGAGATGGGCGTAAACGTGGCCGCGGGCGGCATCATCAACGTCTTCGCCATCGCGATGCTGGCCATCTTTGCGGACAAACTCAACCGCATGCGCGCCTACCAGACGCTGATCTGCCTGTCGCTGCTCATGCAGATTTTTTATTACTGCTACATCGAGTTCATCCTGCCGGACAAACACCCGTCGCTCGTCGAGATCATCGTGTTCGGCGAGACGCTCTCGATCCTCGGTATCCTCACCGGCATGGTCTATGTCCCGCTGGTTTACGATTACGTGCGCCGCAACAAAATGGGCACCTACAACGCCGGCGCGCAATTGGTGACGCGCCTGACCGTGCTGCTCACCCTCAACGGCGTGGGCCTGTTCGTCTGGGGCTACGCCACGCTCTTCCAGCCGCCCGCCGGCGAGATGACCCGGGTGGTGTTGCGCAAGGTCGAAAGCACCGAGACGGAAGTCCTCTCGGTGTTGCGCGCCGCGCACTCCGACGCGAAGAACATCACGGCGAACGCCTGGCAGGCGAACGGCACCTTCGCCGACACCGGCCGCGGCTGGGAAATCCGTCTGCGCAACAAGGACAGCGAACAGCTCGCCACCGAAAAAGAGAACCTGGCAAAGGAGCGCTCTCCGTTGAGCGCGCAGGAAAAAATGCTCTCGGACAAAGCCGCCGAACTCACGCAGGCCGGCAAGTCCGCCGACGCCGAAAACATCCGCCGGGAAGCCGCGGTCAAAAAAGCCCGCGTCGCCGAACTCACCGCACAGATCGACGCGCTCGGCGAAAAACTCGACGCCCGCTCGCAAGCCTTCCGCGCACAGGTCGCCACGGTGCTCGGAGACCGCCTCATCGCCGAGGGAGATCAAGTCACCGGCACCACGATTCAACCGGCTCTCGTCCTCGAGCTGGCCACCGTGAACTGGCCCGATGTTCATGAGCTTGAAAAAACGCTCGGCGAATTCCGCGCCGAGTTTCCCGAGGCCATCGACCTGCGTCCCTTCAAACACTCCGAGAAGGAATTTGGCGTCGCCGCCAGTGCGCGCGTGAAACCCGGCCAGGATCCGGCTGCGCTGGCGAAGGAGCTGCAGTCCGCCGTCGAGCGTCTGGTCTCCAAGCGCCAGCCCGGCCTGTTCAATGCCGGCGCGACGCCGCTTCGCGTGAGTCAGCAGCCGGCGCTGACGCTGGAACTGATGATTCTGGAGGATCCGCTCGACACCTACGTCTCGCCGATCACCCGCGTGGTGAACAGCGGCCTTGCCCTCATCGACCGCGAACCGGCGCCGGACCGCCGTCTGGCCGCCGTGGCGCGCAGTCTCCGTGTGCCGGCCGAAACCAACCACGTGCGCGCGACCGCGGGCTCGGGCACGCGCACGATCGCCGTCACCGCCGTGATGCCGGCTCCGGCCGACGCGATCAAAACGCTTCCCGCCGACGATGTCGTGGGCCGGAAAATCGGCGCCTTTCTCGGCGATCGCTCCACCCCGGCCGGCCTCGCGCAGGCGAGATTTTTTTATGACCGCATCGAACGGGCCGCAGGCACGCAAAAACTCACCGTCGCCCACCCCGTGCTGACGACCTCCTATGCCGCGATGAAATACGACTACATGAGCGGTTACCTGTGGATGTTCGTCATGAGTTTCATCGGCATCATCATCACCATCGCCTTCGGTCGCATGGAAACCCGGGGACTCGTCCGCAAATGCGGACTCGAGGAGGCTCAAGCATCATGAACACTTCACCCGCATCCACACCCGCCGGCGATTCGCACGCTTCGCCCGGCACCTACACGCCCGGATATGTCGTCATGAAAGTCATCATGATCGGCCTGGGCCTCGGCGCGTTCGCCCTCGGACTCACGCACCTCTGGACACCGTTGCGGCTCCTGGCCGCGGGTGAACGCACCGTGGCGGAAGCCGTGAGCGTCACCAAAATCAAA
>DATHXF010000151.1:0-12587 GCA_035459785.1 Rariglobus sp. | reverse complement strand
CCGACGGGGTCGTCGGGGCTTCAGCAGACCAGAAACTCAGGAGACCAGTTCGCGGGTGCGGAGCGAACGGGCGCAGGCGACCATGTTGGCGAGGGCGGCCTTGGTCTCGGGCCAGCTGCGGGTCTTGAGTCCGCAGTCGGGGTTGATCCAGAGGTTTTCGCGCGGGAGCACCTGAAGGGCCTTCGCCATGAGGTTTTCCATCTCGGCGATCGCGGGGACGCGCGGCGAATGGATGTCATACACGCCGGGGCCGATCTCGGCGGGATACTCGAAACCGACGAAGGCCTCGAGGAGTTCCATGTTGGAGCGGGAGGTTTCGATGGTGATCACGTCGGCGTCGAGTGCGGCGATGGCGGCGATGATGTCGTTGAACTCCGAGTAGCACATGTGGGTGTGGATCTGCGTGTCGTCGCGCACGACGGCGGCGCTGAGACGGAAGGCGTCCACGGCCCATTCGAGGTAATGTTTCCAGTCCTCGCGGCGGAGCGGCAGGCCTTCGCGGATGGCGGGTTCGTCGATCTGGATGACGGCGATACCGGCGGCCTCGAGATCGCGCACCTCGTCGCGCAGGGCGAGGGCGATCTGGAAGGCGGTGTCGCGACGCGGCTGGTCGTCGCGCACAAAACTCCACTGGAGCATCGTGACCGGGCCGGTGAGCATGCCCTTCATTGGCCGCTGAGTGAGCGACTGGGCGAAGGCGGACCAGCGCACGGTCATGGGTGCGGGACGGCCGACGTCGCCGAAGATGACGGGGGGCTTCACGTAACGGGAGCCGTAGCTTTGCACCCAGCCGTTGGCCGTGAAGGCGTAACCGTCCAGTTGTTCGCCGAAATACTCGACCATGTCGTTACGCTCGAATTCGCCGTGGACGAGCACGTCGAGGCCGATCTCTTCCTGGAAACGCACGCAGGCGGCGGTCTCGGCTTCGAGGAATTTATCGTAGTCGGCGGTGGTGAGGACGCCTTTTTTCCACTGGGCACGCGCGGCGCGGACCTCGGCGGTCTGCGGAAAGGAACCGATGGTGGTCGTGGGCAGCGACGGGAGGCGGAGGCGGTTGCGTTGCGCCTCCTGGCGTAACGGGAAATCCGATACACGGCGAAGATCGGAGGCAGTGATGCGGGCGGTGCGGTCTTTCACGACCGTGCGATGGACGCGCGGGCTGGCGCGGCGGGAGGCGAGGGCGGTGCGGTTGGCGACGAGCGCGTCGGCGGCGGTGCGCGAGGCGGGATTGGTGACGAGGTCGCGCAGGGTGACAACCTCGGCGAGTTTCTCCTCGGCGAAGGCGAGCCAGCCGCGGAATTCGGCGTCGAGAACGGTTTCGTTGCGCAAGGTGACAGGCGCATGTTGCAGCGAACACGACGGGGCGACGAGCAGGCGGGCCGGACCTAGGAGATCGGCGGCTTTTTGCAGAAGCGGGCGCACGGCGTCGAAGTCGGTGCGCCAGATGTTGCGACCATCGACGAGGCCGAGGGAGAGTTTTTTATTCGGACCACCGTGGTGAGTGAATTCGCGGAGGACGGTGTCGAGCTCGCGCGGGGCGCGGGTCACGTCGACGTGGAGGGCGGCGACGGGCAGATGCAGGAAATCGAGGAGGTTGTCGCGGAGTCCGCCGAAGTAGGAGGCGACGAGAAGTTTTAGCGACGGCGCGGCGGCGGCCAGGCGTGCGTAGGCGGAGGCGAGGGCTGCGCGTTGCACAGGCGCGAGGTCGAGGGCACAGACGGGTTCGTCGAGCTGGACCCACTCGGCGCCGAGGGCGGCGAGTTTTTGAAGGACCTGTTCGTAAACGGGGAGGAGGCTTTCGAGGAGCGACCAGCGGTCGAAATGCGGATGCTTGGAATCGTGAACCTTGCCGAGGGAGAGGTAGGTGACGGGGCCGACGAGGACAGGCTTGGTTTTGATGCCGAGGGCGAGGGCTTCGGAGAACTCGGCGAAGATTTTCTGCGAAGAGAGGGCGAAGGTCGTGCCGGCGTGAAACTCGGGGACGATGTAATGGTAGTTCGTGTCGAACCACTTGGTCATCTCGCTGGCGAAGGTGGAGACGTGTCCGCAGGTGCAGCCCTCGGCGTGGCCGTGGTCTTTTCCGGCGGAGACGCCGCGGGCGATGGCGAAGCGGGTGTCGAGGTCGACGTCGCCGCCGGTCCAGCCGAACCGGGGCGGGACGTTGCCGACGAGGCAGGTCAGGTCGAGGACCTGGTCGTAGAAGCTGAAATCGTTGGACGGAATCAGGTCGATGCCGGCGGACTGTTGGGCGAGCCAGTGGCGGCGGCGGAGGTCGCGGGCGGTGGCTTCGAGACCGGCGCGGTCGAGCTGGCCGTGCCAGTAGGCTTCGGTGGCTTTCTTGAGCTCGCGCTTTTCGCCGATGCGAGGGTAGCCGAGGATGTGCGTCAGGGTGGCTGACGCGATGGTGGAGGATTTCATTTCTGCGATGACGGACGGTTTATGGTTGGGAGCGGCAGCCGGGTATTCGGACTCCGAGTTTGCGGCGGGCGTGAACCCGCGACCCGGCCCCTCGCCTTGGCCGTGCGCGGTGAAGCGTGCGGCTGTGCTTTGCTCGTCCGATGCTCGCTGGGCGCCGGCGGATATGGGCAGGTGACTCGATACCGCAGCGCGACTGTCGCCGGTTCTCACGGCGTTCCCCGTCCGCTGCACACTCACGTCTCCGGAAGGGAGGCGATTTCAAACAACGAGCCGGCAGACGAAGGGGTGAATCGGAGGATGTCAATAAAACATATCAATATATGCGTATGTGTTGATATGTTATTGGGGCGGGGATTGTGCGGGCGCGAAAAAGCCCCGACGGGGTGGTCGGGGCTTCAAGGTGCGGCGGGCACGGCGGCCCGCCCTCCAAGGGTGGTTTAACGGACGGTGCGGAGCTGGACGCTGTTGACGAGGCGGTCGGCGGCGAGGATGTCGGTCGCGATGATGAGTTTGTCACCGGCGTGAACCTTGCCCTCTTTCTGCAGG
Source organism: Rariglobus sp. (assembly GCA_035459785.1). Taxonomy (GTDB): domain Bacteria; phylum Verrucomicrobiota; class Verrucomicrobiia; order Opitutales; family Opitutaceae; genus Rariglobus. Next base: position 9,623 of record DATHXF010000151.1, on the reverse strand, counting down.
AGGAAGATGGAGCTGCTGATCGTGTGGTCGGGCTCGGAGTCGAGCGGCAGGAGGTAGGGTTCGACGCCGCGGAGGATGCGAAGCTGGCGGAGGACCTCGACGGAGTTGGTCATGGCGTGGATCGGGGCGAGCGCGGGGCGCAGCGCGGCGAGACCGGCGGCCATGGTGCCGTGACGGGTGAAGGTGACGATGGCCGAGTCGGGCAGCTGGTGGGCGAGCAGGACGGCGGAGTGGAGGAGCTTGATGCGGTCGCCGGTGAGGTGCTCGGGTTCGGCAAACTCGAACGGACCTTCCTGCTCGATGCGGCGGGCGATGCGGTCGAGGACCTGGACGCACTCGAGCGGGTATTTGCCGACGGTGGTTTCGCCGGAGAGCATGACGCAATCGGCCTTTTCGTAGACGGCGTTGGCGACATCGGTGATCTCGGCGCGCGTCGGAACGGGGGAGCTGATCATCGATTCCAGCGTGTGGGTGGCGATGATGACGGGCTTGCCGTAGTTGAAGCAGGCTTTGACGGCGCGGCGCTGGATGACGGGCAGGTCTTCGAGAGGGCACTCGATGCCGAGGTCGCCGCGGGCGACCATGAGGGAGTCGGTGGCGATGATGATCTCGTCGAGATTTTCGATGGCGGTCTGGTCCTCGATCTTGGCGATGATCTTCGCGTGGGATTTGTTGGCGGCGAGGAATTCGCGGAGTTGCACGATGTCCTTGGCCTCGCGGACGAAGGAGAGGGCGACGAAGTCGATGCCTTCCTCGATGCCGAGGAGCGTGTCGAGGCGGTCCTTCTCGGTGAAGGACGGGAGGTTCACTTTGACGCCGGGGAGATTGATATGACGGCGGGAGCTGAGGGCGCCGGGCGTGAGGACTTTGCAGCGGATGTGGTTGTTGTTTTTATTGAGAACCTCGAAGCGCATGAGGCCGCTGTCCACGAGGACGATGTCGCCGACGTGGATGTCGTTGACGAGATCCTGATAGTTCACGTTGACCGAGCGGATTTCCTCGCCGCCGTCGCGGTCGCCGGGCTTGACGGTGAAGTCGAAAGTTTCGCCGACCTTCAGTTCGATGGGGGCCTCGACGTCGCCGGTGCGAATCTCGGGGCCCTTGATGTCCATCATGATGGCGATCTCGCGGCCTACCTTGGCGGAGACGGCGCGGATGCGGCGGATGACGGCGCGCGTCCACTCATGGTTGCCGTGGGCCATGTTCAGGCGGGCGACATCGACGCCGGCGAGAATGAGTTTTTCGAGCATTTCCTCGCTCTGAGTGGCAGGGCCGAGAGTGAAGATGATCTTGGTGCGACGGAGGGACGGAGACATAGGCATAAGCAAAATGATTCAGGCTGGTTGAATAACTAATGGTCAATCTTTCTAGCAGCTGCCGTGCTCGGAAAAACCGGTTCCGGAGCGATTGATTTGCGTCAGAACTCGCAGACGTCGGCGCCGCCGCCCGAAGCCACGATATTGAACCGGCATGAGAGGCGGGTGCGCAAGCCGGCGAGCGACGCCTCGATGGCCTCGGCGCTGTTACAATCGCGACTGATATGGGTGAGAAACACATGCTGCCAGCGGGGGCTGGCGACGGCTTCGAGAAGCTCGCGCATGTTGTCGTTGGAGAGATGTCCGTGGCGGCCCGAGATGCGCTGCTTGGTGGGCCAGGGGCGTTTCACGTCGGCCTCGAGTAGGCGAGGGCAGTGGTTGCTTTCGACGACGACCACATCGACGTCGCGGATGCGCTCGTGGATGTGTTGCGGGGCGTGGCCGAGATCGGTGAGCCAGGCGAGGCGGCGGCGCGGGATGAGCAGGTCGGACTCGTGTCCGTGGGAAAACGTGAAGCCCACCGGTTCCTGCGCGTCGTGGGGGACGTGGAAACTTTCGATCTCGAGATCGAGAAACGTGAACCGCGAGCCGGTTTCGAAGAGGTGCCAGGAGGCCTTGTGGTCGAGCTTGGCCTGGACGGCGCGGGCGGTGGCGGCGTTGGCGTAGATCCGGATGTGCGGGAATTTCTTCAGGCCCTCGATGCCGGCGGCGTGGTCGCCGTGCTCGTGGGTGAGGAAGACGGCGTCGATTTTCTCTAGAGACTCGCCCGCGTCGTGGAGGAGCTGGCGGAGTTTGCGCGAGGAGAAACCGGCGTCGATGAGCACGCGCGCCCCGCCCGTGTGGAGCACGGCGCAATTGCCCGCACTGCCGCTGCCGAGGATTTTGAGACGCATCGCCATGTTCTGATCCGATGAAGGACCGGCGGTGCGGGCGCGCAAGGGGGATTTATGATGCTTCGGTGCGGCGGACTGGCGAACCCTGCGCATGAATTGACCGGGAGGGCTTTTATGCTAGTTGATTAACCCTCACATGTCGAAGAAAGCCGCCAAATCCAAAACCACCGTGTCCGCGATCCGCCCCCAGCGCGGCGTGGTGACGATCACGCGGCAGGTGCATTTCAACTCGGCGCACCGCCTGTGGAATCCGTCGAAGTCGCAGGCATGGAATGTGAAGCAGTTCGGCCTGTGCACGAATCCGCACTGGCACGGACACAACTACGTGCTGGAAGTTTCGCTGCGCGGCGAACCCGATCCGGAAACCGGTTGCATCATGGATCTCGGCGAACTGAAGCGCATCCTGCACGCGCGCATCGTGGACAAGTGCGACCACCGCAACCTCAACGACCAGGTCGATTTTCTGCGCGGCATCATTCCCTCCACTGAAAATCTCGTGATCGCCTTCTGGAACGAACTGGTCGGCCACATCCCAGCCGGCCGTCTCCATTGCGTGAAACTCTTCGAGACTCCGCGCAACTTCGCCGAGTATCACGGTCCCGACATCCTCTAACACTTTTTCGCGTCCGCCGTCCCGTTCATCGCGGGGCTTGCGGTTATCGTCACCCGCCGGACGCGATTCCAAACCCAAAAACGACATGCCCTCCAAGAAACAACCCAAGCCCATGTATCTGCACCGGACCGCGTCCGGGGCGGCTCCGCGCATCAAGCGCGGCTACGATACGAAATTCCAGGTTACGCCCGCCTATCGCGCGTCGCTGCCCGACATGATGGAGGCCGCCGAAGGAATTCCCGGCGCGCATGTGCCGATCCAGCAGGTCGGCATCTCGAACTTCAAACTGCCGCTCAACTACCGCACCAAGGCCGGCAAGACGCTCACGCTCGAGACCAGCGTCACCGGCACGGTGTCGCTGCAGGCCGAGCTGAAGGGCATCAACATGAGCCGCATCATGCGCTCGTTCTACGACCATAAGGACGAGATCACCACGGGCGAATGGATGGGCAAGGTCCTCAAGGCCTACTTGCGCAAGGTCGAGAGCAAGGCCGCGCGCCTGAAAATCCGTTTCTCCTACCCGATGACGCAACAAAGCCTGCGCAGCGGACTCGCGGGGTTTCAGTTTTACGACGTGGCCTTCGAAGGCGTGATGACGGCGGACGGCCGTTACCGCCGCTTCATCCAGTTTGACTTCGTGTATTCGTCAGCCTGCCCGTGCTCGGCCGAGTTGTCGGAACACGCGCGCGATCTGCGCGGCGCCTACACCGTGCCGCATTCGCAGCGCAGCAAGGCCCGCCTGCTCATCGAGGAAGTCGAAGGCAAAAAAATCTGGATCGAGGACATCCACGCGCTGTGCGTGCGCGCGCTGCGCACCGAGACGCAAGTGATGGTAAAGCGCGAGGACGAGCAGGCGTTCGCCGAGCTCAACGGCGCGCACCTGAAGTTTGTCGAGGACGCCGCGCGCCTGCTCTACGCGGAGCTGGCGAAGGACAAGCGCATCGCCGACTTCCAGGTGGCGTGTTCGCACCAGGAGTCGCTGCATTCGCACGACGCGGTGAGCGTCATCTGCAAAGGCGTGCCCGGCGGGTTGTCGGCGGATTTCTCCGACTTCGGGCTGCTGCGGTGCTGAGGCGACGCGAACGGATCCGGACTACACTCATGAAATCCCCTGTTATTTTGATCACCGGCGCCTCGCAGGGCATCGGGGCGGCCATCGCCAAAGTGTTTGCCAAGGAATTAGGCAAGGGCGTGCGGCTTGCGCTCGTCGCGCGCAACGCGAAGAACCTCGCCGCCACCGCGCGCGCCTGCGCCAAGGCGGGAGCGACGGCCGAGACGTTTGTGTGCGACGTGGCCGACGCGGACGCGGTCACCGCGATGGCGGCGGCCGTCTTGAAACGGTTTGGAGCGGTCGATGTGCTCATCAACAACGCGGGCGTGTTCGAGGCTGCGTTGTTTGTGGAGACGACCACGGAGAGTTTCGACCGCATCGTCGCGGTCAACCTGCGCAGCGCCTTCCTGGTGACGAAGGAGTTCGTGCCGGGGATGATCGCGCGCAAGCACGGCGACGTGTTCTTCATGAGCTCGATTGCGGGACTCGGCGCCTATCCGAACAGCACGGCGTATTGCGCGGCGAAGTTTGGTGTGACGGGGATAGCAGCGGTGCTCCGCGCCGAGACGCGCGACCATGGTGTGCGCGTGTGCTGCGTGCATCCGGGCGCGACTTGGGCGCCGTCGTGGGAGGGCCACGGGGTGGCCGAGGAACGTGTCATGCCGGCCGAGGACGTGGCGCGGGCGTTTTTCGACATCTACAAACTCGGGCGCAACACGGTGGTCGAGGAGATCGTGCTGCGTCCGCAACTCGGAGACCTGTGATTATGAAACGACGTGCGTTTTTCTGGATCGGGCTGTGTGCGGGCGTGTGGCTGCTGGCGGGCTGTTGCGCGCCGCGGGCGACGGAAGTAACGACACCGATTCAACGGCTGGCGAACGGCATGGAGGCGCGGCTGAAAATCGCGAGTGACGTGGCGTGGTCGAAGGCGAACTCGGGCGCGCCGGTTCTGGATGTGGAACGCGAGCGGGTGTTGCTGGCCACGTTGGTGAAACAAGGCGAGGAGGCCGGATTACCGAAGGCGCGCGTGGAGCGGTTTTTCAGCGCCCAGATCGCGGCATCACGCGAAGTGCAGACGGAGTTGCTGGCCGCATGGGCGGCGGGAACGAAGGCGCGTCCGGTCACACCGCCGCTCGATCTGCGCACGCAGATACGCCCGCGCCTGGATGCGTTGAGCGCGGAGTTGATCGCGGCGCTGGCCGGCATTCCCGAGGACGGAGCGCCCCTCGACCGCGTGGTCATGGAGCGCAGGTTGCGCCAGCGCGGATTTTCGGAGGCGGTGAGCCGGCTGGCCGCCGAGGGTTTGTGGCGAGCGGAGTGACTGCACGCTGCATGGCGGACGCGGGGTGAGCTTGCGTTTTGCATGAAACCGCCGCGACGGAACAAATCACGGCGGTTGTTAAGGTTCTCGACGGACGGGCGTTAGGATTTGGCTGCCGGGGTGGCACGCGTCCCGCAATGTAAGGAGGCAATGAACACCTCCAACTCATTCGCATTTGTCGGCGTCGGTTTCTTGATGGAGCTGGCGCGTCTCACGCCCGCCATCAGCGCCGTGCGCGATCTGTGGCTCATGGTGATGGGCGGAGTGTTGATGCTGACGGGCGGAGTGTTCCTTGCGCAGATGGCGTGGGTGTGGGTGAAACCGCGGATGATTACGCCGATGCTGGTGTTGCTACCGCGTCCGGCCGAAGCTCGGGGCCGTGAAATCCCCGAAGGCCGCCGTGCAGCGGTGTGAAACCGCCTGGGCACTGTCTTAAGACAACGGACGGCTCCGCCTGGGCCCTGAAGGTCAGTTCGACGCGGGTGGGAGCGGAGGCGGATTTTTGCGGCGGGTCCCCGGGAGGAATTCTTTCCATGCGCCCACCCAGGCGAGCACGAGCGCGCCGAGTGCCAGATAAATCCTGATGGCCGCGACCGCTCGCGCCCCGGCCAAGCCGCCTGCTTGAGCGGCGTTTTGCGGGTCTTTGGCTCCTGCAATGGCTCCCGCAATCGCACCGGTGACGAAACAGGCGAAGAAGTAGAAAATGATAAACCAGAGGAGCCCGAACAAAATTTTCTTGATCATAGGAAGTGAGGGGCCGCTCACAGCCAGCGGCGTTTGCGCATGATGACGGCCATGCCGCCGATGCACACCAACGTGAGGGCGGCGGCTGCGGGGTAGCTGTAGTTGGAATCCAACTCGGTCATGTGCTCGAAGTTCATGCCGAACCAGCCGCCGATCAGGAGAGGGGGGATCGTGAGCGCCGTCAATGCGGTGAGCACGCGGATGCCTTCGTTGGCCTCGTGGCTCGATTTGTTCAGATACACGCGGAACGAAAGGATCAGCTGGTCGGCCCAGGAGACGGCCTGGGTCTCGATGTGGACGAAATCCTCGGAGAGGTCGCGGAGGTAGGGAAGGATCGTCGTGCGGATGAGGCGGGTCTTGCCCTGGGCGAGTTCGCTGGCGACTTCGCGCTGGGGACGGACGATCTGGCGGAGCTGGGCGAGTTCCTTGCGCAGGGCGACGATGCGAGGGAAGAGTTCGCGGGCCGGGGTGTTGGCGAGCACGGCGCTTTCAACCCACTCGATTTCGTGTCGGAGCTCTTCGAGCGCGGGTTTGTAGGCGTCGACGATGAGGTCGAGGAGCGTGTGGGCGAAGCGGTCGGGACCGCGCACGGGAACGGACGGGGTGCGCAGGCTGCGGTCGAGGGCGGCCTGCACGGGTTTGAGCGGCTGTTTGTGGAAGGTGACCAGGAAGTTTTTTCCCAGGATGAGGTCGAGCTCGGTGGTCGTGAACTTGTCGGTCTTCGAATAGTCCACCGCGTGCATGACGAAGTAGAGATAGTCGTCGTAGGTCTCGAGCTTGGGAAGCGGGGAGTCGCCCATGCAGTCCTCGATGACGAGCGGGTGGAAGGCGAAGAGATCTTCGAAGATGGACTTGGCTTCCTCGGGCGTGGGATCGGAGAGATCCACCCAGAGCATGACGTTGGGCTCGGCGCGGAGAGCGGCCAGGGTGTCCACAGGCGGGTTGTGCGCGTGGAGCTTGTGGTCGCGGTAGACGAGGGTGGTGATCATGGACGCGAAGCGCCGCAGAGCGACGAGGGTCGAGCGACGAGGGCCGAGGGCCGGAGTCGGGCGTTACGGGAGTGAAGTGCGGCCTGGTTGGTCATTCGTGTTTGACGTAGGCGGGTCAGATCCAGCGGCGGCGTTTGCACCAGATGAACATGATGACGGTGAGGACGAGGGTGACGCCGATCACGATGGGGTAGGCGCGGGGCGAGTGCAGCTCGGGCATGTGGGTGAAGTTCATGCCATACCAGGTGCCGATCAAAATCGCGGGAAGCGTGACGGCCGTGAGCGCGGTGAGGACCTTGATGCCTTCGTTGGCCTCGAAGCCGGAGCGGCTGAGGTAGAGGTCGAAGGAGATGAGCAGCTGGTCGGCGTAGCTGGCGGCGGTTTCGTCGATGCGCACGAGGTTGTCGCGCAAGTCACGAAAATACGGATACATGATGGCGCGGATGATCTTGGACTCGCCGTGCGCGAGGCGGGCGGCGATGTCGCGCTGGGGACGCACGATCTGGCGGAGATGGTTCAGCTCGGAGCGGACTTCGAGGAGCTTGGGCGTGAGGTTCGCGGTATCGGCGGCGAGGACGGTTTCCTCGATGCGCTCGAGTTCGCCGCGCAGCTCGTCGGTGATGGGCTTGAAGTTGTCCACCAGGGCGTCGAGGACCATATGGGCGATGCGGTCGGGGCCGCGGGCGACGATGCCGGTGGCCTTGATGCAGCGGTCCATCACAGAGGCGACGGACTTGAGCGGGGTGTGGTGGAAGGTGACGAGGTAGTCTTTGCCGAGGAAGAAATCGAGTTCGGTGGTGTTGAACTTCTCGGTGCGGGTGAAGTCCACGGCGTGCATGACGAGGAAGAGGTAGTCGTCGTAGTCCTCGAGCTTGGGGAGGGCGCTGGGGGTCATGCAGTCCTCGATGGCGAGCGGGTGAAACTGGAAGACCTCGGTGAGGACGAGTTTGATCTCCTCGTCGGTCGGGTTGTCGAGATCCACCCAGAGGACGAGGCCTTTGTCGGCGCGCACGAGACGGAGGGCTTCGACTTCGAGGTCGCGTCCGACCAGTTTGCCTTCGCTGAAAATAAAAGAGTGAATCATGCCGCGAGGGGGAGGATTGCGCGGGGCGGCGGGGCGGCAATCTGAAATCCGAGGACGGCTAAACGGAAGCCGGCGCGCCGGAAGGGCGGAGGACGGTGGACCGGAAGATTGGAGGCCGGAAGTCGGTGGTCGGAGATTTTAACCACTGATGGTTTCATCAAGGGATGAAACCTTGGAGGTGACCTTCGGCTGATCGCCTGCGGGAATAGTTTTGGGTCTGCTGATCGCAGACATTGATGGCACGATCCGTTGCACGGCGGCCCGACCTCCAGGTAACCACATTCGTGTTACTTTTTGATGGCGGCGAGGACCTCGGGGTGGGACTCGAGGTAGCGGCTGAGTTTTTCGAGGGACTCGAAGGTCTCGGCGCTTACGTGGTGCTCCATGCCTTCGACGTCGTGATCGACGACTTCTTTTTCCAGGCCGAGGAGGGAGAGGAAATGGGTCAGCAGCTCGTGGCGGTGGGCGATGCGGGCGGCGACTTCTTCACCGGCGCTGGTGAGGACCATGCCGCGGTATTTCTCGTATTTGACGAGGCCCTCGCCATCGAGGCGCTGGACCATCGTGGTGACGCTGGCCTGGGAGATCTTGAGCTCGGCGGCGATGTCAACGACGCGGGCGTAACCCTTCTTCTTGATGAGTTCGCTGATGCGCTCGAGGTAGTCCTCCACCGCTGAGGAGGTGCGCAAGGGAGGAGGTTGCTCGGCCACGAGAAGAAGGAGGGACGCGAGCGCGGGAAGCGGCTCAGCGCTTGTTTTTCTTGGCCAGCAGCTGGGCGCTGAGGACGACGCGGAACATCTGGATCGCGAGCCAGAAGACGCCGCTCATGCAGGCGGCGGTGAGGCCGGCGAAGAGGACGACCATCTTGGGGTCGTTGGAAGGGACGTGCGACTCGAGGAGGGTGTAGAGGAAGGCGAAGAAGCCGATCACGAGGATGGCATCGACGACCATGCCCACGGGGGAGGAGAGCTTCGTGAGCTTGATTTCGTTGGAGTGGGAGTCGGACGACTGGGACATGATGTTTCCACGAGACGCGGAGGGGGCGGGGTTGTCCACCCGTTTTTTATCGGCCGGGTGCCGAGATGGCCATGAACCGCGGATTACGCAGATGGACGTAGATAACAGAGAGGATAGGGGAGTGTCCCATCTCGGGCCTTGACGCTGGGGGGCGGGGGCGCAGATTTCCCCTTCCTCATTGCCTGATGGTGTAATGGCAGCACAGGTGACTTTGACTCACCTAGTCATGGTTCGAATCCATGTCGGGCAGCCAATGAGGCTACGCCAAAAACCATCCGTCCCGACAGGGATGAGAACCTTGGTTCGACAGACCGAAGCGGAGAAGGGGCACCCCAAGGGTGATCGCGAAGCGACCGAACCGGAAGGTTCGGCCAATCCATGTCGGATAGCCAATGGGGGGGCCTTGAGTCGAAAGACGAGCGTCGAGGGCGAGTGCTCCGGAGCTTTAAAATAAGATTTATAGGCGCAAAAAAGCCCGCACCGGTGAAGGCGCGGGCTGGTGAGTGATCGTGAAGGCAATTCAAGCGCGACGACGGCGGCGGAGGGCGGCGTAGGCGAGGCCGAGGGCGCCGGCGATCATGGCGTAGGTCGAGGG
>DATHXF010000150.1:0-6415 GCA_035459785.1 Rariglobus sp. | reverse complement strand
CACTTTCTCCAACATACCAGGCTGCACCACCAATCCGCCTCCGCATGCGACCACGGTGCGTTTCGGCGGATGCCCGCCCTCGACAAACTCACGCTCCATCACCCGGAACGCCGCCTCGCCCTCGCTCGCGAAAATTTGCGGAATCGTCTTTCCCTTGATCCGTTCGATCTCGTGGTCGCTGTCGAGCAGCGTGAACCCGAGCCGGTGGGCCACGATGCGACCGATGGTGGTCTTGCCCGTGCCCATGAAGCCCACGAGATAAAGGTTAACGTCGCCGGATTGCATTGTGCGCCTCCCACGCAAGGGCCCGCGCGCCCCGTTGCCAAACCCGAAAAAGACTTAACAGCAGTCGCATTGCTGCTCTCCTGCATCAACATCCTGCTAAATCCGTTCTGCGGCCCGCTACCTGCTAAACTAAAACCGCACCCTTTCCGCCTCCCGCACACTGTCTCCGCATGAAACTCAAAGTCTCCCATCTCACCCGCTACGAATACGACCGCGAAGTTTCCTTCTCGCCCCATCTTCTCTACATGCGCCCGCGCGACAGCGCCACGCTCCGGGTGAACAGCTTTCACTTCAACATCTCGCCCGAGGCCAAGATCGTCTGGACCCGCGACTACTACGACAACCTCCTCGCCTGGGCCCATTTTTGGGAGCGTTCCACTACCCTCAGCATCCGCGCCGAGTTCGAGGTCGAGACCTCCGACACCAATCCGTTCGACTTCATCCTGAAGCCCCACGCCTTCAATTTTCCGTTCGAATACGAAGAACTCCACAAGTTCAACCTCACCCCCTACCTCGCCCCGCCCTTCGACGAAACCCAGGCCCGCCTGCGCAACTGGCTCGACGAACACTTCGTGGACCGCCCCAAGGAAACCGTCCCGTTCCTCGTCGCCCTCAATTCTCTCGTCCACGACAGCCTTTCCTACACGCGCCGCTACGAGCGCGGTATCCAGCCTTCCACTACCACGCTCCGCCTCGGCACCGGCTCCTGCCGCGACTACGCGGTGCTGTTCGTCGAGCTCTGCCGCACCCTCGGCCTCGCCGCGCGCTTCGTGAGCGGCTACCAGTTCGATCCATCCCCCGACGCCCCCGCCGAGGGCGCCATGCACGCCTGGGCCGAGGTTTATCTCCCCGGCGCCGGCTGGAAAGGGCTCGACCCGACCCACGGCATCTTCTGCGATGAGCACTTCATCCCGGTCGCCCACGCCGCCATCGCCGAAAGCGTCAATCCCATCCAAGGTTCCTACTACTCCCCCGATCCCATTCCCTCGAAACTCGGACACAGCATCCTTGTCGAGCAAAGCACATGAGCAGCGCCTCCGCCCCCTACAACTCCTCCTCCTGGTCCGCCGTCCGCGCCTGCGGCGACGCCGTCGAAGCCTCCTTCGCCAAGAGCGGAGTCCTCTTCACCATGGGCGGCGAGCCCACCTTCATCCCACACGACCCGCAGGGCCCTGAATGGAACACCGCCGCGCTCGGCCCCACCAAGCTCGGCTTCGCCCGCCGCTTCGCCCGCCAGCTCATCCAGACCGCCTATCCGGGCGCCGTCATTCTGGAAACCTCCGGCAAACACTACCCCGGCGAACCCCTCCCCCGCTGGGCGCTCCTTGTCCAATGGCGCGCCGACGGACAACCCCTCTGGAACGATATCACCCGCCTCCGCGGTGACACCGAGCAGGGCAAACACACCAACAAACACGCGCTCGCCGTCATCACCGCGCTCGCGAAAAAACTCTCCGTCCCCGCCGCCGGCCTGCTCCCCGCCCACGACGCCGCCACGCCCGACGCCGTCGCCGGCTACGTGCTCCCGCTCGACCACAACGGCTCCGCCTGGGTCAGCGACGAATGGACCGCCGCCCTGAAGACCGACTCCGCCGTCCTCTTCCCCGGAGACAGCCTCATCGGCCTGCGCCTGCCGCTCGCCAGCCTGACCGACAAAAACCTCCGCCGCGCCCTCACCGTCGAAGTCAAAGCCGGCGCCGTCACCATCTTCATCCCGCCGCTGCTCCTCGATTCCTACCTCGAACTCATCGCGGCCATCGAAAGCGTCTTCACCTCCCTCAAACTCAAAGACGCCGTCCTCGCCGGCTACGCCCCGCCCCTCGATCCGCGCCTTCCCACCATCGGCTTCGCCTCCGACCCCGGCGTCATCGAGATCAACCTCGCCATCTGCGAAAACTGGACCGCCTACGATCACCAACTCGAATCCATCTACGCCGCCGCCGACGCCGTCGGCATGACCGCTCGCAAGCTCCAGCTCAACGGACGCGAAACCGGCACCGGTGGCGGCGCCCACCTCGTCTTCGGCGGACCGCTCGGCTTCGCTTCGCCGTTCTTCGCCTTCCCCGCGCTGCTGCCGTCCGCGATCCGTTATTTTCAACATCACCCCGCGCTCAGCTACGCCTTCACCGGCCAATACATGGGCCCCAGTTCGCAGGCCCCGCGCATCGACGAATCCACCTTCGAAGCCCTCTACGAACTCGAAATCGCCTGCGCCGGTGCCGAGCAATTCGGCTCCCCGCAAAACTTCGCGCTCTTCGACCTGCTCTTCCGCGATCTCCTGATGGATCGCTCGGGCAACACCCACCGCGCCGAGATCAGCGTCGATAAACTCTGGAATCCTTTCGCTGGTAACGGCCGCGCCGGCCTCGTCGAGCTGCGCGCCTTCGAAACGCACCCCGACCGCCCGGCCATGTCGGTCGTCGCGCTCTTCATCCGAGCGATCTTCGCGCGCCTCGCCGCCGATCCCTACAAAACCCCGTTCATCCGCTGGGCCGGCGAACTCCACGATAAATTTTTCCTACCCGCCTTCGTCTGGGAAGACTTGTCCGTCATCTGCGCCGACCTCCGCGCCCACGGAATCCCCTTCGAAACCGAGTGGCTGCGCCCGCTCTGGGAATTCCGTTTCCCCAAGCTCGGCGAATTCGTCCTCCCACAACCCGCGCCCGCGAAATCCAAAAAGAAACCCGTCACGCACACGATCAGTTTCCGCCAGGCGCTCGAAGCCTGGCCGCTCCTCGGCGAACAGCCCAACGGTGGCGGCGGCACCTCGCGCTGCGTGGACGCCAGCATGGACCGCATCGAAGTCAGTGTGAGCGACACTGCCGTCCTCGAAACCGGTTTCCTCCTCGTCAACGGACTCCCCTGCGAATTCCGCCCGGTCGAAGGTTCGACGTCCGCCGCCGCCGGCGTGCGCTACCGCGCGTTCTTCCTCAATCCCGCGTTGCACCCGCACATCCCGGTGCACGCCCCGCTGCTCATCGAATGGGCCGACAAATCCACGTTCTCCGTGGTCGCCGCCGCCCGCTGGCACGTGTGGAACCCGGCCGGCACGCCCTACACCTCGCGCCCGCTCAAGCCCGCCGACGCCATCACCCGCTTCAGCGAACGCTGGGAATCCTGGCCGCACACCATCGGCCAGCCGCGCCTCGTCCCGAAAGTCGATTTCCCGCCCGAAGGCCGCCACACGCTCGACCTGCGCCGCTATCCGGCCCAGTCGCGGTAAAAGTCTCCTCCGATGTAGCGGAAGCGCGGAGCGCTTTCGTTTCACATCAAAAACAGTTGAGCCTCCTCGAACAATCTCGGGGAGGCTCATCGTTGTGCGGGTCGAGCCCGCTAGCGCGGCAATGGCGCTTATCTTCGTCGTATGGTTTTGGCGGAGTCTACTGAGTTTTTAGCTTTTGGACTACTACCTAACCTATCACTAACCTGACATCTGACCTGCTATCGGACTGACCTTTCACTGGCTCTGTCACGGACCTTTCGAACTAGCCTGTCAGCGAACTAACCTGTCAGCTATCATGTGACCCCGTGGCCACGTTCAGAAGCTATGACTGCGCGCTTAAAAATGCCAGCGGCGCGTTTGTAATATATTACAATCTCCGCGTCGCATTATGGCCAAAAAATTCACCCAATTCATCCACCTCGCTCAACCCCATGAACCCTTCACGTTTGTTCGCAGCCAGTTGTATGGCCCTCATCGTCACCGCCATGAGTTTTGCCCTGCGCGGTGGAGCCGCCGGAGCTTGGGCCACTGAGTTTAACCTCACCCACGAGCAAGTCGGCTGGATCAACGGCACGGCCTTCTGGGGCTTCACACTCGCCATGGTGCTGGGCGGTCCGTTGTGCGACACGCTCGGTCTCGGACGGATTGTCGGCCTCGCCTTCTTCGGACATTTCGCCGGCATTTTGCTCACGATTTTCGCCTGGAACTACGCGAGTCTGTATGCGGGCACGCTCCTCTTCGGACTCGCCAACGGTTCGGTCGAGGCGGCCTGCAATCCGCTCATCGCCACGCTCTACGCCGGCAACAAGACGACTAAACTGAATCACTTCCATGTATGGTTTCCCGGCGGCATCGTGATCGGCGGACTGCTCGCATATTTCCTGGGCGGCGCCGGCCTTGGCTGGCGCATGCAGTTTGGCACCATGCTGATTCCTCTGGCGGTTTACGGCTGGCTCTTCCTGCGCCAGCGCTTTCCTCGCACCGAGCGCGTCGAGCAAGGCGTGTCCACCGGATCGATGTTCACCTCCTGTCTCCATCCGCTCTTTTTGCTCATGGTGGCGTGCATGCTCCTGACGGCGGCCACCGAACTCGGACCCGGCCAGTGGATTCCCAGCATCCTGACACAAGCCGGCGTGAACGGCATTCTCGTTCTCGTATGGATTACGGGATTGATGGCGATCGGCCGCCAGTTTGCCGGCCCGTTCGTCCACCGATTGTCCCCGATGGGCATGCTTTTCACGAGCGCGGTGATCAGCGCGGCCGGACTCTACGCAATGAGCCTGGCATCGGGCGGAATGCTGTTCGCCGCCGCGACGATCTTCGCAATGGGCGTATGCTTTTTCTGGCCGACGATGCTGGGTTATGTGAACGAACGCTTCCCCCGCACCGGTGCGCTCGGACTGGCGATCATGGGTGGAGCGGGCATGTTGAGCGTGAGCTTCATCCTGCCGGTGATTGGTAAATTCTACGACGAAGGCATTACCGCGCTAATCCCGGCAGGAATGACCTCCACCAATCTCAGCACCGCTCCGGCCGGCAGCGAACGCGCTGCCCAGTGGGCGAACATTCAAGCGCAGGCCGGTCTCGAAAGCCTCGGAAAAGTCGCCGTGCTGCCGGTCGCGCTGGCGGTGGTTTTCCTGGTGCTCCTGCTGATCCAGCGCAAACGCCCAACGCAAGTCTGAGCGGATTCACTTCACGGACGCCGCACTCGTCAACTCACGCTCAAACACGTCGAAGATTGCGTCCCACGTAATCCCCTCGGCGGTCTGCCGCGCCGCCTCGCGAATCCCCGGCCAATCTCCGCGTCGCGCCAACAGCGTGCGCACGCCCGTCAGGAACGCCTCGCGATCGCCAAACTTCGCCGCAAATCCGTTCACGCCGTCGCGCACATGCTCGCGCGTCGCCGCGTAATCGTAAGCCAATACAACCAGCCCGCTCGCCAGCGCCTCGGTCACCACGTTGCCAAAAGTCTCCGTCACGCTTGCGAACGCAAAAACGTCCGCCGACGCGTAGTGCGCCGCCAGTTCCTCGCCTCGCCTCATCCCCGCGTAGTGAAAATCCGGATGCACCTTCTCCAACGCCGCCCGCTCCGGTCCGTCGCCCACCAGCACAAACTTCGCGCGCGGCACCGCCCGCTGCAGTTCCAGAAATGCATCCACCGCCAGCGCGAGGTTCTTCTCCGCCGCAATGCGGCCCACGTAGATCATCACGGGATCGTCCGATCCTGCGCCCCACTCCGCACGCAACGCCTCGCTGCGCTTCGCAGGCGAAAACAGCTTCGCGTCCACGCCGCGCGCCAGCACCACCAGCCGCTCAAAGCCGTCCGATGCGAGCTGCGCCTTCAGGTCCGACGCCGGCACCATCGTGCAACGCGTGCGATTGTGAAACCACCGCAGATACCGCAGCGCCAGATCGCGCCCGAGCGTGAGTCCGTAGTGTCCGCCGTATTGGTGGAAGTTCGTGTGAAAACTCGACGTCACCGGCAGCTTGCACAGATGCGCCGCGCGCAACGCTGCCAAGCCCAGCGGTCCTTCCGTCGCGACGTGCACCACGTCCGGACGCCGTTCGCGCCAGCGTTTTTTCAAAGCCCCCGTCACCGGCAGTCCCATACGCAGCGCGCTGTAAAACGGAATCGGCACGCCGGGCACCACGTAGTCGAGTTCGCCCGCGTCGGTCACACCGGAGGCGAGTTCCACCTTCTGTCGCGGACGCACCACTTCGACCGTGTGGCCGCGCGCGCGCATTCCGGCCACCAGACGACTCAGTGTCATGGCGACGCCGTTGACCTCGGGCGGAAACGTTTCGGTGACGAGCGCGATGTTCATTCAAAACAATGATTAAAGGGGAATCGTAGCGGCGTGCACCCGCGAGCCGAAACCCTCGCGCGTGACATTTTTGCAACAAAAA
>DATHXF010000149.1:0-15440 GCA_035459785.1 Rariglobus sp. | reverse complement strand
GGCCGTCGTGACCAAGGGTGAAGAACTCGGCGGGTTTGGTCAGTTCCGCGAAGGTGGCGGCGGGGGCTGCCGCAAGGCCGTGGACGCCTGACTGGACGGCGAGGCGGTTGCTGGAGTCGAATACCAGGGTGAGGGAGGCGCTCAAAGATCAGTCCTCGGTGTCGCCCGCTTCGCTTTCGTCGTCGAAGGAAAAGCCGGCGTAGCCGCCGTTGAAAAAGGATTCGTCCTCGAGAACCGCCATGACGTGGTCACTCACGAGCTTGCGCTCGTCGGCGGAGAGCCCCGCGTAGTCCATGGTGATGAGCTCGGCGATGCCGGCGCGGGCTTGCTGGCGGCTGGTGACTCCGTCCAGGAAGTCGTCGGCCTGACTGGCGATTTCGTCGATGATGGGGCGGAGGTTCATGGCGGTTTTAGGCTTTCCCACCAAAGGTGAGATAGTCGTCGAAGTCGAGACGGTCCATGAGCGTGCGGATGTCGTCGCGGCCGGGGGCATGTTCGGCGAGTTGGTCGGCGAACATGCGGTGACGGCGGACGTTGCCGGGGGCGAGGTTTTCGAGCCAGGACGTCCAGGCGACGATCTCCCACTCGGCGCGGTGCGGCTTCGCGTTGTCGTTTATCCAGGCGAGGATTTCGGTGTCGGTCTTGGCTTGGGAAACGAAGGACTGAAAGGCGTCGGCGTCGATGCCGACGAATTCGAGCAGCCATTTGTCGAACGGATTGGGGAAGAGGTATTCGCCGAGTTTACCGGCGGA
Source organism: Rariglobus sp. (assembly GCA_035459785.1). GTDB lineage: Bacteria > Verrucomicrobiota > Verrucomicrobiia > Opitutales > Opitutaceae > Rariglobus. Next base: position 14,688 of record DATHXF010000149.1, on the reverse strand, counting down.
CTTGGCACGGGCTTTGTCGATGGAACGCGGTAGCATGGCGTAACCGCCGAGGCGAACGCGGGCGCTGCGGGGCGGGTGCTGGGTGAGATCGGGAGCGGCGAGGTTGATGGGCATGGAGCAGGAGGGTTCAGCTGATTGAGAGCGTGAACGCGGTTTCCGCAAGCCGGCGTCCGTTGATTTGGAGTTCGACGCGGTGGCGGCCGGCGTGATGGCGGCGGGTGCTGAAATCGCGGATCGTCTGGCGCTTGGTGAGCATGAGGGATTGGCCGGGACCGAGATCGAGATGGGTCCACTTGAAGACTTTTTCAGAGGCTTTGCCCGAGGCTTTGGCGTAGTGGACGACGTAATCGATCAGGAGCGACTGGGCGCGGCGGGATGAGGATGTGAGCGTAGCGGTGAGCGCGATGGAGTCGCCGAGCCGGATGCGTTTGGGCGAGACGGTAAACGTGGTGTCGAGTTTCGGGGCGGTGCCAGCGCCGAGGAGGGCGAGGGCGAGGGGGTGTCCGCGTTTGATCAACGTGCGCAGGGCGTGACGGATGATCCACGCAGTGTGCGGGTGGTTACGGTCCCAAGTGGAGACGAGATCGAGGGCGGTGTCGGGATGGTCCTTGGAGATATCGTTGAGGTGGTTCGCGACGGACTTGCGGACGTAGAGCGAAGGGTCGGCGCGCAGGACGTTGAGAATGGGAAACGCGGGCGAAGGATCGGCGACGAGCGATTGGAGGCGGGCACCCCACGGCAGACGCGGACGGGAGCCTTCGCTGGCGAGACGGCGGACGTGTTCGTCGTCGGAAGCGGCCCAGTTGAGGAGGACGTCGAGCGAGGCGGGTTGGTCGCGAAGAATGAACGGACGGATGGCGAATTCGGCGGACCCGAAGCGGGTGAAAAAACGGAGCGCGTCGAGCGAGACGGGGACGTCGTCGAGGCCGTGTTGGGCGACGAAGTCGGAGAGGAAGATCCCGATGAAACCGCGCTCGATGCGAGGGGCGAGGGCGCGGAGGACGGCGAGTTGTTCGCGGTAGGGTAGCGGGAGCGCGACGGCGACGCCGGTGGAGGTGCGGCGCATGCGGTCCATGAGCTCGCGCGAGGACAGACCGGTGAGCGTGTGGTCGAGGAAGGCGGGCGCGTTGAAGGCGGGCGAGAGCGCGGAGAGTTCGGCGGCGATAGACCGGTAGCGCGCGACGTTGAACATGTCCTTGAGTTGGGAGGACATTTTCGGAGACGGAATTTTCTAACCACTAATTTTCACTAATCGGCACTAATTTCGGAGGTTTGGAATTAGTGATAATTAGTGTTTATTAGTGGTTAACCCGGTTCGGGGTTAACCGAGGACTTCGGCGAGTTTGGCGGCGTCTTTTCCGCCGCCCATTGCGAAGTCGGGTTTGCCGCCGCCTTTGCCGCCGAGCTGGGCGGTGAGGGCGCTGATGATCTTGCCGGCTTGGTGTCCGGCTTTGATCGCGGCAGGGGACGCGAAGGCGACCAGCGAAACCTTCTCGGGTCCGAAGGCGGCGCCGAGGACGACCACGCCTTCGCCGAGCTTGGCGAGGACTTGGGAGCCGATTTCGCGGAGGGACTCGGGGGCCTCGACGGTGACGACGGCGGAGACGTAGGGCAGGCCGTCCTTGGTCGTGGCTTTCACGGCGAGCTCGGTGGCGAGGGCTGCGGCGGCGCGTTGTTCGAAGGCTTTGAGCTTTTTGTCGGTCTCGACTTTTTGGGCGAGGAGCGAGTCGAGCTTTTGGTCGAGCTGCGAGAGCGGCACGCCGATCTTGGCGGCGGTGGCGGCGAGTTGGGCTTCGACGGAGGCGACGTGGTCGTAGGCGGCTTGTCCGGCGACGGCTTCGAGACGGCGGGTGCCGGCGGCGACGGCGCTTTCGGAGACGATTTTCACGAGACCGATTTCGCCGGTGGTCGTGACGTGGGTGCCGCCGCAGAGTTCGCGGGAGTAGCCGCCGGCGTCCACGACGCGGACGGTTTTACCGTATTTCTCGCCGAAGAAGGCGAGGGTGCCCTCGGGCTTTTTGTCGAACTCGGTTTCGTAGGACGTGACCGTGGCGTTTTCGAGGATGCGCTCGTTGACGAGACTTTCGATTTCACGGAGCTGAGCGGACGTGACGGCTTCGAAGTGCGCGAAGTCGAAGCGGAGGCGGTCGGGCGAGTTGAGCGAGCCAGCCTGGCGGACGTGGGTGCCGATCACCTTGCGCAGCGCCCAGTGGAGGAGGTGCGTGGCGGTGTGATGGCGGTTGATGGCGCGGCGGCGGGTGGCGCTGACTGAGAGCGTGGCGCGAGAATCACGAGCAAGCTCGCCCCCACCTTCGATCTTGTGGAGGTGGCGGCCGGACTTGTCTTTGATCGTATCGGTGATGTGAACGAGCTGACCGTTGATGAGCGCGTCACCGGTGTCGCCGAGCTGACCGCCCATTTCGGCGTAGAAAGGGGAGGCTTCGAAAACGAGGTAGGTGTCCTTCTCGGTTTTGACGATGTCGATGAGCGTGGTCTCAACAGTGAGCGAGGTGTAGCCGGTGAATTGCGTGGGCTTGATCTCGGTGGTGTCGGCACCCTCGGTGGCGGCGACGACGATTTCCTTCTTGGTGGAGGCGCGGCCGCGTTCGCGCTGCTGCTCCATGAGCGTTTCGAACTCGGCGGTGTCGACGGTGAGTCCACGCTCGGTGGCGAGCAGCTGGGTCATGTCGAGAGGGAAGCCGTAGGTGTCGTAGAGTTCGAAGGCGAGGGCACCCGAGATCACGGACGCGCCGACGGCGGCTTTGTTGAAGATGGCGAGACCGCGATCGAGCGTGCGGCCGAAGGACTCTTCCTCGCTCTTGATGACGCGGCGGATGATGTCCTGGCGTTCGACGAGTTCCGGGAAGACCTGTCCGAGGGACTCGACGACGGGCGTGACGAGTTGTTCGAAGAAGCCGGTTTTGAGGCCGAGCTTGGTGCCGTAGAGAATGCCGCGGCGGAGGATGCGACGGATGACGTAGTTACGGCCTTCGTTGCCGGGCATGATACCGTCGGCGATGGAGCAGCTGATCGTGCGGGCGTGGTCGGCGAGGACGCGGAAGGCGACGTCGGTGTTTTCCTGCTCGGTGAGTCCTTCGCGTTTGGTCGGGACGGTGCCGAGGTAGGTCTTGCCGGAGAGCGCGGTGATCTTCGCGAAGAGCGGCGCGAAGACGTCGGCGGCGTAGTTGGAGGGCTCGGGGGTGAAGTCGGTAAAACCCTTGGTGTTGGCGTAAATGCCGGCGACGCGTTCGAAGCCCATGCCGGTATCGACATGCTTGGCGGCGAGCGGGGAGAAGGTGCCGTCGGCGTTGGCGTTGAACTGAATGAAGACGTGGTTCCAGATTTCGATGCAGCGCGGCGAAGAACTGTTCACTCCCTTGCGTCCTTCGGACTCGTTGTCGTCGGGGAGCAGGTTGAAGTGGATCTCGGAGCAGGGACCGCAGGGGCCGGTGTCGCCCATCTGCCAGAAGTTGTCCTTGCGATTGCCGTGGACAATGTGGAGGGCGGGGTCGAGGCCTTCGGCTTTGAAGAGCTCGGTCCAGATGGCGGCGGCCTCGTGGTCGAATTCGGAGGGATCGCCGGGCTTGGGCGCGTAAACGGTGGCGAAGAGACGCTTGGCGGGAATACCCCAAACCTTCGTCAGCAGGTGCCAGCCCCAGGTGAGCGACTCTTTTTTGAAGTAGTCGCCGAAGGACCAGTTGCCGAGCATCTCGAAGAGCGTGTGGTGGTAGGTGTCGTAGCCGACGTCCTCGAGGTCGTTGTGTTTGCCGCCGGCGCGGATGCACTTCTGGGTGTCGGCGGCGCGGGTGTCCTTGGCTGGGCGGACGCCGGCCCATTTGGAGACGTCGGCGGCTTTGTCACCGAGGAAAATGGGCACGAACTGGTTCATGCCGGCGTTGGTGAAAAGCAGTCCGGGAGAATCCGGGAGCAGGGACGACGATGGAACGATCGTGTGGGCCTGCTGATGGAAGAAATCGAGGAAGGACTGGCGGATTTGCGCGCTGGTCATGGTATGGGCGTAAATCGCTGAGAACAGAGGCCGCCGAGATGCTTAGCAAGATGTGATTTTAGGATGGTCGCAGGGCTTGCGTGCATGGGACTTATGTGAAATGCAAAAGAACAGCATCCGTGGCGTTGGGTTAAGTTTTACCGCTTAAAACATCGTCGTTCGTAACCCCCTGAACTGCCGTGCAAAACCGTTACTTCCGCTCCTTGTTTATCGCCGGATTGGCGGGTGCGGTGGTGATTGCGATAGGCGTGCTGGTGTGGGTCGGGTGGCTGACGGATGCGACGGTGCTTACTCGAGTCAGTCAGGAGTGGACTCCGATGGTGCCGATGACCGCCTCGGCATTCTGTCTGTCCGGAGCGGCGTTGCTGGCGATCACAGGAATGATGGCGACGCAGCGGGGCAGGCCCGAGTGCTGGAAACAAATCGCGACAGGGATGGGCGTGGTCGTGGCACTCGTGGCGGCGCGCCGGTTGATTTATTATCTGGCCGGCTGGCCCACGACGCTGGACATGCTGGGGATTGATCCGCAGGGGACTCCCGGACAAATGGCGCCGTTGACGACGGTGGGATTTCTCCTGTCAGGGAGCGCGCTGGCACTGACGGCGAAGAAGCGGTTTTATCCGATTGCCCAATGGATGGCGGCGGCGGTGCTGTTCATCGGATGGATCGGAATCGCCCGATACCTGTATGGGGGCGAAACCAGCGGTGTCTTTTTCCGCATGGCGATGCCCACGGCGCTGATGTTTGCGGTGCTGGGCTTCGGAATTTTTTACGCCCGGCCGGACGGCGGATTCATGGTGATTTGGAACAGCGACACCGCGGGCGGCGTTCTCGTGCGCCGGCTTTTCCCGACGGCGTTGATCGTGCCGGTGGCGGTCGGATGGCTGCGTCTTCAGGGTGAGCGGGCGGGGTGGTATGGCTTTGAGACCGGGCTGGCGATTTTCGCCATGTCTAACGTGCTGATCTTCGCGGTGCTGGTGTGGCACACGGCGAGCCGGCTGCATTTTCAGGACGGCAAGAGGCGGGAGGCGGAACGCACAGTGCGCGTCGAGAAGGACTTTTCCGCGGCGGTCATCGACAGTCTCCCGGGCGTGCTTTATCTCTACAATCGCGAGGGGAAGTTCCTGCGCTGGAACAAAAACTTCGAGAGGATGAGCGGATACAGCGGTGCGGAGATCGCGCAGATGAGGCCCGCCGAGTTCATCGCGCCCGCGGACCACGAAGCGCTCGCGGCAAGGATCGGGGATGTTTTTCAAACCGGCAGTTCGCAGATGGAAGCGGGATTCCTGTCGAAGGCGGGCGAGGTGACGCCGTATTTCTTCACGGGCGTGACCGTGAAGGTTGGCGGCGAGGATTGCCTGGTGGGCGTGGGCATCGACATCACGGAGCGCGTCAAAGCGGAGCAGGCGGTGAGGGCGCTCAACGAAACGCTTGAGCAGCGGGTCGCGCAGCGCACACGGGAACTGCAGGCCAAGAACCGGGAGCTGGAGACATTCACGTATTCAGTTTCCCACGACTTGAAGGCCCCGTTGCGCGGAATCGACGGCTACAGCCGCCTCTTGCTCGAAGACTACCACGACCGGCTGGATGACGAAGGCCGTAAATTTTTGAATTCCGTGCGGCAGGCGAGTCTGCAGATGGGGCAGTTGATCGACGATCTGCTGACTTATTCCCAACTGGAGCGCCGGGCGATCACCATCAGCACGATCAAGCCGCAGGCGGTGCTGGACGCGATGCCTCTCAGCTATACCGACGACATCCAGAATCGGAACATCGCCTACACGGTCTCGCTGCCAGATATCGCGGTGCGCGCGGACCCCAGCGGCCTGGCCCAGGTGTTGCGCAACCTGCTGGACAACGCTCTCAAGTTCACGAAAACCACCCCGTCGCCCACCATTGAAATCTCCGGTCGCGTCGAAGGGCGGAAATATATTCTATGGGTGAAGGACAACGGCATCGGGTTCGACATGAAATTCACCGACCGCATTTTTGATATTTTTCAACGGCTGCATCGCGCCGAAGACTACCCCGGCACGGGGATCGGACTGGCCATCGTCCGGAAGGCAATGGAGCGCATGGGCGGCCGCGTATGGGCCGAGAGCATTCCCGGCCAGGGCGCCACGTTTTTCCTGGAAATCCCCATTCACACCGCATGAACACACAGCCCTCCATCCTGCTCGTTGAAGACAATCCCATGGACGTCGATCTGGCGCTGCGTGCATTCAAGAAGCGAAGGCTCACCAACCCCGTCGAGATCGCCCGCGACGGGGAGGAGGCGCTGGCGTGGATCCCCCGGTGGGAGACGGGCGCGCCGCTTCCCGCGGTCATTTTGCTCGATTTGAAACTGCCCCGAGTCGACGGACTGGAGGTCTTGCGCCAGTTGAAAGAGCACCCGCAGTTCCGCAGTGTGCCCGTGGTCGTGCTGACCACCTCGGGCGAGAGCCATGACGTGGCGCGCGCCTATGAACTCGGTGCAAATTCCTACATCGTAAAACCGGTGGATTTCGACAAGTTTGTGGAGGTCGCCTCGCAGATCGAAATCTACTGGACCGTCATCAACTCGCGTCCGGCAGTCTAACACCCCATTTCCATGCGCATTCTCTACGTCGAAGACAACCGGCTGGACGCGGACCTCGCCCGGATCGAGCTGGGGCGTGTATACCCGCAGGCCGAGCTTACGGTGGTCAACAGCATCGCGCAGGCCTGGACCAAACTGACCGATCCGTCGCGCTACGATGCGATCGTGATCGACCTCAATCTGCCGGATGGCTCGGGCATCGATCTCGTGGTGGGCATGCGGGAGAGAGGCGTCCCGATGGCGACCGTCATGCTCACGGGATCCGGCGACGAACGCAGCGCGGTCGCCGCGCTCAAGGCCGGTGTGGACGACTATCTCGTGAAGCGCGGCGATTACCTCCAGCAACTGCCGCAGGTTCTGGAGTCGGCGATCGCATCGTTCAGCAAGGGCATGGCCCGGCTCAATCATCCGTTGCGCGTGCTTTATGCCGAGCATCACTCGCTGGACATCGAACTGACGCGGCGACACATGGAGCGCCATGCGGCGCATATGAGGCTGGAAGCGGTAACCTCGGCGGCCGAGGCGTTGCGGCGGCTGAAGGCTGCGCCGGCCAACTATGATGTCGTTCTGCTCGACTACCGGCTCATCGGGATGAACGCACTGGAACTCCTCCGGGACATAAAGCAGGACGGCTCCTTGCGCCAGCCGGTGGTGTTGGTGACGGGGCAGGGCGACGAAGCCGTGGCGGTCGAGGCGCTGCGCCTCGGTGCCGCGGATTACGTCGTCAAGCGCCCGGGATATCTGCACGAGCTGCCTTCCACGCTGGAAAACGCGTTTCACCGCGCGTTGCTGGCCCGGGAGCAGGCGGCGTTGCGCGCAAGCGAGGCCTCGCAGCGCCTGCGTGAAGAGGCGTTGGAAGCGATGCCGCTCGGCGTGCTGCTCAGCGACGAGGAGCGCCGGATCATCTACGCCAATCCGGCGTTCACTTTACTCACCGGATTTCCCGCTTTCGCGGCCGTGGGGCACAACTGCGCGTTTTTGCAGGGGAAAGGAACCAACCCGGAAACGATCCGGCAGATACGCGACGCGCTCGGTGCACGCCGGTCGTTTGAAGGCGAGCTGCTCAATTATCGCAAGGACGGCACGCCGTTTTGGAATCATCTTTCAATCACTCCGGTGCTAGATGAGGCCGGCAACGTGGTGAATTTCATCGGCATTCTCCAGGATGTGACCGCGAGGCGGCGCATCGCCGAGGACCTGCGGGCCAGTGAAGAGCGCTTCAGGCAGATCGCCGAGAACATCCAGGAGGTCTTCTGGATGACCGACCCGGAAAATCACAGCATGCTCTACATCAGTCCGGCCTACGAAACGATCTGGGGCCGGCGGTGCGCGGATATTCTCAAGAATCCCTCCGACTGGCTCAAGGCCATCCACGCTGACGATCGCGCGCGTGTGTCGGCCGCATCGAAACGGCAGCTGCTGGGCACCTACAACGAAGTCTATCGCGTGGTGCGGCCCGACGGCTCGATCCGCTGGGTGCGCGACAAGGCCTTTCCGATCCGCGATCACTCGGGCAAGGTGTATCGCATCGTCGGAACCGCCGAGGACATCACGGAGAACCGGAAGCTGGAGGAGCAGTTCCTGCAGGCGCAGAAGATGGAGGCCATCGGCACGCTGGCCGGCGGCATTGCGCATGACTTCAACAACATCCTTGCAGCGATCACCGGCTACACCGAATTGATCAAGATGCAGATCACGAACGATCCGCAGGTGGAGGCGTATTTGAAGGCGCTCCTGCAGGCGAGTTCGCGGGCGACCTCCCTGGTGCGGCAGATTCTGGCCTTCAGCCGCCAGGCGAACCACGAACGACGTCCCATCCAACTCCGGCTCGTGGTCGAGGAATCCCTCCGGTTGTTGCGCGCGACCATACCGGTGACCGTGGCATTCGACACGCGTCTGGATGAGGAGGTCCCGTGCGTGCTCGCGGACGCGACGCAGGTCCATCAAGTCCTGATGAACCTAGGCACCAATGCGGCCCACGCGATGTCGGAGGGTCCGGGAAAACTCGGAGTGAACATTGAGCTGCGCGAAGTGGGCGACGAGTTTGCACGAAGCACCTCGCGGCTGCGTCCGGGGCCCCATGTGGTGCTGAGCGTGAGCGATACGGGATGCGGCATGTCGGCCGAAGTCATGGAGCGCATGTTCGAGCCGTTTTTCACGACCAAGGCTCCGGGCGAAGGCACGGGACTTGGCCTCGCGGTGGTGCATGGCGTCATGCAAACCCACGAAGGCGAGGTCATGGTCAAGAGCACGCCGGGCAAAGGCACGACGTTTGAACTGTATTTCCCGGCCCACTCCATGCCCCTGGATGCACCGGCGACTGTGGATGAAACCGAAGTTCCCCGCGGACGGGGCGAACGCATCCTCTTTGTGGACGACGAAGCCCCGATCATGCTGGTCGGCCGGCTCATGTTGGAAGAAATCGGCTACAAGGTGGAGGGGGATATGGATGCGCCCAGCGCGCTTGAACGCGTGCGCGCCAATCCCGGGGGGTATGACCTTGTGGTGACCGATCTCACCATGCCCGAGATGACCGGACTGGAATTTGCACGCCGCCTCCTTGAGATCAGGCCGGACATGCCGATTATTCTGACCACGGGTTATAACGCGACCCTCACGGATGCCCGGATCAAGGAGCTCGGCATTCAGGAAATGTTGCTCAAACCACTGTCGATGCACTCATTAGGAGTGGCACTCCGACGTAGTTTAGATAAACCCATCGTCAATACCCCGTAAAAACCGCATTAACACCATTCCATGGCACGCATTTTGTTGATCGATGACGACGAGCCGTTCCGCAGCGTCCTTAAAGTATCGCTGCAGCAGATGGGCCACGACGTCATCGACGCCCGGGATGGATGCGAGGGCGTGGCTCTCTACACGGGGGGCGGCTTCGATATCGTGGTCACCGACCTGATCATGCCGGACAAGGAAGGCATCGAGACGATCATGGATTTGCGCAAATTGAACCCTGCGGTGAAAATCATCGCGATGTCGGGCGGAGGGCGCGTGACATCCGTGGATTATCTTCAGATCGCACGCCAAGTCGGCGCCAAACGCATTTTGGCCAAACCGTTCCTCTACGAGGATATCAAGGTCGCGATCGAGCAGTTGATGGAGTCCCCGGCCTAAGTCGCGGCAGCCGGGAATAAAGGCGGTCATTTCCAACCTTGCAGCGCGGGAGAGGGAACGGTCTGTTTTACTTTCGCATGTCCAACGCCGTCACCGATCTCATTCCCCATCGTCCGCCCTTCCTCTTTGTCGATGAAGTGGTCGCCGAGACCGCCGACAGTCTTACTGCAAAGCGCACCTGGCGCGCCGAGGAGGATTTCTACAAGGGCCACTATCCCAATGCCCCGATCACTCCGGGCGTGCTGCTGTGCGAGGCTGTGTTCCAGACCGGTGCTCTCTACATGGCCAAACAGGCGCTCGCCGCCGGTGCCAAGCCCGGTGAAGGCGTGCCGCTCCTGGCCAAGATCGCCGACGTGCGTTTCCGCAACCCGATCTATCCCGGCGACACCATTCTCATCGAAGTCAAAAAGAAGGAAGTCATGGGCGGTTTCACCATGATGAACGGTTCGATTAAAAAAGCCGACGGCACCCGTGTGCTCACGGTTGATTTCGCCGTCGCTTGGAAAACGCCCGAGGGCCAGCAGCAGCAGGCGCAGCAATGAGCGACTTCCTCAATCTCACCGGCAAGACGTTCGTCGTGCTCGGCGTCGCCAACAAAAAAAGCGTCGCGTGGTTCACCGCCAAAACGCTGGAAGAGCAGGGCGCGACCGTTCTCTACAGCGTGCGTTCACCCGCCCGCAAAGCGTCTCTTGAGGCCACGCTCGCCGGTAAACCGGTCTTCGTCTGCGACGTCGAAGTGGAGGGATCCGCCGAGTTGCTCGCCGCCGAGATCCGCGCGGCCGGTCACGGGACGATCCACGGCATCGTTCACTCGATCGCGTTCGCCAACTACAGCGAAGGCTTCAAAGCCTTCCACGAGACCAAGCGCAAAGACTTCCTGCAGGCGACCGCCATCTCGGCATTCTCGCTCGTCGAGGTCGCCAATGCCTTCAAGGCGCTCCTCGCAAAGAACGCCTCCGTCGTGACCATCGGTATTTCGTCACTTCAGGTTACCCCCGACAACTACGGTTACATGGGACCGATCAAGGCCGCGCTCGATTCAGCTTCCCGTTTCCTTGCCAAATCTTTCAGCGACCACAGTGAAGTGCGCTTCAATGTCGTCGGTGCCGGCCCCCTTAAAACGAGCGCCTCGGCCGGCATCCCCGGTTATCTCGAAAGCTACCTTTACGCGGAAAAACTCACCTTCCGTAAGCGCAATCTCGCCACCCAGGAAGTTGCCAACACCGCGGTGTTTCTTCTCAGCGAACGCAGTAGCGGCATCAACGCCGCCACGCTCGTCGTGGACGCCGGCCTCGGCAGCAACTTCTTCGACAAGGAAATCGTGCGTCTCTCCATGCGCATGGAAAACAAGGCCTGATGCGCTTCGCCCACACCTGCATCGAGTCGCTCGCCGTCGCGCTGCCCGACGACATTCTCACCACGACGGAAATCGAGGAACGCCTGCGCCCGCTCTACGAGCGCCTTAAGCTCCCCTTCGGCCGTCTCGAGCTCATGACCGGCATCCGCGAACGTCGCGTGTGGCCGCAGGGCACGCGTCCGTCCGATGCCAGCGCCGCCGCCGGCAAAGCCGCGCTCGCCAAGTCCGGCCTGCGCGCTGAACAGGTCGAGCTTTTCATCCACAGCGCGGTGTGCCGCGACATGATGGAGCCGGCCACCGCGTCATTCGCCCATCGCAAGATCGGCCTGCCCGCGAGCGCGCAGATTTTTGACGTCTCCAATGCCTGCCTCGGTTTTCTCAACGCACTGACCGTCGCCGCCGGCCTGATCGAGAGCGGACAAATCAAATGCGCCCTCGTCGTCTCCGGCGAGAATGGCGGGCCGCTCGTGCAACAGACGCTCAAGACGCTTCTTGAAGCACCGCTCGATCGCAACGGAATCAAACCGTTTTTTGCCAATCTCACCATCGGATCAGGGGCTGTCGGCGCGGTGGTGTGTCACGAATCGGCGCTGCCGAAAGGCGCGCGTCCGCACCGTCTGCTCGGCGGTATCGCCCGCGCGGCGACGGTGCACAGCGAGCTTTGCCAAGGCGACAGCCACGGAGCCGAAGCACTCGCGATGCAGACCGACAGCGAAGCGCTTCTCACCGCAGGCCTCGCACTCGCTCGCGAGACGTGGGACGCGTTCACTGTCGAGACCGGCTACAACGCGACGACCGCGAATCGTTTTATCTGCCACCAAGTCGGCAGCACGCACCGCCGCAAACTTTACGAGGCGCTCGGCCTCGATCTCGCCAAGGATTTTTCCACGTTTGAAACCCTCGGCAACACCGGTTCGGTGGCGCTGCCCGCTACACTCGCCAAGGCCGTCGAAGCCGGCGCGGTGGGCGAGGGGACCAAGGTCGCGCTGCTCGGCATCGGCAGCGGACTCAACTGTCTGATGCTCGCACTCGAATGGTAACGATTCCTGACTGGCTCAAGCCGCTCTATCCTTTCACTCCGAAGTCCTTCGCGACGCCGCGCGGCGCGCGCATGAGCTACCTCGACGAAGGCGGTTCGCCCGAAGCCGACGAAGCCGTGCTCATGCTTCACGGAAACCCGACGTGGTCGTTTTATTACCGCGAGCTTGTGCAGGCGGTCGCCCCCGCGATGCGTTGCATTGTGCCTGATCACATTGGCATGGGTCTTTCTGAGAAGCCGGAAAATTACCCCTACACGCTGGAGACGCGCATCAGCGACGTGGACGCTCTCATCACGCATCTCGGCGTGAAACGCGTCCATCTCGTCGTGCACGACTGGGGTGGGGCGATCGGCTTCGGCTACGCGGCGCGTTATCCACAGCGCATCGGAAAACTAGTCGTGCTCAACACCGGCGCGTTTCCTTCACCGCACATCCCGCGTCGCATCGGGCTGTGCAAAACGAAATTCCCCGGCACCCCGCTCGTGCGCGGACTCAACGGTTTCGCCGGCCCCGCCGTGTGGATGTCGATGCACCGCCGTCGCCTCACGAAGGATGAGAAGCGCGGTTTTCTGCTGCCGTATGACTCTTGGGCGAACCGCGTCGCCGTCGACGCGTTCGTGAAGGACATTCCAATGGTTCCGTCGCATCCGACATGGCGCACACTCACCGATACGGCCGCCGGCCTGAAGCACTTCAGGCAGAACCCGGCGCTGATCGTCTGGGGCGGACGCGACTTCTGCTTTAACGACCATTTCTACAACGAGTGGAAAAAACGGCTGCCGGAAGCGAAGGCCTATTATCTGGAGGATGCCGGACATTACGTGCTCGCCGATGCCAATACTGAGGCGATCCCGCGCATCACCCAGTTCCTTCGCCAAAACTGAAACACCAGTCCGTCCCATGAATTCATCAGGTTCACGCCGTCCGTCTCCGCTCGCCGATCTTATTTTCTTCAGTCGCTGGCTGCAGGCTCCGCTCTACGTCGGCCTGATCATCGCTCAGATCGTCTATGTTTATCGCTTCCTGGTGGAGCTGTGGCACCTCATTGGATTCGCCGTGCTGGACCACGCCGCCCCGGCGTCGGTGCCGGCAGGTGTGAGCGACACCGAGACCATCGTCATGCTCACCGTGCTCGGGTTGATCGACGTGGTCATGATCGCCAATCTCCTCGTCATGGTGATCGTGGGCGGCTACGAGACGTTCGTATCCCGTCTTAACCTGAAGGGGCATCCTGATCAGCCCGAGTGGCTTTCCCATGTGAATGCCGGGGTGCTCAAGGTGAAGCTCGCCATGGCATTGATCGGCATCTCGTCGATCCACTTGCTCAAAACATTCATCAACGCCGACAAGATGACGGAGAAAACGATGCTTTGGCAGGTATTGATTCACATCACCTTTGTGCTGTCCGCGCTGGTGCTTGCATGGATAGACCGGCTCACCCGCCACTCCGGATCAAAGCCCGACGGAGATACCGACGCGCACTAAACCGGCCGGGCTGTTTTATTCGGCGCGAGGGTGGAATGGGACCTGCTGATTGCGGTTTCTATTTCCCATGGTGCGCGCCTATTCCATTCTCCGTCTGACGCTGGCCACATTGGTGTGCGTCGGTTTTTGCGGACTGAGTTGGGTGCAACTGAGTGAGGCCCCCCAGCAAACTCGCAGTGAGCGGCAGGCGATCCAAGAGTTCGCCTGTGAAGGCACCGGGGTATTCGCGGTTAATCACGAAAACAACGTCGATTGCCAGGCGCAAACGGGGCAGGGGGACGCCGTTCCTTTTGTCTTTGGCCTGAGTGAATCATTCACCACCGCCCGCCCTGTCTTGCTGATAACGGGACGTGTGACGGAGTCGGTCGCGAAAGAGCAAAGTGTTCTTGGCTGCCGGATGAAAAACAAGGATCCGCCCGTCGCCTGACGCCGGCAGTTTCTTGTTTTTCCAGTCCGCAGTCTTTGAACCACTTTAACCTTTCGCTTAATGAAACACCTTTTTTCGCGCCTAGCGCGCACTCTTTTTTGTTCCGTATTACTCGTCTGCGCCATTGCCGCAGGCCATGCCCAGGAAGCCGCGGCAGCGGCACCGGCCGCTCCGGCGGAGCCGACGGTTGAACAGCGCCTCGCCGATCTCGAGGCCTACATGAACAACACCGCCCGCACGCCGAACGTGGCCTCGAAGATTCCTGGACCCGGTCCGGGCCACAACGCCTGGCAGATGGTCAGCACCGCGCTGGTTATTTTCATGACACTGCCCGGTCTGGCGCTGTTCTACGGCGGCCTTGTCCGTAAAAAGAACGTCCTCTCCGTGCTCGCTCAGTGCATGGGTATCGCCGGTCTGGTCACCCTCCTGTGGTGGGCCATCGGTTACAGCCTGGCCTTCGGTGGCGGCAATGCGTTCATCGGTGACGCGACCTACGCGCTCCTCAATGGCGTGGAGCCGGGCAACACCGGTGCCGGCTACTACTGGATCAGCGACGCGATGTGGGCGATGTTCCAGCTCTCCTTCGCGATCATCACGCCCGCCCTGATCGTCGGCGCGATCGCCGAGCGCATGAAGTTCTCCGCCGTGCTCGTCTTCGTG
>DATHXF010000148.1:0-24380 GCA_035459785.1 Rariglobus sp. | reverse complement strand
TTGCAGGCGGCGCATCTCGGCGCGTTGTTCGCGGTTCATGCCGCCGAACCAGTTGTTGTTCTGGTCGTTTTTCCACCAGGGCTTGTTGGGGTCGGGCTTGGGTTGGAGGGTTTTCATGCGGTCGCGGTAGCGACTCCAGATGGCGGTGCCGACGAGGTTGCGAATGGTTTCATCGGGAACACCGGCGGCGCGGAGCAGATCGCGGAGGGCCTCGGGATCGTTGGCCTTGAGGGCGGAGACGATGTCGGCGGGGGCGTCGGCTCTGGACTTGGTCGAAGCGGTGGTCTTCGTCGCGGAGGACGACGATTGCGAGGAGGGCGTGGAGTCGGCGGAGGAGTCCGTGCGGCGCAGCGTCACGGTGACGAAGGCGGCGTTGGCGACGAGAGACACGACGAGAATCAGCGGCAGGGCTTTCATGGGAACAGAAGCGGGGCGGTTTATTTTTTGGTGATCTGGGACTCGGCGGCGAGTTGCTCGATGCTGTGGCTGGTCCAGGAGTTTTCGTCGATTTGGACGGAGATGTGGTCTTTTTCGAGGTTGGTGAGCCAGTGAACGTTTCCTCGTTTGAGGTAGGCTTCGCCGGCCTCGGCGCCGAGGCTGTCGGTGACCTTGCGACGGGTGTCGGCGACGAGCTTGGTGATGGCGGCGCGTTTGGCGGCGAGGTCGAGGGATGGATCTTTCGCGATGGCGATGGCTGCTTGCGGGACCGTGGTCTTCTGGTCGTAGATTTCGTTGAGGACGGCGGCGGGGAGATTGAGGCGCCGGTTGAGCTGGGTGAGCTGCTGATAGCTATAGTCCTTGGCGCGTTCGTAATCCTTGAAGCGTTCGGGGCCGAGTTCGACGCGGAGGCTCTCGCGGAGTTTTTTCTCGGCGGCGCGGCGGCGCTGCCAGTCTTCCTCGCCGTAGGAGTTGTCGGGGTTGCGGGCGAGTTCGGGGTCGGCGCGCATGAGGGCGTGGATGCGAAGGAACTCCTCTTCGCTGGGCTTGAAGGCGCCGAGCTGCCAGCGGAGCTGGCGGGAAGTTTCGGAAGTGCGAAGCTCATGGGCGGCATATTCCTCGGGAGTGAGGAGAGTGCGGATTTCCTTTTCTTTTTCGGCTCGAAGGAAGGCGAGTTTTTCGCGGTCGGAGGCCAGCGGGTTGTCGCGGGACTCGATGTTGATCTGCTGGATCATGGCGTCGTAGTCCTCGCTGATGCGGCGGACGGATTCGCGTTTGGCCGGAGGAATGGGATTGGTGTCGTCGGCGCGGGGAGGGTCTTCGCCGAGGAGCTGGCGGCGAAGGTCGTCTTTTTCGCGACGGAGGTCGAGGCGGGCCAGACGGTTCTCGAGGGTGTCCTGGTTGTTTTCGTAGTAGTCCTCAGATTCCCAGTAGCTGGCGGTTTTGCGTTTGGGCTTGAGGGCTTCTTCACGGGCTTTGAAGCGCTCGTTGAGCTCGGCATTGACGAGGGCGCGGACGAGGTGGGGCGGAAGACCGGTGGCGCGAAGTGCGATGATGTAGGCGGGAAGATCCGTGCCATCGAGTTTGGCCAGCGTTTCGGCGGAAGGGAGGCCGGATGCGGAGGCGGACGCGGCACCGGCGGTCGGACGGGACGAGGGGGTTACGGAAGAGACGGACGACGAATGGGCGAAGGATGAGCGGCGCGCGATCACGGTGACGAATGCGGCGTTGGCGATAAGCGAAGCGGCAAGCAGCAGGGGAAGCGCTTTCATGGGATGTTACACGGTGCACGCACGAAGGGAGGAGCGGCAAACCTTTTGCGGGGTCAGCCGCGGTTGGAGGAGAAACAACCGGTGCGGAGGAATGCACGGACTTCGGCGAGGACGGGCGTGCGCCACATGAGCCATGTGTGCGAGTGTGGGACGGTGAGGTGGGCGCTTTCGTTGGCGAGGTGGGTGGAGGCGACGGTGACCTTGCCGTCGCCGGGGCCGGAGAGCCACGAGGAGAACAGCGGGTTGAGGGAACGGTTGCCGGCGATGACGCCAAGTTCGACGCCGGGCGGGAGCGGTCCGAGCGTGTTGGGCACGGAGTCGGAAGCGGTGCCGAGTTGGAGGCCGGCGGGACCGTTGATCCAGCGGTAGAGCGGCCAGGTTTGCAGGCGGTCGACGAGGGCGCTGCCGGAGTTGGGCGGAGCGAGCATGACGACGCGGCCGAGGGAGGCGGGCATGCCGTGATCGTGGAGGTATTGGCGCACGAGGATGCCGCCCATCGAGTGGGTGACGACATGGATGCGCGCGCCGGCGGGGGCGCCGGTGAACACGGGGCCGAGCGTGGCGTCGGCGAGCGTGCGGATATCGGCGCGTTGCGACGGGTAGGGAAGATTGCGGACCTCGTAACCGGCGTCGCGCAAGTCGTGCGCGACGCGGGCCATGGCGAGCGGACTGCGGCCGAGCCCGTGCAGGAGAACGACGGTATCGGCGGCGCGGGCGACGGTGAGCAGGCCCAGCAGACAGCAGAGGAGGCGCACGGGTTTCATGGTGGACGCAAAGGAGACCCGCACACCGAGTGAAGGTTGCCGCCGACTACTCGAAGCACTTCCAGACCGGGCGGTCCGTCAGGTAGCGGTGGTCGGGCTTGGTGTTCTCGGCGGTCTGGAAAAGCGGGAGGATGGCCTGGCCGTTGGCGGTGCGCGGGTAGGTTTCGCCGCGTTTTTCGTAGAGGACGACGCCGTGGAACTGGCCGCCCGGGCGTTCTCCGATGAGGATGTCGATGTCGACCGGTTTGCCGGCTTTCAGTTCAACCCAGTCGCCGTATTTGGAGAGTTCGTTGGCGGCGACGCGGGGGCCTTTGTCGGCGGATTCCTTCCAGTTGAGGCGCGGAAAGCGGGTATCGGGGCGGCTGCCGTCGAGGACGACCTTGCGGTTGATGGCGACGACGAGGAGGTCGTCGAAGTTGCCGACGAAACGGTAGGAGCCGTCGGAGGGCGGGGCGATCTGGCCTTTGTAGTGCACGACCCAATAGCTGGGCTTGACCACGCCCTCGACGCCGAAGGCCTTGGGGGCGCCGGCGGCGCTCATCATCGGGATGGCGAGCTGGGTTGTGTAGAGAGGAGTGGCCGCGCGGAAAAAGCGGTTGAGAAGCGCCTCGTCAAAACCGGAGACGAGGAACTCGTCGAGCGAGACGGTGTAGCTCTTGGCGAAGTCGGGAATGGGTTCGCGGCGCTGGGTCTGCTTGAGGTCGTAGAAGATGCCGATCAGCGTGGCGCCCTTGCGTTCGGTGCGGCCGAAGACGCTGTCGTCCTGGGCGGCCGCGGGGGAGGCGGAGAAGCCCAATGCGGAAAGCGCGAGGAGTCCGGATATCCAGCAAGTGGATACGTGCTGCATGGTCATTGATCGCGGGCGAGGTTGCGCCAGTATTGCTGCACCCAGGCGGAATATTCGGCGGGGTAGCGTTCGCCCTGGAGGGCGGTGAAGGCTTCGCGTTCTTCGCGGCGGAGGGCGCCGACGGTTTCGGCGGGGCCTTTGGCATCGGGGCCGTGGCCGGCGATCTGGTTCTGGGCGTCGCCGTTGCCGCTTTGGTGGTTTTCACCGGGAGACTGGCCGTCTGCTTGGAGCTGTCCGTTGCGGGTGCCCTGCTGGTTCTGGCCGCTCTGGGCGGTTTGCTGTCCCTGTCCTTGCTGTTGTTGCTGCTGCCCCTGGCCGTTTTGCTGTCCTTGCTGCTGACCTTGGGCGGTCTGTTGACCCTGCTGCTGGCCTTGTTGTTGTCCGTTTTGCTGCTGTCCGGATTGTTGATTGCCGGCCTGCTGTTGGCCGGGTTGCTGTCCCTGTTGCTGGCCTTGACCCTGCTGCTGTTGATTGCCGGCTTGCTGGCCGTTCTGCTGCTGCCCCTGGCCATTTTGTTGCTGGGCCTGGGCAAGCGCGGTTTGCAGGGCGGCCTGGGCGGCGGCGAGCGCGGCGGTGGCGGCGGATTGGTTTTGCTGGCCCTGCTGGTTTTGTTGCTGCCCCTGCTGCTGACCGGGCTGCGGTTGACCGGTCTGTTGTTGGGTATTCGCTTGTTGCTGTCCTTGCTGCTGGCCCTGCTGTTGACCCTGCTGGGGCTGTTGCTGGGCGTTGGCCTGCTGCTGTTGTCCCTGCTGGTTTGCCTGATTTTGCTGCTGGGAGGCGGTCTGTTGTCCGGACTGGTTTTGGGCCTGTTGTTGTTGCTGCTGCTGGGATTGCCCGGACTGGGGTTGGTTTTGTTGATTCGCGGTTTGCTGGGCGTTGGCTTGGTTTTGGGCCGCCTGATTCTGCGTGTTGGGCTGCTGATTACCGGCTTGTTGGTTTTGTTGATTGGGCCGGGACTGTTGCTGGGCCGCAGTCTGCTGGTTTTGCGATTGATTTTGCTGAGACTGACCGGCCTGCGGGTTTTGAAGGGCCTGTTGTGCTTGTTGAAGGGCGGAGGCGGCCTGGGGACTGAGCGGGGCGACCTGATTGGCGAGATTTTGCGCCTGAGCGGCGGCCTGCTGGTTGGATGCGGGCGAGGGCGGGGTTTGGGATTGCTCGGCGGCCTGCTGTTGCTGGAGAAGGGCGGAGACCTGCTGGAGGGCATTGGCGAGGCGTTGCTCCTTCGGGAGGCTGGAGAGGATGCCTTGGAGAATTTTGCGGAGCTCGGCGACGAGTGACTCCTGGCGTCCGTAGGCGGTGGGGTAGCGTTTACCCTTCAGTTCGGCAACGGCCTCGGTGGACAGAGTGGTGAGCAGGGTGCCGTTGATGCGTTCGGTGAAGGTCTGTGCGGGGGCGGCCGTGTTGGCTTCGCGGAGGCGGGCGAGGAGGTTTTCGCCGGTTTGGAAAAAAGAGGCCAGGTCTTCGCCGATGCCGGACTGGTCGCTTTCGAGGATGCGCTGGCGCTCGGCGTCGGGTTTGGCGGTGGCGATGGCCTTGGTCTCGCGCTGGATGTCAAGCTGTCGGGTGATAAGGGCTTCGAGGCGCCGGGCGGTTTCTTCGCGGAGCTGCTGGATGGAGATCTGGCGGGCTAGGGTTTTGAGGCGCGTCTCGATGGCCTGTTGGGCGACGTAGGCCTCGGTGGCGGTGGCGCGGGGATCGGCTTGGGCGTTTTCGCCAAGTTTGCGGAGGCGGGAGGCGATGCCGGACATCTCGGTGCCGCCGAGGGCCTGGAGTTGCGCGGCGAGTTCGGTGAGGGCGTTGAGGCTTTGGAGGGGGAATCCGTTGCGCTGAAGCTCCTCGATCAGCGTGGTGATCTCACGGGCGAGGGCGGCGGTTTCGGCGCCGAGGGCCTGTTGGTTGACGCCGTTCTGGAAGGCGATGGGACGGAGGGCATCGTCGGTGGCGGCGACTGCGGCGGATGAGAGGACCAGGGAGCTGAGAAGGACGCGGGTGGTTTTCATGGCGCAGGGGTGGTGTCGGGGCGGAGGGCTTGGCCGAGGGAGTCGCGGACCTCGCTTTGGCGGCGGGCCACATCTTCCATGCGGCGGGAGGTTTCCTCAAGTCGTTTGAGGACTTCCTGCTGCTTTTGGGCGAAGCTGACGATGGTGAGCTGGCGGTGGTCGCTGGCACCGACGCCGGGGCCGGTGACGGTGTTGTTGTCGGTCGCCTCGATCCACCAGGTGAGCTGGGTGCCTTCGGCGAGAGGCGGATTTTCGGAGATGGGGATGAATTCGTGGGTGACGACCCCGTTGTCTCCGATGGAGAGGGTGCGGCGGCGCTGTTCGCCGGCGATCTCGGTGACGAGCTCGACGCGGGCGAGGGCGAAGTCGTCGCGCACGCGGGCTCGGAGGCTCAGGCGCGCGGTGGGGACGATGGTATCGGCGTTGGTAACCGGTTCCTCGATGCGCACGGTCGGCGGCTTGTCGGTCTCGATGCTGACCGGGTAGGTCGTGGTGTCGGCCGCGGGGATGCCCTCGGTGCTGACCAGCGGGATGCTGAGTCCGGAGAGGCCGTCGGCGGGGACGGTGAACTCGCCGCGCGAAACGCGGGTGGCGGAGGTGTCGACCGTGAGCGGCACGGGGGAGGGAGGGTTTTCGCCGGCGAAGCTCAGGTTGGCTTTGGAGACCGGCTGGTTGGCGAACGCGACGACGCGGACCTTGGAACCGGGGAACAAGCTGAGAGGACCGGCGGGCTGGCGGAGCGGGGCGCGTCCGGTGTAGGCGGGGAATTCCTGGATGAACTCGACTGACTCAAGCAGCGGAGACGGCAGCGCGGTCACGGAGAAAGACGGGCCGCGTCCGTCACCCAGATAGAAACGGTAGGTGAAGGACTGGCGGAGATTGTCGAAGGAGAAGGCGAAGCGCGCGGGGTTTTCAGCGTCGGGGCGGATGAGGATCGTGCGGTGTTCCCCGCCGGCGAGGGAGAGTTCGAGACGGCCTTGCGGAGGCAGGACGCCCTGGGCGAGCGCGGCGAGCGTGACATTGGCGCCGACGGATGAGCGGAGATCGCGAGTTTCGGCGACGACGATGGTGTTGGTCGGAAGCGGGATGTCGGCGAGCGCGGCGCGACGGAGGAGAACGGAGGCGAGCGGCCATTGCCAGAAGGCGAGGCCGGACGCGACGGCGCAGAGGGCGATGGCAATGAGGATGCGGCGGGCGGCGGGTTTGGCCGGGACGACGCGACCCAAGGGAAGCGCGGGGATTTGTTGCGCGACCTCGGCGACCAGCGCCTCGACCAGCAACGGCGAACCGGAGGACGTGTGCGAGAGTTGCACGGCCGAGATGACGCGACTGCCGAGCTCGGGCCACGTGCGCTGGATGGCGAAGGCGGCGTCGGGGGCATGCCAGCGGCGGCGGATGGGGCCGATGATCTTGCGCCAGGCAATCGTGCCGAGGACGCCTGCATCGAGGACGAGGAACGCCGCGCGAACGGCGCGGGGGAAGTCCATGATGCGGTCGAAGAGGTTTTGCGCGGAGACGAGGAGGACCGCGGCGATGGCGAGCCAGGCGAGGCCGCTGAGCAGCCGCACGCACAGGTGTTTGCCGGCGACGCGGGTGAGGGCGTGACGGAGAGGGGCGGGGAGAGTGGGGACGGGCGCGCTCATGTTACTTCAGGCGGTTGAGGCGGCGCACGAGCCACTCGGCGCTGGCGAGGAGCAGGATCAGGGCGAGGAGAACGGGCGAGTAGGCGAGTTCGAGGCGCTTGAGCGAGGTGACGTTGCCGCCCTTTTCCTCAAGGAGCTTCGGGAATTTATGGAGATCTTCCTCGCGGAGGAGCGGGGTGCCGGCGGCCGAGGCGGAGGCTTCGAGCAACGCGAGGTTCATAGCAGCGTCGGATTGTTCGAGGCGCGGTTCGACGACGTCGAATTCAACGACGGCGGTCGGATCGAGGAGCGTGGAGAAGGCGTAGCGTCCGGGGACGGACGGTGTGAACTCGGCGCGGTAACCGCCGGCTTCCTCGGGCACGGGGCGGAGCATGACCTCCTGCTGGACCGGCGTCGTGGAAGAGGCGGTGGTGAACGCGACGCGCGCGGGGACTACGTCGGCTACGAGCGGCTTGAAGTCGGGCTGGTAGAGACGGCCGGAGACGACGACGCGTTCGCCAAGCTGATATTCGGGACGGTCGACGCGCAGCTGGACCTGCTTGGAGGCGCCGGAGAGACGTTCGAGCGAGAGTGCCTGGAAAATCTGACTCCAGATCTGCGCGTAGAATTTGCCGCCGACGCCGGTGCGCCAGCGGTAGGTTTCGTTGAAGCCGAAATACATGACCTCTCCGCGGCCGAAACGCTGGCGGGCGAGCACGGGGCCCGGGCCGGTGGGTGTGTTGCGCGAGGCGGTCGGATCGACGAGCAGCACCTCGGCGCCGGGACGAGCGCGGGCGACCTTGGCGGTCCAACGCACGCCGTCGAAGCCGCGCCACAGGGCGGCGTTTTCGGCGGGTTTCTCGGAGAGCTTCAGGAGCGGGGAACGCGCGCCGGCGGCGGTGAGCGCGAGCTTGGCGGGCTCGGGGTGGCGCGCGGTGAATTGTTCGGCGGGACCGGACAGCGGCACGACGGGAAGCAACGGCTCAAGGGGAGTGCCGAGGTAGGAGCGCGGGTTGTGGTTGGGACCGGCGAGGAAGACGAGACCGCCGCCGGCCTGGTCGACCCATTCGCGGATGAGCTGCATGCGCTCCTGGCCGAGACGGGCCGGATCGACGTCGCCCAGGAGGATGATGTCGCTGTCGTAAAGGGCGGACCGGTCCTTCGGCAGCTCGGCGATGAAGGGAGTGTTGGGAAGCTTCAGGAGGCTGGGGTCGCCGTCGAGGAGCACACACTTGAGGGTGAGGCGGCGGTCGTCCTGCAGGAAATCGAGGAGGTAGCGCCAGTCCCAGCGGGGTTCCTGTTCGATCATGAAAACGCGGACGCGGTTGTCGATCACGCGTATGCGGACGTTGGATACGTTGTTGTCGGTGCTGGCCTCGCCTTCCAGCGGGCGGGAAGCGACCTCGAAGGAGAACTCGCCGGCCTTGTCGGGGATGAAGGAGAGCTCGGTTTCGATGGAGCCGCGCGGCGGAAGTGTGGCGGTTGTCTCGGCGAGCAGCGCGGCCGGGTTTTTGGCGGACGGATCGCGGAGGGTGACGACGACGGGCTGGCCGTCGAAACCGCTGGAGACGAGGCGGACGCGGATGTTCACGCGCTCTTTGAGGAAGGCGAGACGCGGGGCGTCGGCGGAGGCGAGGGCGACGTCCTTGGGTTCGGTGACGCCGACGCCGTAGAAAAAGACCGGCACGCCCTCGGAGCGGGCGGAAGCGGCGGCCTCGGCGGGGGCGAGTCCGCGGTTGGAGGCGCCGTCGGTCAGGACGAAGACGCCGGCGAGCGGTTCGCCGCGGTGGCGGTCGAGGACCTGGCGGAGACTTTCGCCGAGGGCGGTGGTCTGGTCGTTGGCGGGAAGTCCGTCGAAGAAGGCGCGGGCCACGGCGACACCGTCGGCGGTGGCGGCGGGCGGGGGATTCTCGGTGGCGTCGTGGCCGAAGGTGTAGAAGGAGAGTTCGGCGCGTTCGTTGAGCTTGGACCAGAGGGCGAGCTTGGAGTTGGCGGCGAGGGCTTTGAGAACGTCGCGACGGGTGAGGCGGGCAACGGCGTCGGCGGGGAGAGGCTGGGAGAGTCCACCGTCGGGCGAGAGCTTGCCGTTGGCGATGAGGGCGCGGGCGCGGTCGTCGGGCGAGGAGCGCAGGTCGGCGAGGTCCATGCTCGCGGAGGCGTCGACGAGGACGATGAGTTTTTGGCGGACTTTCTCGACGAGTGTGGTGATGAGCACGGGGCGCGTCGCGACGAAGAGCAACGCGGCGGCGAAAAGCAGGCGCAGGATGATGATCGTCGTGCGTTTGCCGCGCGACGTGGTCGGGATCAGGCGCGCGTGCAACCACCAGAGAACGAGGGCGAGGACGACCCACGAGATGAGGGCCCAGCCGGGATCGAGACCTTCGAAGGTGAGTGTGGACGTGCCGCCGCCAGTGCTGGCGGAGCCGGGATAGAGAAGAGTGCGAAGCCAGTCCATGGGTTAACGTGAGCGGCTGGAACGCAGCGCGAGCATGAGCTCGGTGAGAGAGAGGAAGCCGGCGGCGATGAGGGCGATCAGCCAGAGCTGTTGCGCCGTGAGCAGCGGTTTTGCCGGGGCGGCGGCCGGCGGCGTGGAGGCGACGGGAGCACCGGTGGCCGGAGCGACCGTGGTCGTGAGGATGTCGGCGGGGGCGGATTTGAGCTCGGATTCGGCGGCGGGGGATTGCACGGCGAAAACGAAGTCGGGGCGCTCGGTTTGTCCGACGTAAACCGTGTAGCGTCCGGCGGCGGAGGTGTTGCGGACGCGGAGCACGGCCTGGGTGCCGACGAGTTCGGTGCGGCCGATGGCTACGGGTTTGGAGTCTTCGCCGGGGGCGCGCACATAGACGTCGCGGTTGAGCTGGTCGATGGGCACGGGGGCCTGGAATGCGTCGCCGGGAGCGAGGTTGAGCTTGAGGGTGGAGGCGCGCGCGGTGCCGGCGTAGAGACGGTGGACAAGCGGCACGAAGGCGGGGTGCAGCGGGAGATTGGTCCACGAAGGAATCGGAGGGGCGGCGAAGAGCACGACGCGACCCTTGCCGACGGTGCGTTCGACGATGACCGGAGAATTGTCGGCGAGACGGAGCGCGACGGAGACCTCGGGGAGTTTCAGCGGATCGAGGGCGAAGACGCGGTTGAAACGAAGGGCGTTCAGGTTGCCGGCGGCGGCGTCATTCCAGAGGGAAAGCAACGGATGGTTGAACGGACCGTCCTGCACGTTGCCGCGGGCGGGTTCGAGCGGGGCGTTGATGAGCGCGGGGAGCAGGTCGGGCCAGGGCGCGTCGAGGAAGAGGTCGGCGGGCGTGGGGTCGCCGGGCATGACGACGAGACCGCCGCCGGCTTTGACGAAATCGGCGAGTGCGGAAACGACGGGAAGCGGCAGGGCGTCGGCGCCGGCGAGAAAGATGACGGCGTATCCGGAAAGTTTGGACGGATCGAGGTCGGCAGCGGTGGCGCGGGTGACGTGGAGGTAGTGGCGCGAGGCGGCCTCTTCGTCGACGGGCGCGAGGGCGGTGGCGAGGAAGTGTCCGCTGCCCTGCCACAGGGCGGGTCCGCGGCGCGACTCGACGACGAGGACATCGCTGGCGGGGGCGACCTCGAGGGCGAGCGTGCGTCGGTTGTCGAAGGCGAGGCGGTCGGGCGGGAGCGCGGCGGTGAGCGTATGGAAGCCGGTGCCGGGCAGACGAACGAGGAGCGGAATGTAGCGCGTGCCGCCGGGGGCGAGGTTGGTGATGACGGCGTCGGCGGACGGGGCGTCGTCGTTGAGCGCGAGGGTAAGACGCACGCCGTTGGCGGGGGTGTCGCCGGTGTTGGTGATCTCGGCGAGGACGCGGATGGGCTGGCCGGCGACGGGAATCGCGGTGTCGAGCTTGAGATGGGTGATCGCGAGATTACCGGAGGGGTCGACGGCTGCGGTGCTGGCGGCACCCGGCGTGGCGATGATGACCTTGATGTCGGGCGCGGTTTTCAGGAACTCACGGACCGCCTCGAGGGCGTTCCAGCCGGAGAGCTGGTTGTCGGTGAAGAGGTGGACCTCGCGGCGGCCGGGGAGATTGCGGAGCACCTCGACGGCGGCGCGGACGGCGGGTTGGAAATCGGTGCCGCGGTCAGTGAGCTTGGCCAACTCGACGCTGCGGCGGACAAGCGAGAGGTCGCGGGACGGACGGGCGACGGGGCTGGAGTAGGTGTCGTTGACGAGCAGCAGGCCGGCGGCGGAACCGGAAGGGAGTTCTTCGAGGAACTTGAGCGCGGAATCACGGGCGGCGGTGAAACGCGCCTCGACGCCGTCGTTCGCACCCATGCTGGCGGACTGGTCGAGGAGCACCATGACGGTGAGCGGGTCGCCGGCGACGAGGGTGGATTTCTCGATCTTCTCGAAGGTGGGGCGGGCGAAGGCGAAGACGACCAGCGCGAGCACGAGACAGCGCAGGATGAGCAGGAGGAGGTCCTGCATCTTGACGCGGCGCTGGTTTTTCTGGGCGGCGGTCTGGAGAAAACGCATCGCGGCCCAGCGCACTTCGCGGATGCGGAGCTTGTTGAGCAGATGGATGATCACCGGCAACGAAAGTGCGGCGAGTCCGGCGAGGGCGGCGGGGGCTAGGAATTGCATCGCGCGATCGGAGGGTTCAGCCGGCCTTGGCGCGGAACGCGAGGTAGCCGGTCAGCGCCTCGGCGAGCGGGCGGCTGGTATCGCACAGGGTGTAATGGACTCCGCATTGTTCGCAGGCGCGGCGGACGGCGTGCTGGTGCTCGTTGAAGGCGGCGAGGTAGCTCTTGCGGAGGTCGGCGGGGTTGGTCTGGAGGCGGGAATCGTCCTCGAGGCCGATGAAGCGGATATTACCTTCGAGCGGGAAAGTGATCTCTTCGTGGTCGAGGACCTGGAACACGATCACTTCGCTGCGGGTGAGACTGAGGCGGCGCAGGGCCTGGAGAAGATCGGCGGGATCATCGAGCAGATCGCTGATGACGACGACGATGCCGCGGGCAGACAGGCGGGCGGCGTAGTCCTGCAGACAGGCGCGGAGATTACCCGGTCGGCCGGGAGTGAAGTTGGTGAGCTGCGTGCAGAGCTGGTGAACCTTGCCGAGGCTGTCGGTGCGCTGGAAGGTTTCGCGCGGACGGTCGTCGAAGATCGTGGCGGTGACGGCGTCGCGTTGCTGGAGGATCAGAAAGCCGAGGCAGGCGACGAGGCCGCGGGCGTATTGGATCTTTGATACCGTGCCGGAGCCGAAGGACATCGAGGCGCTCCCGTCCAGGAGGAGGTGGGCGACGAAGTTGGTGTCCTGCTCGTATTGCTTGATGTAATACTTGTCGGAGCGGCCGAGGATCTTCCAGTCGAGGTGGCGCGGGTCGTCGCCCGGGGAATATTCGCGGTGCTGGGAGAACTCGATGGCGAAGCCGTTGAACGGCGAGCGGTGTTCGCCGACGCGGTAGCCCTCGACCACGCGGCGCGCGAACAAGCCGAGCGGCTCGGCGCGCGACAGCGTGTCGGGATCGAGGAGGGTATGGGTGGCGGCCATGGCTTAGGACGGAAATCCGGAAGACCGAAAAACCGGAGGACGGACTCAGGCCAGGGGCTGGTTGGCGGGGATGAGCTGGAGGAGCTCGGTGATGACGGCGTCGGTGGTGACGCCTTCGCTCTGCGCGGTGAAGTTGACCGCGATGCGATGGCGGAGGATGGCGTGGGCGACCGCGGCGATGTTTTCGCAGCCGACATGGTTCTGGCCGTGGATGACGGCATGGGCCTTGGCGGCGGTGATGATCGAGAGGCTGGCGCGGGGACCGGCGCCGACGCTGAGCCACTTTTTCGCGGGCTCAAGGGCGTCGGGCTCGCCGGTGCGCGTGGCGCGGACGAGGGCCTTGGCGTAGTGGTAGACGTGGTCGGCGACGGGCATCGACTTCACGATTTCCTGGAGAGCCATGACCTGCTCGGCGTCGATCACGACCTGCGGCTGTTCACCCTTGGCGGAGGCGCGCTTCATGATCTCGAGCTCTTCCTCGTCGGACGGATAGCCGACGCGGATGAGGAACATAAATCTGTCGAGCTGCGCCTCGGGAAGGGGATAGGTGCCTTCCTGCTCGAGCGGATTTTGCGTCGCGAGCACGAAGAACGGGGCGGGGAGCTTGTGGGTCTTGCCACCGACGGTGACGCGGCGCTCCTGCATGGCCTCGAGGAGGGCGGCCTGCGTTTTCGGAGGCGTGCGGTTGATTTCGTCGGCGAGGACGATGTTGGCGAAGAGGGGGCCGTTGATGAACTTGAAGGAGCGCTCCTGGGTGAGCGGGTCGGTGTAGATGACCTCGGTGCCGGTGATATCGGACGGCATCAGGTCGGGCGTGAACTGCACGCGCTTGAAGGACATCTGCAACGTGTCGGCGAGGGTGGAGATGAGGAGGGTCTTCGCGAGGCCGGGCACGCCGACGAGCAGCGCGTGCGAACGGGTGAAGATGGCGATGAGGATCTCCTCGACGACCTGCTGCTGGCCGACGATGACCTTGGACAGTTCGCCTTGGATGGCGGCGTAAACCTGGCGGCAATATTCGATCTGTTCGGGGCCGACGGGGGACTCGGGGATGGGTTCTAAGGTGGAATCGGACATGGTGGGAAAGGAGTAGGCCGTAGTGGAAAGCGACTACGGAGGGGAGGAAGCAGGGTGCTCACTAAACGAGCGTGAAGTGGGCGTGATGTCCAGACACGTCGATGGCGGACAAGCAGATATTGGGGTGGTGAACGCGGGAGATTGCTATGGGGTTTGGAGCGGCGGCCTTTCCGGCCCGTCGGAGGAAGGAGGCGCTTTCCCCTGTGTAAATACGTTTTCGGCCGCGTCGAAAAAAGACGGGTGATTGTTGAAACGAATGTATTTTGGTGAACGTTGAGCGCGGGCGATTGCTATGTTCGGGCTGAAAAAAACAACGGTTCCGGTGCGAGATCCGGATGAACTTCGCTGAAATGAAGGAGCGACCGCAGCCGTTATGCCGAGGGGGCGACCCACGAACTGGCGACGAGCACGCGCTTGGGCAGGGCGGGGAGGCCGCGTTCGTTGCGATGAATCTGGCCGATGATGAGGTCGATCGCGGCGGCGCCGACCTGCTCCGGATTCTGGTCGATGTAAGCGATGTCCGGTCTTCCTTTGTAGGAGGATAGTGCCGAAAAGGCCACGGTTGGCGGTCTGAAGCCGGCTTCCTCCGCCCACTCGAAAAAGTGGGCGCTGTTGGTGACGAGGGCATCGGGCTTCGTCCGTTTCAGCCATTGCTGAAAGTGGGCCTTGTCCCAACTCGGGCTGATGTAGGAGTCCATGCGCTCAGCCTGCTTCTTCAGGCGCTGCCAGCAACTGTAGGCACCGAGCCAGGGAGGAGCGATATCGATGACGTCCTCCTTGCGGGCGCAAAACACGATGCGTTTGCGGCCCATCTCCTCGAGCTTTTGCAGGGTTAGCTGCATGGCGTTGAAATAATCCGGCGAGGCCCGGTGCATGTCGGGTTTGCGAAGGGTGTAGTCAATCGTGGCGCAGACGAGGTTGTCCCAACGCACGGCGCTCAAGTCGCAGCGGTCGGGCACGGGCAGCACGAGGAGACTGGAGATGCCGCGCGCGTGGAGGATGTTGTTCAGGCGTTCGACGGAACCGTTGAGGTCGCTGAGCCGCAGGACCTCGTCCTTGTAGCCGAGGGATTTGGCGCGCTTGGCGGCGCCTTCGCGATATTCGCGGGTGAAGTTTCTCTGCTTCGCGGGGGTGCAGTCGAGGAACGCGATGGTCGCGCCTTGCGGCGAGCGCCGGTAGCCGCGCACCTGGGCGGTGAAGGCGGAGACGAAGGGATTGGGGCGGTAGCCGAGCTTTTGGGCGATGGCGGTGATGCGCTTGCGTTCCGTCTCGGAGACCTGGGGATTGTTGCTCAGTGCGCGCGAGACGGTGGACTGGGCGACGCCGGCTTTCTCGGCGACGTCGCGGGTCGTCACGGGCCGCGAAGAGTGCGATGCAGGGGTAGGCACGCCCCGATATGCGGGACGTCGCCCCGCGATTGTCAATCCGCCGGTGTGCATCACGCATCAATATGCGTGGAGACCATGTATACACTGCCGGATCGATTGCTTATGAATCCGCTTCTTTATGGCTTACCAGGTCACGATGGAGCGTCACCAGAAACCCCGGAGCGGCATTGCAATGGGGGGGCTCGGCTGCGGTTGGTTTGAACTGCGGCAGGACGGGCAGTTCTACAACTGGAGCATTTTCAACAACCGCCCGGTGGCGCTCGGGACCGCGTTTCATGAGCTGCCGCAGTCCGTTTTGTTCTTTCTGGTGCGCTACCAGGTCGAGGGCTGCGATCCCCGCATCTGCCTGCTGCAAATCGAGGAGAGCCACGGGGCGGCCGGGTTGGAAGGCCATGAGTTCCAGTATATTTTCCCGTGGCTGGGCGGCGTGGACCGGATCGTTTTCTCGGCGTCGTTTCCGTTTGCGACGCTCACCTACGCCGAGCGCGATCTGCCGGTGGAGGTCGTGCTGAAGGCGTGGTCGCCGTTCATTCCTCGCAACGCGAAGGACTCCGCGCTGCCCGCGGCGTTCTTTGATTTTTCGCTGCGATCAAAATCGGGCAAGCCGGTCGATGTTTCGCTGCTGGCCTCGATGAGGAACTGGTCGGGCTACGACGTGCAGTCGAAGGCGTGGGCCAACCGTATTGTCGAGGGCGAAGGGTTTCGCGCGTTTGAAATGTCCTGCACGGGGATGGACGTGAAGCGCGAGTCCTTCGGCAGCATGGGCATCGCGTCGTTGAGCGCGGACTCGCGTTATTCCTGCGGCTGGGGGCATCCGCATCCGTATTACGAGCGATTGGTGCGCGAGACCGAGCTGCCGGATCTGGATGACACGCAGGCACGCAACGCACCCGATCCGGCCACGGGCGGCGTGTGGGCGAAGCACAAGTGTTTCTCGACCATCGGCCGCACCGTGCGCTTGGAAAAAGCGGGCGACACGTTCGAGCATACGTTTGTGGCGACGTGGGATTTTCCGAACCGTATCTGCCGCAAGCCCGGCGAAACGCGCTTCGGTCCCGCGGGTTACCTGGAGGCGAGCGAGGGCGGCCAGATCTCCGGCCGCGTGAACGAAGCGCACAACGAAGGCCACTACTACAGCAACCAGTTCCATTCGTCTTCCGAGGTGGCCGCCTATGCGGTCAAACACATCGGACGTCTGCGCGATGAAACGCGGAAGTTTCACGACGCCTATTTCGACTCCTCGCTGCCTGGCTACGTGGTCGACCAGGTGAACTCCAATCTGAACACCTTCCGCACCAGCAGTTGGTTCACGAAGGATGGAAATTTCGGAATCATGGAAGGGCTGAGCCCGACGAAGGCCTTCGCCGGTCTGTCCACGATGGACGTGGCGATGTATGGCGGCATCTCGACGGCGGCTCTTTTCCCTGAGTTGGAAAAAGCGTTCATCCGTTCGCATCTGCGCTTTCAAAACGAGAACGGCTCGGTGCTGCACTCGATCGGTTTCAACTACCGCGACAAGGACCCGCGCGAGGCGACCAGCAAGCGCCTCGACATGCCCGCGCAATACGCGGTCATGGCGCTGCGCGCGGGACTGTGGCAGGGCGACCGGGACTTTCTCATCGAGGTCTGGCCCTCGGTGAAGCGCGCGCTGGAATACGGTCTGCGCGAGCGCGACCACGACGGCGACGGGTTGCCCGACATGGAGGGCATCATGTGCTCCTACGACAATTTCCCCATGCACGGCGTCGCGCCCTATGTGGCGACCCAGTGGCTCGCCGCGTATGCGACAGCCGTCAAGGTGGGTGGCCAGCTCGGTGATCGCGAGGCCGTGGCGCGTTATCGTGATGTTCTCGAGCGCGGAACAGCCTCGCTGGAGGCGAAAGTCTGGAACGGTTCCTATTACCGTCTGTATGCGAAGGGCGCCGACGTCGACGAAGGCTGCCTGAGCGACCAGATCATCGGACAGTGGGCGATGCGGCTGCTCAACCTCGCGCCTTTCCTGAAGCCGGACCGCGTGCACAGCGCGCTGCGCTCGATCATGCGGATGAACTACCGCGACGATCAAGGACTGCGCAACTGCCAGTGGCCGCAGGATGTTTTTCTTCACGACGTGGATGCGGATTGTTGGGTCGACCAGGCCAACACGTGCTGGACGGGCGTGGAACTGGCGTTCGCCTCTCTGCTGATTTACGAGGGGCTCGTTTCGGAGGGCCTGGCGGTTATCCGCAACGTGGATGAACGGTATCGCCGCTGGGGCATCTATTGGGATCACCAGGAATTCGGCGGACATTATTTCCGGCCGATGTCCGCGTGGGGCATCATTCACGCCGCGCTGGGCTTCAGCTCGGTGGACGGCGTGGTGACGTTCGACCCGAAGATCGGCGACGAGACCGGCGGCTGCCGTCTCTTTTTCGTGACGGCGGACGGTTACGGACGTTTTGAAAAAGATGCCGAGGGCATGACTGTGCGCGTGATCTCCGGCCATCTGCGCCTGCGCGAGCTGCGCATCAAGACCGAGACCTTCCAGCCGTGGACGCTGGCCGTCTCCGCCGCTTCGCCTGCGCTTGCTTATGCCGACGATTTTCTGGTCGCCACATTCACGGACCCGCTGTCCGTGCCCGCGGGCGAGTCGCTCGTGTTTACCGTCAAGTCCGCAACCAGTCCGATTCTTCAACCTGTATGACCCTGATACCCCATCGTTATCCGGCGACGCTTGCGCGTTCCGATCAATTTAAAGTTACGGCCAACGGTGTATCGTTGGACGTCCTGAATCACACCGCCGCCGACCATGCGTCCTTCGAGTGCGCGGCCGGACCCGTGCGGATCGAGATCACGTTGCCTGCGCCTGCAGGGAAGGTGCTCATCCGTCCGCTGAGACTTGGTATCGAGACGAAGTCCGAGGGAAATATGCTGAGCTTCACGGTGAACGGCCCGCAATATCTGCAGATCGAAATCGCGGGGCTGCCGCTGCTTTATCTTTATGCGCTGCCGCCCGCGGCACCGGCTCCGGAGGGACCGCACGTGAAACGGTTCGCGGGCGGACAAGTGCATGACGTCGGCGTGCTGACGCTCAAATCCGGAGAAGTCTGCTGGATCGACGCCGGTGCGGTCGTGCGTGGCAACATCCGCATCGAGAACGCTTCCGACGTCGTGATCGGTGGCTACGGCGTTCTCGATGGTGCCTATTGGACGGATCGCGGCGAACGTCGCCGCAAGGCGATCGTGTTCGACTGCTGCGAACGCTGCCGCGTGGAGAACATCCTCATGCTGAGTCCGAGCAGCTGGATGGTCGTGTTCGGCGGCTCGTCCGACATGGAGGTGCGCGGAGTCCGCCAGATCGCGGATACGGTGAGCTCCGACGGCATCGACATCGTGGGTTCGCGCCGTGTGCGCGTGACCGGCTGCATGTTGCACAACGGCGACGACAACATCGCGATCAAGGCGCTGGATGACAACCCGGGTCAGAACCACGAGCGCTGGAACGGCGAGGTCTCCGACGTGGTTGTCTCGGGCTGCGCATTTTACAACATCCACGGCGGTTCCGCCATGGAGATAGGCTACGAGACCTGCACCGACCTTATTCGTGACGTCCGGTTTTCGGACATAGACGTGCTCGCCGTGCACAACTTCGGATCCGTGTTCGGCATCCACACCGGCGACCGTGCCGTCATAGAGAATATCACGTGGGAAAACATCCGCGTTGAGCACCACTACGACAAGCTCGTGGACATCCGCATTCTCTGGTCGCGCTGGAACCGTGACGCCGAGCGCGGCCGCGTTCGCAATCTCACCCTCCGCAACATCCGCGCGGTGCAGATTCCGCCCAACGTGGGCTACACGTTGAGCGTGATCGCCGGCTACGATGCAGACCATCCGGTGACCGGCGTGCTGATCGAGGACTTCGAACTCGGCGGCCGCCGCGTGACCAACGCCGACCAGCTCGACCTCGTCACGCGCCACGCGCACGACATCGTTTTCCGCTAACCGACAGGATTTCCCCATGAAGTTTCTACCCCTTGGTTTGGTATTGATGGCCACTGCCGTCCCTGCGCTTCGTGCGTCGGAGCTGTTGTCCGTGCAGCCGCTGACGGATCGCATCGTCCTGCTGCATTTCAAGGACGGGCGGGTGCAGTATCATCAAAAGGGGCAGTCCATGTCGGAGGACAAGGTCTTCACAGATCCGCTCGATGTCACGGCGGCGGCGCAGCCGGCGAGCTACCGCATCGAGAGCGCCGATGATCCCGCCTACAAAACCCGCCAGCTTCCGCTGTCCGTCGGACGCAAGAGCAAGGGCGTGGAGTTCGCCTTCATCCGCGACAGCTGGGCGAACAACCGCGTGGTCAACACGCAGCCCGACCACGTCAAAGAGCACTGGGTCTACCTTGAGTTGCCTGCGCCGATGGTGCCGGGGAAAACTTACGCGATCAAAACGGGCGACCTCGCGAAGAACGTCCGTTCGCTGGATTTGGTTTACGATCTCGCGAAGGCCCGCTCCGAGGCGGTGCATGTGAACACGCTCGGCTACGTGCCGGCGGCGCCGGAGAAATTCGCCTACGTGTATCACTGGATGGGCGACAAGGGTTCGCTCGTCGTGGTCGACGCGGACAAGCGCGCGTTTCATCTGGTGGACACGCAGACGGGGAGACGCGTCTTCAGCGGCACGCTTCGTTTTAGAAAATCGAAAGAGAATCCCGAGACGTTCCAAACCAAGGATTCTCCCCCTTACGGCAACTACCTGAAGGCCGACGTGTGGGAGTGCGATTTCTCGACGTTTGCCACACCCGGCACGTATGTCGTCTCGGTGGACGGCATCGGCTGCTCGTGGCCGTTCAAACTGGACGCCGACATTTACCGCCAGGCGTTTCGTCCGGTGACGCGCGCGCTTTATCACAACCGTTCCGGCATCGCGCTGACGCAGCCATACACGGAGTTCGAGCGTCCGGCGCCGCACAATCCAAAGCTCACTCCGGGCTTTTCCGGAAAACTTTTCTACACCGCGTCGCGTTTTGCCGACTGGGGTTCGGAAAGCGGAAAGCCCGATGTGCTGAAGGCCGCCGCGAAAGGCCCGCTCGACGCGTGGGGTTGGTATCAGGACGCGGGTGACTGGGATGGCTACTACACGCATCTGCGCGTCGCGCAGGACCTGCTCTTGGCTTACGAAATGGGGCCGCGCAAATTCCGTGACGGCGAGTTGAACATTCCTGAAAGCGGCAACGGCGTGCCCGACATTCTCGACGAGGCGGCGTGGCTCCCGCGTTATTGCCAGCGCCTGCGTCAGGAACTGATCGCGAAGGGCTATGGCACGGGAGGCGTGAGCCTGCGCGTGAGCGGCGACGGTTTCGGGAGCGATTCCAAGGTTCTGCCGGACGGCACCAAGGTGGGGCAGGGTTCGTGGGAAGACGTGGCCCGCGAGTGGGCGGTTGCCGGAGAAGACCCGTGGTCCACGTATCGTTACGCGGGTGCGGCGGCGCAGCTCGCGTATGCCTTGCAACTAGCCGGAGTGAAAGATCCGCAAGGCGTCGATTGGTCAAAGGAAGCGCGCGAATCCTATGCGTGGGCCGAGAAAAACACGCGTGCCGGCGACGAAGATCCGAAGCCGATTTTTGCCGGTTCCCGGATCAATCTGGCCGAACCCCGTTCCTACGCCGCCGCGGCGCTCTTTCGCCTCACGGGCGAGGCGGCTTACGAACAGCGTTTCATCGCCGACACGCGGACGATCACGCCAAGCACGGTATTGGGAGGCGACACTGCCTACGGTCCGTGGATCTACACGTTGGGCGGCGGCAAAGGAGTCGCCGACGCCGCGACGCTGGCACGCATCCGGTCCGCCGCGCTCAAGACCGCCGACGAGATCGTGCTCACGACGGCGTCGAAGCGCGCCCTGCGCTGGGGCGGCAATTTTGGCATGCCCATGTTGATCGGCCAGCAAACCACACCGTGGGTTTTGGAGGGCGCGGTCGGTTATACGCTCACGAAAAACTCCGATCCGGAGAAGGCCCGCCGTTATCTCGCGGGTCTCTACACGACCTGTGATTATTTTCTGGGGACGAACGCGCTCAACCAAACGTGGATGACCGGCGTCGGCCCGCGTTTTCCCATGCACATTTTTCACCTCGATGCCTGGTATAACGGAAAGGGCGGTCGCTATCAGGACGGCCTGATCCCCTACAGCCCGTGGCGCAAGGGCAAGGACCAAGGGCAGGGGCCGTGGGATCAGGACTGGCCCAACGACACGACCTATCCGGCCATCGACGAATGGCCGGGCAACGAGCGCTGGTTCAGCAACCGCTGCTCGCCGATGGGCAGCGAGTTCACCGTGCACCAGAACCTCGGTCCCGCCGCCGCCATCTTCGGTTTCCTCTGCGCCGAGCCGGCGCCTTCGCATTCACCCCAAAAATAAATAACATGAACATCCGCCTCCACCCCAAGGCTTGCTTCACGCTGCTCTGCGCGGCGTTTCTCGTGTCCCCGCTGGTTCAATCCTCCGTTCACGCCGCTGATCTCAGCGGCAACTACACGTGGAAACCCGTCCGTCTCGGTGCCGGCGGTTTTGTAACCGGTTTGGTGATACATCCGCTCAACTCCGACGTGCGCTATTCCCGCACCGATGTGGGCAACGCCTACCGCTGGGACACAACGCTCAACGAGTGGGTGCCGATGGTCGTGCGCAACGGCACGACCGGCATCCCCGCGTCCGTCGCCCTCGCACCGGCCCGCATCGGCGTCGAGTCCATCGCGGTCGATCCGCAGAATACGAACATCGTGCTGATTTCGTTTCCGGCGCGCTACAGCTCGGGCAACGGACTCACATCGCTGGCCGGCTCGGTGTTTCGCAGCACCGATGGCGGCCGCAATTTCATGCAGAGCAACCTCAACGTGAAGATGATTCCCAACGGCGGCTGGCGCAACAAGGGCGAGTGCATGGGCATCGATCCCAACGACGGCCAGATCGCCTACTATGGAACCCGTGAAAATGGTCTCTGGAAGAGCGCCGACGGGGGACTCACCTGGGCACAGCTCACCACCGGAGGCGCGCCCGCCATCACGGCCAACGTCATCGGTGTCCGCTTTGATCGCGTCAGTCCGTCGGCCACGACGGTTTATGCGGTGATCGGCGGAGGCGCCGTGCTCAAATCCACGGATGCCGGAGCCACCTGGACCGACGTCAGCTCGGCCTCCACCTTGGCCAATGCTCCCGCGAACAGCGTCGTCGATTCGTCGGGCAATCTTTACGTCGCGAAGAGCGGCACGAGCAAGATCTGCAAGATGACCCGCGCCGGCGTATGGACCGAACTCACGGCTACGTTCGGCTCCTCCGGCAACACCATCAACAACGTCGCCGTCGATCCGGTCAATCCGAGCCGCCTCTTTGCGATCGGTTCCGGAGGCTGTGTTTCCCGTTCGGTCAACGGCGGTGCGAACTGGACGAGCCTTGGCAACACTCTGAGCTTCGGCAACACCCTCGGCTGGCTGCCCCAGCTGGTGAACGGCAGTCCCTCGGGCTGGCGCTCCAACGGCGGCATTCAGTTCGACGCCAGCGGACGCCTGTGGATCTGCCAGGGCAACGAGGGCGTGCTCAACGTCACACCGAGCGCCGGCAACACCGAGACCGCCGCAAGTCCGCTGCTCTGGAAAATCGACAGCAAGGGCATCGAGGAATTCGTCGGCCGCGACGTGACGATCCCGCAGGGAAGCGGCGACCAGGCCGTGGTCACGATGGAAGACGGCACCGGCTTCCTGATCGAAAACCCCGACACCTTCGTCTCTGTCCAATCCAACCTCGCGACAACCCAGTTGATCAGCAACGGCACGGCCGTCTCGGTCTGCCCCAACGATCCCGACTTCCTCGTGATGGCCACCGCCGACATCCACGGCACCAGCACCGGTCAGGATTTCTCGGGCTATTCGACGGATGGCGGACTCAGTTGGACCAAGTTCCTCACGCGCCCCGGAACGCCTTCCGTGAAAGCCGGCATCATCGCCGTCGGCCGTCGCAACGGTTGGACGACCGGCAACGACCATCTCGTGTGGTATCCGACCGGGAACCGCGCACCGTTTTGGTCGCACGACGGCGGTCAGACCTGGACGTTGGGCGCCGGTCTCAACGCCAACGCGACCAGCGGTGCGTTCACCGACGGCACCAGCGCGTTCTGGGAAGCTTCGCTCAAGCAGCACACGCTCGTCGCCGACCAGCTCGTGCCGGACAAGTTCTACTTCTACACGCCTTGGGGTGGACAGAGCCGGCTCTTTTCGAGTGTCGACGGCGGTATGAACTGGACTCCGGTCACCGGGCACGGGCTGCCCAGCGCGGCGCACAACGCCACGATTCTTTCCAATCCGTATCAGACCGACGACTACTGGTTCGTGGACGGCCAGGAAGGCGCCACGACGCACGGCGTGTGGCGTTCCACCAACGG
The DNA here is from genome assembly GCA_035459785.1 of Rariglobus sp. GTDB lineage: Bacteria > Verrucomicrobiota > Verrucomicrobiia > Opitutales > Opitutaceae > Rariglobus. Next base: position 1,040 of record DATHXF010000148.1, on the reverse strand, counting down.
TGGCACGGTTTACGGCCGGCTCACCACGGTGGATCGCGCCAACAACATCGCCATCGGCAAGGGCGCGGGCACTCCGGGCGCGAGTCCGTTCACACTCTACATCTACGGACGTCTCACCTCGACGACGGACTGGGGCGTGTTCCGCAGCATCGACGCCGGCGTCACCTGGGATCGTCTCAGTTATTTCCCCGCGGGCCAGATCGACATGCCCACGGGCATTGCCGCGAGCCAGGACACATTCGGACTCGTTTACATCAGCTACACGGGCAACTCCTACGTTTACGGCCGGCCCGGCGCGTCCGTCACCGTGCCCAACGCCGGCTTCGAAGCCGCGACGAATTGGAGCGTGTGGTTTGACTCCACGAAGAGCGGAAATCCCTACTCGCGCGTGCAAGACTACACTGCTCCCGGCGGCACATGGCGAGGCACGCTCGGCGGCTACACGACCTACAACACCACGGTTTACCAGACGGTCTCCGGGCTGACGAACGGAACCTACACGCTGCGCGGCCTGTTCAAGTCCGGCGGCGGGCACACGTCGCTCCGGCTCATGGCCACGAACTATGACTCCAGCGGACTTTACAGGGCGGTTAACGTCCCTGCCTCCAACTCCACCTATGTCCAGGTCACGCTCTCCAACATTCCGGTGAGCAACGGCAAGGTCGTCATCAACGTCTATGCCGTTTCCAACACCGGAGGGTGGGTTCACTTCGATCAGATCGAACTCTCCAAGGACTGACAGATCGGTATAATCCCGAATCCATATCCATGATGACCGGTTCCCCCCGCCTCCTCCCGCTTGCGACGTTTCTATGCGCCGCACTGCTGGGCACGACCTTGCTTTCGCCCGCGCTGCGCGCGGCCGATCTATCCGGCGACTACAGCTGGAAGCCGGTCCGTCTCGGGGCGGGGGGCTTTGTCACCGGTCTCGTGATCCATCCGCTCGATCCCGACGTGCGTTATTGCCGCACCGACGTGGGCAATGCCTACCGCTGGGACGCCGCCGCACGCGAGTGGATGCCGCTGGTCGTGCGCGAAGG
>DATHXF010000147.1:0-2725 GCA_035459785.1 Rariglobus sp. | reverse complement strand
GGCGAGTTCGAGGATGCCGAAGGGCTCGATGAGCTTGAGGAACGCGGAGACCTTGGCGTCGTCGCCGGTCATCTCGATGATGAGCGAGTCGTGGGCGACGTTGACGATCTTCGTGCGGAAGATGTCGCTGATCTGCATGATCTCGGAGCGGGTCTTGGAGTCGGCCTTGACCTTGATGAGCACGAGCTCGCGGGAAACGGCCTGGCCCTCGGTGAAATCGACGACATCGACGACGTTTACCAGCTTGCGGAGCTGTTTGATGCAGAGGTCGAGCGCGGAGTCGTCGCCCTTGAGAACGGCGGTGATCCGAGACAGCGACGCGTCGTGCGTGGGAGCTACGTTGAGGGTGTCGATGTTGAAGCCGCGTCCGGAAAACATGCCGGACACGCGGGCTAAAACGCCGAACTTGTTCTCAACGAGGACGGAGATCGTGTGTCGCATTGCGGGTTATTGGGTGTGGTGGAAAAGTTTCTGGTGGACGATGAGGGACTCGAACCCCCGACACCCTCGGTGTAAGCGAGGTGCTCTAACCAACTGAGCTAATCGTCCGAGCCAAAGTTGAGAGATAAGCGGGCGGGGGCGGTGGCTGACAAGGCTTTATTCGACTGACAAAAGCCGGAGGGCCGAGGACCGCAAAAGTCCCCCGCCCTCCCGAGGCTCAAACCGCCGCCGGCTCAGGCTTGAGGATGCCTTCGCGGATCATCAGCTCGGCGTTCTGCACGGCGTTGAGCGCGGCCCCCTTCCAGAGGTTGTCGCCGCTCACCCAGAACGAGAGTCCGTTGTCCCAGGCCGTGTCGATGCGCAAGCGGCCGACGCCACACTTCACCTTCTCGGCGAAGTCGAGCGGGGTCGGATACTTCTTGTTAGCAACGTCATCGACCAACTCGGCGCCGGGGAACGCCGCAATGGCCGCGCGGGCGGCAGCCAGGTTGACCGGACGCTCGAACTCGGCGCTGACCGAGACCGAGTGGGCGCGCACGACGGGCACGCGCACGGTGGTGGCGGAAACCTTCAGGTTCGGAAGACCCATGATCTTGCGGGACTCGTCGGCCATCTTCGTCTCTTCGCCCGTGTAACCGTTCTCGCCGAACGAATCGATGTGCGGGATGCAGTTGAAGGCGATCTGGTAGGGATAGACCTTGTGCGTGACCGGCTGGCCGGAGACATGCTGCTGGATCTGGTCGGCGAGCTCCTTGACGGCCTCGGCACCCGTTCCAGAGACAGATTGATAGGTGGAAACAATGATGCGCTTCAGGCCAAACGCCTGGTGAAGCGGCCAAAGACCCATGAGCATGACCGCGGTCGAGCAGTTCGGGTTGGCGATGATGCCACCGTGGTTGCGCAGCTTCTCCGGATTGATCTCGGGGATGACCAGCGGGATGTTCGGCTCCATGCGGAGGGCGGAGCTCTTGTCGATGACGACGCAGCCGGACTTCACGGCATCAGCCGCGAGCGCGCGCGTGACGGAGCCACCGGCGGCGAAGAACGCGAGGTCCACGCCGGCGAACGCGCCGGGCTTGGCTTCCTCGATCGTCCACTTTTTGCCGAAACGCTCCACGACCTTGCCCGCCGAACGCGCCGAGGCGAAGAGCCGCAGCGAGGACATGGGGAAGTTGCGCTCATGCAATAAACGCACGAGCTCTTGACCGACGGCACCCGTGGCGCCGACGATACCGATGACGTAGTTGTTACGCGTATTCACGATGAAATCTCCTTGGGAGTCGGTCACTGAAACATGCACCCGCCTCGGCATCAAGCCCGCAGACCGGTGCCTCGCCGTGTGCATCGAAACCCAAACGATGCAGTTTTTCCGCAAAGGCGAACTGGTCCGCAGCTACGTTATCTCCACGTCCAAACGCCCGCCCTCCAACGTGAAGGACTCCCTCGGCACCCCGCGCGGCCTGCACGCCATCGCCGAAAAGATCGGTGCCGACCAGCCCCCCGGCATGGTCTTCAAAGCCCGCGTGCCCACCGGCCGTCACTTCAACGAGCTGCCCGACGCCGACACGCACCCCAATCTCATCACCAGCCGCATCCTCTGGCTGCGCGGTCTTGAATCCGGCGTGAACGAAGGCGGCAACGTTGATACCCACGAGCGTTACATCTACGTCCACGGCACCAACCACGAAGACCGCCTCGGCACTCCGCAAAGCGCCGGCTGCGTCCTCATGGCCAACCTCGACATCATCGGGCTCTACGAAGAAGTCCGCACCAGCGACCTCGTCTGGATCGAATAATCCGACGTGGGAGCGAGCTAGCTCGCGATGGATTGGGATTCGGCAGGGTCTCGGAATCGCGAGCAAGCTCGCTCCCACGTCGGACCCGCCTACTCGCTACCCGCTACTCACTACTCGCTACTTCTCAGAATCACCGATTCTTCCCAAACAACAGCCGCAGCGAATTCAAGCACACCACCACCGTGCTGCCCTCATGCGCAGCCACGCCGAGCCCCAGCGGCACGATGCCGAAGACCGACGCCACCGCCATCACCACGACCACGCCGAGCGAGATCGCCAGGTTCTGCTTGATGATCCGCTTCGCCCGTTTGCTCAGGCGCAACGCCGACAAAAAGTTCTCGATGCGATCGTGCATCAAGATCACCTCCGCCTGCTCCAGCGCCGCGTCGCTCCCGCGCGCACCCATCGCCACGCTCACGTCGGCCGCCGCGAGACTCGGCGCATCGTTCACCCCGTCGCCCACCATCGCGACCTTCCGACCTCCGCGC
>DATHXF010000146.1:0-20800 GCA_035459785.1 Rariglobus sp. | reverse complement strand
CGGTTGAAGAACCAGGCGGCGCCGGAGAGCGCGGCGAGAAGGGCGACGACGATGAGAAGGGTGTTGAGCTTCATGATCGGAGGGCGGAAATCAGCTGCGGCGGGAGCGGTAGAACCAGAGGCCGAAGGCGCCGACGAGGATCGGCGTGGCGAGGAGGTTGATCACAAGGAGGCGGTTGCCTAGGGCGTCGATGTCTTCGCGGAGGGCGCGGCGGATTTCGCGACGTTCGCGGCGCATGCCGGCTTCCTGTTTTTGGAAATCCTCGATCGCTTTTTGCATCTCGGGAGTGGCGACGAGGCGTCCGCTTTCGGTGGCCTTGCCTTGGAGCTGGCTGAGCTTGGACTGGGTTTCGCTGATGCGGGCTTCGAGGGCGACGAGCTGCTCCTGATATTTCTTCTGCGCCTCGACCTCCATGTCGCGGACGACGGTGAAGGGGCGGAGGGAGGAGCCTTTGCCGCGGATGGAAATGAGATCCTGCGAGCCGGCGAGCCAGTCGAGCGTGTTGCCGCCGAAGGCGAGGTTGTCGTTGAGCGGCTCGGCGGCCTGGGTGCCGAAATAGTTGAACTTGCGGACGCTGTAGTCGTCGAGGAGCCAGTCGGTGTCGGCGACGACGATGAGGGTGGAGTTGCCGGTGGATTCCTTGAGTTGCTTGGAGTCGGCGGCGACGAGCGGCGGGCCGTCTGGGAAGGCGGTTTTGAATTTGCCCTGAAGCGAGGCGGCGAGGGTGCGCTTGCCGGACGGGATGACTTGTTTGTCGATCTGGTCGGGGGCGATCATCGTGAGCGTGTAGGCCATCACGTCGCCGGCGCGGGCGGAGGTTTCGGCGAGTTTGGTGACGGTGACGCCGGGTTTTTCGGCGATGCGGAAACTGCCGGGCTCGACGAAGAGGAGTTGTTGGAGCTGCGCGGTGGGCTGGGCCTGCGGATTGAGCGAGGCGGAATCGAGCGTGAGCCAGGTGGGGATGCGGGCGACTTGTCCGGTGGCGGAAACTTGCAGCGGTGTGGCGCGGTCGAGGTCGCCGGTGACCTGCTGGGCGTCGTAGGTGATGCCGTAGCCTTTGAGAAGGTCGGGCAGATCGCTGGAGAGCGACGGGGGAGGACCGCCGAACTGGCCGCCGCTTTGGCGTTTGAAATATTGCGAGGACGGATCGACGGCGAGGAAGACGGGTTTTCCGCCGAGGAGGAACTGGTCGATCGAGTATTGGAGTTTCGGACCGACGCCTTGCGGATGGATGATGGCGAGGGCGTCGAGTTTTTCAGGGAGCTTTTCGGCGGAGGACTCGATGCGGATGATCTCAAAGCTGCGTTCCCATTCGGTGGCGATGAACTGGCCGGGCTCGGGTGGGCGGGCCATGGGCGCCATCGGGTTGTAGGGCGTCGGCTGGAGCGGGAGGCTGGTGATCAGGCCGAGCTTGGGGCGGTTGAGCTGCTGGACGGAATGAACGAGCTGCGAGAGATCGTATTCGAGGAGACTTTCGCGCTGGGGGCTGAAGGCAGGGATGTTTTTTTGCTGGTCGGCCTGCACCGCGACGAGGCCGAAGTAAACGGGTTCGGCGGAGCCGGGGGCGGACTGCGGCTGGAGTCCGGCGGCGGTGGCGTGCTCCTCTTCGGGCGTGTCGGGGGCGGGGTTGATGATGTTGAGAGAGAGGCGTCCGTGGGAGGCGCGGACGTATTGGCGAAGCATCTCCTGCACGCGGGCGGCGTAGTTTTTGTGGGATACGGGGAGGCCGGCGGCGTCCTTGGAGAAGTAGAAGTCGAGGACGACGGGTTCCTCGATTTTTCCGAGGATGGACTTGGTGCCGGGGGAGAGCGTGTAGATGCGTCCGGCGGTGGTGTCGCCGCGGAACGGGAGTTGCGAGGCGAGGTAGTTGACGAGGACCAGGCCGGCGAGAAGGAGGACGATGATGAGGGCTTTGCTTCCGGATTTCATGGTGGCGGGGGCAAAGGGTTAGCGTTCGAGGGCGACGACGTTGAGGAACAGCGTCAGTCCGGTGAGCGAGAGGAAGAACACGACGTCCTTGGGATCGATGATGCCCTTGGTGAAGGCGTCGAAGTGAGTGACGAAACTGAAGTTGGCGATCAGGTCCACGGCCCAGACGGGAAGGACGGCGGAGAGAGCGCCGTTGAAGACGCTCCAGCCGAGGAAGACGAGGACGAGGCAGGCGAGCACGCTGAGGACGAAGCTGATGACCTGGTTCTTGGTGAGCGCCGAGGTGAGCGAGCAGACGCCGAGGTAGGATCCGGCCATGAGGATGCTGCCGAGGTAGCCGCTGGCGATGACTCCCCAGTCGGGATCACCGAGATAGCCGACGGTGATGGCCATCGGGAAACTGAGCAGGATGGCGACGGAGAGAAAGGCCCAGGCGGCCAGGAATTTTCCGAGGACGGCGTCGAGCGTGGTGAGCGGGAGCGTGAAGAGGAGTTCGACGGTGCCGGAGCGTTTTTCCTCGGACCAGAGGCGCATGCCGACGGCCGGAATGAGGAAAAGGAAGAGCCACGGGTGGAAGACGAAGAAGCTTTCCAGCGAGGCTTGGTTGGCGCGGAAGAACTGGCCGACGAAGAATGCGAGGCCGACCGACGCCATGAGGAAAACGACGAGAAAGACGTAGGCGACGGGAGAGCGGAAGTAGCCGAGAAACTCGCGTTTGAGGACGGGGGTTATCTGGGACATGGGGGCGGGTGGAAAAAAGTAGCGAGTAGTGAGTAGCGGGTAGCGAGTAGACGGAATCAGGCGTCGGAGCTGGTGAGCGTGCGGAAGATTTCGTCGAGGCGGGAGCCGGGTTGGCGGGCGCGAAGTTTTTCCGGGGACTCGTCCACGACGATCTTGCCTTGGGAGATAATGATCACGCGGGTGCAGAGGGCATCGACCTCTTCGAGAATGTGCGTGGAGAGGACGACGGCTTTTTCGACGGCCATGCTGCGGATGAGAGCGCGGACCTCGTTTTTTTGGTTGGGGTCGAGGCCGTCGGTGGGCTCGTCAAGAATGAGCGCGGCGGGGTCATGGAGGAGGGCCTGGGCGAAACCGACGCGCTGCTTGTAGCCTTTGGAAAGCGTCTCGATCGTCTGCGTGCGGACCGATTGGAGGTGGGTGAGATCGAGGGCGCGGTTGACGCGGGAGGTCTTCGCGGCGCGGTCGCGGAAGCCGCGGACTTCGGCGATGAAGGCGAGGAATTCCTCGACGGTCATCTCGCCGTAGGCGGGGGCGCTTTCGGGGAGGTAGCCGAGTTGTTTTTTGACAGCGACGGGATCACGGGTGACGTCGTGTCCGTTGACGAGGGCGGTGCCGGCGGTCGGGCTGATGAAGCCGGTGATCATCTTCATCGTGGTGGATTTTCCGGCACCGTTGGGGCCGAGAAAGCCGAGGATGTCGCCGCGGTTGACGGTGAAGGAGACGTTATCGACGGCGCGCTTGGAGCCGTAGTGTTTAACCAAGCCTTTGACTTCGATCATGGAGCGAAAACAGAGGGACGGGATTGCGGGTGTGTTTGCTAAATAAACCGGCCCATCGCTGGCGCCCTTGAGGGGAAGAGATAAAGAGAGCTGGGCCGGCGTTGCCCTCGGCGGCACGACCCGCTGGGTCGCCTCCGCCTCGGTCGCCTTGGCCGAGCGCACTTTTTCTCTCCCGCTGGGCCGGTCTATTTAGCAAACACACCCTTGGGGAAAGGCGGTGTGAAAACGATTTTGGGATAAAAGTTCCAGATTTTTTTGGGTAATCTAGTAACACAAAAAGGCCGCGTCCTTTGGAGACGCGGCGCGTGGGGAGGGAATACGGAATTGATCAGGCAGAGGCGAGCTCGCGGTCTTTTTCGGTCTTGAGGCGGAGCTGGCCGCAGGCGGCGTCGATGTCGTGGCCTTTTTCGCGGCGCAGGGTGACGGAGACACGGGCGCGGCGGAGGATGTCGGCGAAACGTTCCTGACGCGTGGCGGACGGGCGTTTCCACGGGAGACCTTCCACGGTATTGTAGGGAATCAGGTTCACGTGGGCGTGGAGATCGATGGCGATGTCGCGGAGTTTTTCGGCCTGCTCGATCATGTCGTTCACTTCCTCGATGAGGATGAATTCGAGGGTGACCATGCGGCCGTGCTTTTCGTTGAAGGCTTTGATCGCGGGGAGGAGTTTCTCCAGCGGGTAGGCCTTGTTGACGGGCATGATTTTTTCGCGGACCTCGTCGGTCGCGCCGTGGAGCGAGATGGCGAGGCGGATGCCGAGGGGTTCCTCGGCGAGCTTGAGGATCTTGGGGACGAGTCCGGAGGTGGAGAGCGTGATGCGGCGGGCGCCGACGCCGAGTCCCCATTCGGCGTTCACGATGGTGAGCGCGCGGATGATGTTGTCGTAGTTGGCGAGGGGTTCGCCCATGCCCATGACCACGATGTTGTCGAAGGAGGCGAGCTCCATGCGGGCGCGGGGCGTGCGGGCATCCTCGCGGTAGCAGACTTGGAGAAGTTGGGCGACGATCTCGCCGGCGTTGAGATCGCGCTTGAGTCCGGCAAGGCCGGAGGCGCAGAAGGCGCAGGCCATGGCGCAACCGACCTGAGTGGAAATGCAGATGGTCTTGCGGGACTCGTCGAGGCCGACGCCTTCCTGGGGGACGCGGATGATGACGGTCTCGATGAGGGACTTGTCGCCCATCTCGAGCAGGAGCTTGTCGGTGACGTCGGTGGACTGTTTGCCGTGGACGAGGAAGGCGGGCATGAGTTCGAACGTCTCGTCGAGCCACGTGCGGAGCGGCTTGGAGAGGTTGGTCATGTCGTCCCAGGTGCGGGCGCGTTTTTTATAGACCCACTCGAGGATCTGTTTCGCACGGAAAGCGGGCTCGCCCTTTTCGCGCAGGCGCGCGGTGAGGGAGTCGAGGGTTTCGCCGGTGAGCGGCGCTTTGGCGGGCGTGTAACGCATATCGAAGAATAGAATGGCCACAAAGAGGCACAAAGAGACACAAAGAAAACCACAAACCCGCATGAACCTTCTGCAACGGCATATCTTCAAGAGCGTGCTCTTCACCTGTCTGGTGGCGGCGGGGGTGTTCGCGTTCGTGCTGATCGTGGGTAACGCGTTGAACGACTTGCTCGGTTACCTCCTGGCGGGACAGCTGAGTGTGGAGGCGTTTTTGAAGCTGAGCGCGTTGCTGGTGCCCTATGTGGCGGGGCATGCGCTGCCGGTGGGCATGTTGACGGGCGTGCTGCTGGTGCTCGGACGCATGTCGGCGCAGCAGGAAATCACCGCGATGCGTGCGGCGGGGCTGGGGCTGGGATTTGTGGCGCGGCCCATTTTGCTGATCGCGGCGGCGGGCGTGGCCGTCTCGCTGGCGTTGAATTTTTATTATATGCCGCAGGCGCGCAGTCTCTATCGCCGGACAGTGAGCGACTCGGTGCGGCAGAACCCGTTGAGCATGATCGTGGAGAAGACGTTTATCCGTGATTTTCCCGGGGTGGTGGTTTATGCGGGAAGCAAGAAGGGAGGCGAGTTGCGCGACGTCTGGTTGTGGCGGCTCGACAAAGAAAAGCGGGTGACGGAGTTCCTGCGCGCCAAGACCGGGCAGGTCGCCTACGATGAAGAGGCGAACGTGATGAAGGTGATGTTGCGCGAAACGTTTTCAGACCGGCGCAATCCCAAGAATCCGGAGATCTTCACGAACACGGACGGTCAGGTTTCGATGGGCGAGGTGGCCGTGGATATTCCGCTGGGCAACCTGTTTGGCGCACGGACTACGGTGCAAAAGCCGAACCTGCTGACGCTGGACCAGCTGCTGGCCCGAAAAGCCCAGCTGGCGCGTGACAATGCCACTCCGATAGAGCGCATGAAGGTTGCGGTGGCGTTGAACGAAAAGGCGTCCAGCTCGCTGCGGATACTGGCGTTTGCCCTTCTGGCGATTCCGCTCGGCATCAAGGTATCGCGCAAAGAAACGCTGGCTAATCTCGGCGTGGCGCTGCTGCTGGCGCTGTCGTATTATTTCGTAAACGTGATGGTTGGATGGCTGGACCGTTCGCCGGCGCTGCGTCCCGACCTGTGGCTGTGGATGCCGCCGATTTTGTTCATCGGGATAGGCGTGTGGCTCTACCGCCGCGTGGAGCGGATATGAAAAAGCGCCGGACGTTCATCACGTCCGGCGCTTTGGTTTTCAGGGATCAGGCCTTGGCCAAGGCGCGGTTCAATGCGCTGACGACGGCCTTGATCGAGGCGAGTTCGATGTTGGTGTCGATGCCTGCGCCGAAGAACGACGCGCCGCGCTCGGTCTTGATCTGGATATAGCTGACCGCGCGCGCCTCGGCGCCGCTGCCGAGCGAGTGCTCGGAGTAGCTGATGAGTTCGAACTTGGGCAGGCCGGCGGAGCGCAAGGACTGGACGAAGGCGTCGATCGGGCCGTTGCCGGTGCCGATGACGATCTTCTCCTGTCCGTAGGCGAGCAAGTCGGCCTGGCAGGTGACCGCGCTGGATCGCTCGATGGTGCGGAATTCCTTCAGCGTAACCGGCGTGGCGCGGTCGATGTATTCGCGGACGAACACGTCATGGATGTCCTGCGGCGACAGCTCGGCGCCCTTGGAATCGGCGAGGTCGTTGACGACCTTGCCGATCTCTTTGTGCATGAGCTTGGGCAGCTGGTATCCGAAGTCGTTTTCCAGAATGTAGGCGACGCCGCCTTTGCCCGACTGGGAGTTGATGCGGATGATCGCCTTGTAGCTGCGACCGATGTCGGCCGGGTCGATGGGGATGTAGATGACATCCCACGGACGGTCCGGCTTCTGGTGCGGCATGGACTTCTTGATGGCGTCCTGGTGCGAGCCGCTGAAGGCGGTGAAAACCAGTTCGCCGGCGTAAGGATGGCGCGGGTGGATTTCCATGCGCGTGCAACGCTCGTAGAGCTCGCGGATCGCGTTGATGTCGCCGAAGTCCAGCTTCGGATCGATGCCGTGCGTGTAGAGGTTCAACGCGACCACGACCAAGTCGAGGTTGCCGGTGCGCTCGCCGTTGCCGAAGAGCGTGCCCTCGACGCGGTCGGCGCCGGCCAGCATGGCCAACTCGGTGGCGGCCACGCCGGTGCCGCGGTCGTTGTGGGTGTGCAACGACACGATGGTCTTATCGCGGCGGGTCAGGTGCGTGCACATCCACTCGATCTGGTCGGCGTGGACGTTGGGCGTGGCATACTCGACCGTGGCGGGCAGGTTGAGGATGATCTTGTTGTCGGCGGTGGGCTGCCAAGCGTCAGTGACGGCCTCGCAGATCTCCAAGGCGAACTCCAACTCGGTGCTCGTGAAACTCTCGGGCGAATACTCCAGGCGCAGGCGCGTGCCGGCGTCGATCAACGCCTGGCCGTGTTTCTTGAGCAACGACACGCCCTTGACGGCGATGCCGATGATGTCGGCCTTGGACGCGCCGAAGACGTATTCGCGCTGCTTGGGCGAAGTGGAGTTGTAGAGGTGGAAGATGACGTTCTTCGCGCCCTTCAAGGCCTCGAGCGAGCGCGTGATGAGCTCTTCGCGGCATTGGCAGAGGATCTGGATGGAGACGTCGTCGGGGATGCGATTTTCATCGATCAGGCGGCGGCAGAAATCGAATTCGATCTGGGAGGCGGACGGGAAGCCGACCTCGATCTCCTTGAAGCCGATTTTCACCAGCATGGCGAAGAACTCGAGTTTCTCCTCGACGCTCATGGGCTGGGCGAGGGCCTGGTTGCCGTCGCGCAGGTCGACGCTGCACCAGATGGGAGCGTGCGTGAGGGTGCGGTCGGGCCACTGGCGGTTTTTCAGGGCGACCGGGGGGAAGGGACGATATTTCGTAGCAGGAGCAGATTGCATGGCGTGGACTTAGTCGTGATAGCGGTTAACGGGAGGGAATCGCAACGCCTCGTTTGGAGGCGGCGGAAACAACACGGACAGGCGGATACGCACGATCAGCTGCTAGGCAGCGATTAGAGATCGTGCGCGTGACTAAGTCGAAGGGCCTGACGGAAAATGTGCATCGAGCGGGAGGAGAGAAATCGTCCGGCCGTCCAAAAATGTCAAGGAGCCGGAAAGACGACGCTGAAAACCGATGGCAGGCTTGCTACGTCGCGGCACTTCCGGCACTTCCGGCATCAGCACATGAAACTTCCTCTTATTCTCGCGTCGGTTCTCTCCGTGGCGGTTCTCGCAGGTTGCGGCAAAAAAGCCGCCGATTCCTCCTCCGCTGTTCGTATCGGTCTCAATGTCGAGCTCACGGGCGAATTGCCCGCGGTCGGCGCCTCCTCCAAAAACGCCGTCGAACTCCACGTCGCGCAGATCAACGCCGCCGGCGGCATCACCATCGGTGGCAAAAAAGTTCCCCTTGAGCTCGTGATCGGCGACAACGGCGCGAAGGCCGACCAGGCCGCCGCCACCGCGCAGCGTCTCCTCTCGCAGGAAAACGTGCTCGTGATGGTCGGTCCCAACGCCAGCTCCTGCGCCATCCCCGCCTCGGAGATCGCCGAGTCGCTCAAGGCCCCGATGATCTCCCCGTGGTCCACCAACCCGAAGACCACCGTCAACGCCCAGACCGGCAAGTCGAAGACCTACGTGCTGCGCGGCTGTTTCACCGATCTTTTCCAGGCCGGCGTGCTGGCCAAGTTCACGCTCACCGATCTGAAGGCCAAGCGCGCGGCCGTCCTCTTCGACGTCGCCTCCGAGGCACCCAACGGCCAGGCCAATCTCTATAAGGAAACCTTCGAGAAACTCGGCGGCGTGATCAGCTCGTTTGAAACCTACACGACCGGCGACCGCGATTTCTCCGCGCAGCTCACCAAGATCAAGGCCTCGAATCCCGACGTGATCTTCCTGCCCGTTTACTACAGCGACGTTCCTCTCATCACGCAGCAGGCCCGTCAGCTCGGCATCACCGCGCAGTTTGTCGGCAGCGACGCGTGGAGCTCCCCCGAGATTGTGAAGCTTGGCGGCGCCGCGCTCGAAAGCGCGTATTTCTGCAACCACTACTCGACCGAGATCGCCACGCCCGCCGCCAAGAAGTTCATGGCCGACTACGAGGCGAAATACGGCCACGCTCCCGATGACGTCGCCGCGCTTTCCTACGATTCCGTGGGCTTCATGGTGAAGGCCATCGAGGCGGCCGGCGTCGCCGACCGCGAGGCCGTGCGCGTTGCGCTCGCCAGCATCCCGAGCTACGAAGGCGTGACCGGCGCCATGCATTTCACGCCGGGCAGCGGCGACCCCGTGAAGAGCGCGGTCATCCTCCAGATCAAGGGCGGCAAGTTCGTGTGGGTGGCCAACGCCACTCCGTAAACGGTCCGGCACCGTCGCCTTTTTCGTTCGTATCACCGCATGGAATATTTCGCGCAGCAGGCCATCAACGCGATCCAGCTCGGCTCGATCTACGCGTTGATCGCGCTGGGCTACAGCCTGGTTTACGGCGTGCTCTCCATGATGAACTTCGCCCACGGCGATGTCTTCATGGTGGGCGCCTTTGCCTGTCTGCTGCTCGTGTCGATCTTCCCGGTTCCGTTCATCGTGGCGCTACTCGCCGTGATGGTGATCACCGCGTTGCTCGGCGTGCTGATCGAGCGCGTGGCGTATCGGCCGCTGCGCAACGCGCCGAAGGTCTCGGCGATCATCACGGCGCTCGGTTGCGGCCTGGTGATTCAAAACACCACGCTGAGCCTGAGCCCGTATCCGCGCCCGATGCCGCGGTTGTTTGAATCGGTGCCATTCGAGTTCGCCGGCGTCACCATGAACACACTGCAGCTTTTCATCATCGGCGTGTCGGCCGGACTCATGGTGGCGCTGGATTTTGTCATCCGCAAAACCGACTGGGGCATCGCGTTGCGCGCGACCTCCTGCGACCGCACGACGGTGCCGCTCATGGGCGTGCCGGTGAACCGCGTGATCTCGATCACGTTCGCGGTGGGCGGCACGCTCGCGGGTGCGGCCGGCGTGCTTTACAGCCAGGCGTATCCGGTGGTCGGCGCGTCGATGGGCGCGCTCATCGGGTGGAAGGCGTTCGTCGCCGCCGTGATCGGCGGCATCGGCAACGTGCGAGGCGCGGTCCTCGGCGGCTACATCCTCGGCGCGGTCGAGGTGGCGACGGTGGTTGCCCTGCCTTCGACGTGGCGCGACCTGATCGCCTATTCGCTGCTGCTGGTGATTTTGATTTTCAAACCCCACGGGCTGCTCGGCAGCCCGGTGCAGCAAAAAGTTTGAGCCATGTCCGCGCTGCGCAACTTCGGTTCTTCACTCGCCGCCTGCCGCTGGGCCATGCCTGTCCTGGCGGTGTCTGTCATGCTGGTCGCGGTGATTCACCAGCAGTTCGGTTTGTTCAACGGTTACGTGGAGTTCGTGCTGATCACGGCGGGCATCAACATCATCCTGTGCGCGAGCCTGAACCTCGTGAACGGCTACATGGGAGAGTTCTCCGTCGGTCACGCCGGTTTCATGGCGGTCGGCGCATATGCGGCGGGTTTGCTCGCGGTAAAAGTGCTGCCGGGCGCGACGCCCGTCTGGGCGTTTCCGCTGGTCGTGGTGTTCGGCGGACTCGTCGCGGCGTTCATCGGATTCCTGCTCGCGCTGCTGTCGTTCAAGACGCGCGGCGACTACCTCGCGATCATCACGCTGGCGTTTTTGATGATCGTGAAATCGGCGATGGAAAACATTCCGTTCACCGGCGGGCCGCGCGGACTGCTCGGCATCGAACGCCTGACAACGCTGCCGCAGACGGCGGCGTGGGTGATCATCACGCTCTGGGTGATCCGCAATCTCGTGTATTCCAAGTTCGGTCGCGCGATCACGGCCATCCGCGAGGACGAACTCGCGGCCGGCGCGATGGGCGTGCGCACGCGCGAGGCCAAGATTCTGGCGTTCGTGGTGTCGTCGTTTTTCGGCGGCGTGGCGGGTTCGCTCTTTGCGCACCAGCTCCAGTTCATCAATCCGGCGACCTTCGACATCATCAAGTCCACCGACATCCTGGTGATGGTTTACATCGGCGGCGTGGCGTCGCTCACCGGTTCGGTCCTCGGGGCGGTGCTGGTTACGCTGCTCGCGCAGGTGCTCCAGCCGCTCGGCACATGGCGCGCGGTGGTGATGCCGCTCACGCTGGTTTTCCTGATGCTGTTCCGTCCGCGCGGACTGCTCGGCTTGCGTGAGTTCACTTGGTTTCTGCCCGGGCGCGAATTGCTCGGCCGCATAAAGGAGAAACTGTCATGAGCGCGGCACCGCTCCTCCAACTCGACGGGGTGACCAAGCGTTTCGGCGGACTCTGCGCCGTGTCGGCCGCGCGCCTCGAAGTGCAGGCCGGCCATGCGCACGGCATCATCGGGCCGAACGGCGCGGGCAAGACGACGCTCTTCAATCTCATCACCGGCATCTACGCGCCCGACGAAGGCGCGATCCGCTTTGAAGGTGCCGACATCGCCGGACTGCGGCCGAACCAGATCGCGGCGCGCGGTATCGGCCGCACGTTTCAAAACATCCGGCTCTGCCGCGATCTCACGGTGCTCGACAACGTGCGCCTCGCCTACGACGTGCGCCTGAAGTCCACGACGTGGGCCGCGATGCTGAACCTCCCGTCGCATCAACGGGAGGAGCGCCGGTCCATCGAGGGCAGCTACGAGTTGTTGCAATCCTTCGGGCTGGAAGGCTTCGCCGATCAACTCGCGGGCGGGCTGCCGTATGGTTTGCAGCGCCGGTTGGAAATCGCCCGCGCGCTCGCGCTCAATCCGCGCCTGCTGCTTCTGGACGAACCGGCCGCGGGCATGAACTCGGCCGAGACTTTGAAGCTGATGGAATTCCTGCGCTGGGTGCGCGACCACTTCCAAGTCACGCTCGTGCTCATCGAGCATCACATGAAACTCGTGATGGGCTTGTGCGACCACATCACCGTGCTCGATTTCGGAGTGACCATCGCCGACGGCACGCCGGTCGAGATCCAGAACAACCGCCGGGTGATCGACGCCTACCTGGGCGAGGAGGTCGAGGTATGAGCGACGTCATGCTCTCGGTTGAAAATCTCACCGTCTCCTACGGTGACATTCAGGCGGTCAAAGGCATCTCGTTCGAGGTGCGCGCGGGGGAAATTTTTACGCTGATCGGCGCCAACGGCGCGGGTAAAACCTCCACGTTGCGGGCGTTGTCCGGCATGCTGGGCTACGGCGGCACGGTGCGCGTTGCGGGCCGCGATCTGCGCGGGTTGCCGTCCGAAGAGATCGTGGGTGCCGGACTCGCGCACGTGCCGGAAGGCCGGCGGGTGTTTGGTCCGCTCACGGTGTTGGAAAATTTGAAGCTCGGTGCGTGGTCGCGCCGCCATCAGCGCGCGGAAGTCGCGGCCGATCTCGAGCGCATGCTCACGCTGTTTCCCCGGTTGCGCGAACGTTTGACTCAACACGCCGGCACGCTCTCCGGCGGCGAACAACAGATGCTGGCGGTGGCACGCGCGCTCATGAGCAACGTCCGGCTCCTGGTGCTCGACGAACCCTCGATGGGCCTCGCGCCGAAGCTGGTGAAGGAAATCTACGCGGTGTTGCGCGACATCAACGCGCAGGGCGTCACGCTTCTGCTGGTGGAGCAAAACGCTAATTTGGCGCTGCGCCTCGCGCACCGTGCGGCGGTGCTGGAGACCGGGGCCATCGTGTTGGCGGGCAACAGCGCCGATTTGTTGCAGGACAGTCGCGTCCGCGAGGCCTACCTCGGGGTTTGACGGAGGGGGCGGCGGGCGGTTAGCCATTCCACCTGTAAATTGTTGTCCGCGCGTAACCCCAGACGCCTGCAGGCGTCTCGGTTTTTGTGTATGATGCCCTCCCCAGTTTTCCATGCTTGAGGAAACCTTCGATCTCGCGGGTTGCCTTGAACGTGTCCGGTCGTCCGACCAGTCGGCGGCGCGCGAACTCGTCGAACACCTCCATCCCATGGTTATCCGCATCGTGCGCGCCCGCCTGCCGCGCCGCGTCGCCGAGGAAGACCTCACCCAGGAGATTTTTCTGAAAATGTTCACGCGCATCACACAGTATCAGGGGAACGTGCCCTTTCCGCACTGGGTGTCGCGCATCGCGGTGACGACCTGCATCGACCACCTGCGCGCGCAGAAACGCCGCCCCGAGTTCCGCTGGGCCGATCTCTCCGAAAACGAGGCCGACGTGCTCGACGCGGTGCTGACCAACGACCGCGACGTCGAGGCCGGTGACGCGATGGCCGCCCACGAGCTGGTTCACAAACTGCTCGACCATCTCAAACCTGAGGACCGCCTCGTCCTCCAACTTCTCGATCTCGAACAAAAAACCCTGGCCGAAGTGAGCGAGCTCACCGGCTGGAACATCACCCTCATCAAAGTCCGCGCTTTCCGTGCGCGGCGAAAACTGCCCAAGCTCTTTGCGGAGCTGAAGAAAAAGGAACGCGCATGAAAAACCACACCACACCTTGGAGCCGCCTCGTCGCGGCCGCCCGTCAGGTTCCCGCCGACACGCGGGATACGTCCGCGCCCGCCGGTTTCTCCACCCGCGTGGCCGCGCTCGCGTTCGCCTCGGCCGAGCCCACGTTTTCGGCGTTGTTCGCCCGCTTCTCGATGCGCGCCCTCGGCGTGTGCGGGCTGCTGATGCTGCTGGGCGTCACGCTTAACTTCAGCTCCGTGCTCAACGCCTTCGAAGGCGACACGGTGGCCATCAACGATCCGGTGGCCGAGTGGCTAGACGCCTCGTCCTCCAACTCCTGAGCCATGGCCTCCACGCTTAAAATCGTCCTCGCCGTCGTCGGCATCTTCATTGCGGGCGCCGTGACCGGCGGCTTCGCGAGCCTGCGCGTCGCCGAGTATATGGCGCGCGAGAAACGCACGAGGCCCATTTTCGGGCCGAATGAAATCGGCGGGCGTCTCGCCGAGCAGCTCAAGCTCACGGAAGCGCAGAAGAAGGAAATCCGTCCGATTCTCGCCCGCACGTCGGAAGAGCTGCGCAAGATTCGCCGCGATTCGTTCAACCAGACGGCTGAGATCATCGGTCGGATGGATGCCGACATGGCGAAGGAGCTCACCGAGGAGCAGCGCGTGTTGCTCAAGGACATTCGTGCGAAGGAAGAGGAGCGTCGCAAGAAGTGGATGGAAGAGCGCGCCAAGCGCAACGAGCAGCGCCAGCCGGGCACGCCCGAAGGCGAGCCTATGCGTCCGCCCGGAGGGGATCTGCCTCCGCCGCCCGCGCGCACGCCCTGAGTTTTTCCGGACGGCCATGCCTGAGCTGACCGGACACATGTTGCATTTCGCCTACGGTGACGATTTGTCGCGTGCCGTTTTTTTGAAAACGTGTCCGGGGGCCGATTGGTTCGGCCCGGCGCGGATGGAAGGGCACCGGTTGATTTTCGACGCGGCGGGCCGGGCGAGCGTGCGCACGGACGCCGTTGCGGTCGTGTGGGGTGCGCTCTGGCTGGTGCCGGCGGCGATGCTGCCGGTGCTCGATGCGAGCGCGGGCGAGGGCTTTGCGCGGACTACGCGCCGCATCGTATCTCCCGCGGGGCCGCGCACGGAGGCGACGCTTTATGTGGCGGAAATCGCTGAGAGGGATGAGGCGGCACCCACGGCCGAGCGGTTGCACGCGTTGATCGAGGCGGCGAAGGAGAACAAACTGCCGGCGGACTACCTTGCGGTGCTGAAGGGCTTGGGAGCGCAGGCAAAAGTCCGCAAAGATTCTCGTTGAACCGCGCGGGAGGCGACGCACTGTCCGCCTTGGCCAGGCGCCATGCATGGGCAGGCGCGTGAACCCCGCCAGGACCGGAAGGTAGCAACGGTAACGACGTCCTCCTAGTGCCGTGGAGTGCCTGGCCACCTTTTTTAATTTTTGCGCACCATGATGGTTTTCTTACGCGCCTACCGGTTCTGTTTGGGAATCGCGATATTGGCGGCCGGTGTGTCGGCCGCGCCGCCCAAGGCGAAGACCGCCCCGCCGTTTCCGTATGCACGCATGGGCGTGGCCAACGGATGCTTTGTGGAGTCGGTGGCGTTCGGCGACGCGTTGCGCACCCGGCTGGGCGGCGAGACGTGGTATCGGATTTTGCAATGGGGCGCTAAGGACGAGGACGAAGTCGTGGCGGGCCACGCGGTCCTGGTGTTTCAAACCCTCGGGCAACTGTGGAGCTACGACATCAATTACGGACTCAACGCGCTGGAGACGCCGGTGACGAACCGCGACAACGTGGCCGCCGTGGCCAAGGAGGCGACCGCGCCCTATGTTGAGAAAATCACGCCGCGCTTTCCGCTCTACCGGGAGGATTTCCCGCAGACGCCGGACGCGAAACCGCCCGCGGAGTTTGACGGCGTGGTGGAGAAAGATCTGCGCGACGCGGGGCTGGTGGCCGGACGGCTGGCGAAATACCGGCCGGTAGCGCTGGTGGAGTTCACTTACCCGAAGGAAGGCGTTTCGCAACGCGGGGCGGCGGTGGCGTTCGTGTATAGTGGACGGTTGTGCGTGTATTCGCCGGCCTATGGAACGGTGCCGTTTCGCGCGAGGGCGCTGAACGTGGACAACCTGCGGCAATTGCAGGAGATGCTGCGACGCATCCATCCCGGTGTGAGCGGACTCACGGCGCGGTGAGGATGCGTCCGGCGGTGGTTCAATAAAACCGCACGCACACGGGTGCGCCGAGCGAGAGCGTCTGGCCGGTGGGCGAGGGAACGCCGCTCTTGGCGTCGATGGAATAGATGACCAGCGAGTTGCCGTCCTGGTTGGCGGCGATCAACCAGCGTCCGTCGGGCGAGAGCGAAAAATTGCGCGGTGTGCGGCCCTGCGTGGAGACGTGGCCGGCGGGGGTGAGCGTGGCGGTGACGGGATCGACGGTGAAGGTCGCGATGCTGTCGTGTCCGCGATTGGAACCGTAAACGAAGCGACCGCTCGGGTGCACGACGATCTCGGCAGTGGTGCCGGTCGTGAAATCGGCGGGAAGCGTGGAGACGGTTTGAAGGGCGGTGAGCACGCCGGTCTGCGGGTCGAGAGCGCACGTCGTGATCGTGTTGGAAAGCTCGTTGATCACGTAGGCGTGGCGATTGTCGGAGGAGAGCGCGAGGTGGCGCGGACCGCTGCCGGGAGGGAGTTCAAAGGCCGATGTAGGCGTGAGCGTAGCGGCGGCGGTATCGACGCGGTAGGTGTAAATCTTGTCGGTGCCGAGATCGGCGGCGAAGGCGAAGCGGCCGTCGGCGGTGGTGTTGATCGAGTGGGCGTAGGGGCCTTTCTGGCGCGACGGGTGGATGCTCTTGCCGGCGTGTTGATCAAACGATGCGGGTGCGCCCACGCCGCCGTCGGGTTGCACGGGCAGGAGGGCGACGGTGCCTTCGCTGTAGTTGGCGACAAGGACGGCCTTGCCGTCGGGCGTGACCGTGAGGTGACATGGCCCGCGACCGGCGGAGGCGGCGGAGTTGATGAGCGTGAGCACGCCGGTGTCGGCGTTGACTGCGTAGGCGAGAACGGTGCCGCTGGGTTTGCCGTTGAAGGTCGCGCCCGCGCCTTCGGAGACGGCGTAAAGGAACCGACGGTCGGGCGAGAGCGCGAGAAACGACGGGTTGGCCGCCTCGGCGGCGAGGGTGAGGTCGCCGAGCTTGCCGGTTTCGGTGTCGAAGCGGCCCACGTAGATGCCTTTGGACGTCTTGGTGTAAGTGCCTACGTAAACGAAGAGTTCGCGGGCGGAGCTGGTGGCGAGGGTCATGAGGAGCAGGGAAAGGAGGAAAACGGGACGCATGGGGTGGGGCGGTGAAGTTTTTAATGGGCGATACGGGGATTGCATGCAAGCCGTCCGCTTTGCAGGTTGGGCCGCTTATGGCGTTGTTCAGTCTCCTTGATGTTAATCTCTGCTTCGGTGGTCCGGCGGTCTTGGATAAGGTAAATTTCCAAGTCGATCCGGGCGAACGCCTGTGTCTGGTCGGACGCAACGGCGCGGGCAAATCCACGCTGATGAAAACCATCGCGGGCGAGATCAAGCCCGACACCGGTGCCGTGTTTCGCCAGCCCGGCGCGCTGTTCACGCGTCTTACGCAGGAGGTGCCGACGGACATCATCGGCTCGGTGACGGACATCGTGACCTCGGGTCTGCGTCCGCAAGGCGAGCACGAGGAAGACTGGGAGCGCGACGTGCGCGTCGATAACCTAATCGAGAAACTCCAGCTCGCGCCTTCGGCCCAGTTCGCGGCGTTGTCCGGCGGTTTAAAACGTCGCGTGCTCCTCGCCCGCGCGCTCGCCGGCCAGCCCGATCTGCTGCTCCTCGACGAGCCGACGAATCATTTGGATATCGAGAGCATCCTGTGGCTCGAAGAATTTCTGCTCACCGAGAAACCCAGCCTGTTCTTCGTGACGCATGACCGCGCGTTCCTGAAAAAACTCGCGACGCGCATCGTGGAACTCGATCGCGGCATTCTTACCAACTGGGACTGCGACTACGATACCTACCTCCAGCGTCGCGCCGACCGCCTTGAAGCCGAGGAGCGCCAGCAGGCCGCCTTCGACAAACGTCTCGCGCAGGAAGAGGAATGGATCCGCCGCGGTGTGCGCGCTCAGCGTTCCCGTGCCCAGGGCCGCGTGCATCAGCTTATGGCGATGCGCGCCGAACGCGCCGCCCGCCGCAGCAAGGTAGGCAACGCCAATCTCAAGCTCGTCGATGCCGAGCGCTCCGGCGCGAAGGTCGTCGAGGTCGAGAATATGAGCTTCTCGTATCCGGACGGCCGCGTGCTGGTGAAGGATTTCAACACCACGATCATGCGTGGCGACAAGATCGGTCTCATCGGTCCGAACGGCGCCGGCAAGACCACGCTGATCAAGCTCCTCCTCGGCCAGCTCGCGCCGACCACCGGCACGATCAAGCACGGCACCCGCATGGAAGTGACCTACTTCGACCAGATGCGTTCGCTGATCGACGACAACAAGACCGTCGCCGACAACCTCAACCTCGGCAGCGACAGCCTCACCATTGATGGCCGTTCGCGCCACGTGATCAGCTACCTGCAGGACTTCCTTTTCACGCCCGACCGCGCGCGCACGCCGGCCCGCGTGCTCTCCGGCGGAGAGCGCAACCGTCTGCTGCTCGCGCGTCTTTTCACCAAGCCGGCCAACGTGCTGGTGATGGACGAACCGACCAACGACCTCGACGCCGAGACGCTCGACCTGCTGGAGAATCTGCTCGTCGAATACGAAGGCACGCTCCTCGTGGTGAGCCACGACCGTTCCTTCCTCGACGAAGTGGTTTCGAGCACGCTGGTGTTCGAAGGCGACGGCCAGATCGGCGACTTTGACGGCGGTTACACCGATTGGAAACACGAGATGGCCAAGCGCGCCGCCGCAGCCGCCGCCCCGCTGCTGAAGAGCGGCGTGGTGAAGCCCACTGGCAAAGCCGCCGCAGCCACCACGCGCAAGTTGAACAACAAGGAGCAGCGCGAGCTGGCCGACTTGCCCGCGCTCATCGAGCGGTTGGAAACGGAACAGACCGAACTTACCACCATGTTGGGCGACGTTTCGATCTATCGCAAAGACCCCGACGCGGCGTCCGCCGCCAAGGCGCGCCTCGACGAGATCGAAGCGGAGCACGCCAAGGCGTTCGCCCGCTGGGAAGAGCTGGAGGCTCTCAAGTAACCGGGGTGCGGCCCGCCGTTTATTCGGCGGTGAAGCGGTAGCCGACGCCGGACTCGGTTTTGAGGTGGCGCGGGCGCGCGGGGTCGGGTTCGAGCTTTTGGCGGAGGTGTGTCATGTAGACGCGCAGGTAGTGCGTTTGATCCTCCGCTTTTTCACCCCAGAGATCGCGGAGGAGCTGGCGGTGCGTGATCACTTTTCCGCGGTGTTGGAGGAGGAGTCGCAGCAATGCGTATTCCTTGCCGGTGAGATGAACGTTTTCGCCCGCACGCGTGACCGTGCGCGTGGTGTAATCCACTTCGACGTCGCCGAAACTCACGATGCTCACTTCGCCGGTCGGTTGCGCGCGTCGCAGAAGAACGCGCAGGCGCGCGAGGAGTTCGCCTCCGCCGAAGGGCTTGGTGAGGTAGTCGTCGGCCCCGGCGTCGAGCGCGGCGACTTTCTGCGCTTCTTCGCCGCGCACCGAGAGGATCAAAACGGGGAGCCCGCTCCATTCGCGAAGGCGGCTGAGCACGTCGAGTCCGTCGGCATCGGGCAGGCCCAAGTCCAGGATGACGGCGTCGGGGCGCTGGACGGCGGCCTCGTTGAGGCCGAGTGCGCCGTTCGATGCTTCGCGCACGCGGTAGCCGGCACCTTCGAGCGTCACGCGGAGCAGGCGGCGGATTTGCAGCTCGTCGTCGATGATGAGGATTTCAGGCGCGGGTGTGCTCATTCGGATGGAACGGTATCATGCGGAGCCCATGGGATCGAGAGCGTGAAACGTGCGCCGCCGCCGGGGTTGTCGGAGGCCTCGATACGGCCGCCGTGGGCCTCGGCGAAGCCGCGCACGATGGAAAGGCCGAGGCCGAGACCGCCGGCGCGGGCGGGATCGCCTCGGGCGAAACGATCAAAGATCTGTGCGGCGTGGGCGGCGGGAAGTCCGGGGCCGCGGTCGGCGACGGTAATCCAGGCCTCGCGATCAAGCGTGTTGATGTGGGCGGTAACTTCGATGGCGGTGCCGGCGGGTGTGTGGGCGGCGGCGTTGTGGAGCAGATTAAAGACGGCTTGTTCCAGCAGGGCGAAGTCGCCGCGCACAGGCGGGAGATCGTCGGGCAGGTTGACGGTGGTCGGATGTTCGCGACGGAGATCGGCGGTGGCGTCGAGGGCGGCGTTGATGATGTCGCGCAGGTCGCACCAATCGAGACGCGGACGGAGCGCGCCGGATTCGAGGCGCGTGACATCCAGGAGGTTGTTGACGAGGCGCTGGAGTCGGCGGGCGGCGGAGTCGATTTCGCGGGTGAGCGAGGCGGAGTGCGGGCCGGCGGGCGCGGCGAGGAGCGCCTCGGCGGAGCCGGTGATGACGGCGAGCGGTGTTTTGAGTTCGTGGGAAACGCTGTCGAGGAGGGCGCGATGGAGTTTTTCGGATTCGGAGGCGAGGCGGGCGGATTCGGAGGCGACGCGGAGTTGCTCGCGCTCAAGGGCGAGGGCGAGTTGCGCGGCGAAGGTGTCGAGCAGGTCGCGTTGCGCAAGGGCGAGCGGGACGTCGTCGGGCGGCCGGAGGCCGAGCACGCCGAGAACGTGGTCGCCGGTGATGAGCGGCACATAATAACCGTCGGAGGCGGGCAGCGTGTCGGTGAAACGACCGGCGGGGCGGCGGTGTTGCAACGTCCAGAGGGCGACGCCGGCTTCCTTGGCGGAAATATCATAGGCGGCGGACGGGTGCAGCGAGAGGTGTCCGGAGGTGTCGGCGACCAGCACGGCGGGGCGGGCGCCGAAGACATCGGTGATGCGGGTGACGGCGGCGCGGATGACGTCGTCGGCGGAGCGGGCGGCGGCGAGATCGCGGGTGAGCTGGTAGAGGGCGGTGGCGCGGCGTTCGCCGGCGTCCTGCGCGCGGGACTGGGCGCGGATGCGCGTGGTGAGGCGGCCAGTAATGAGCGCGATCACGAAGAACAGGCCGAACGTGAGGCCGTCCTCGAGCTTGGTGATGCGGAACGTGTAGAGCGGAGGAATGAAGGCGAAGTTCCAGGTGAGCGCGCCAAGCGTGGCGGCGAGGAAGATCGGGCCCTGGCCGAGCCAGCGGCCGAGCAGAATGACGGCGGTGAGGTAGAGGAGCGCGGCGGAGGCGTAGCCAAAGTAGGGGGTGAGCAGGAGCGCGGCGACGGTGACGGCGGCGATGACGCCGGCGGCGAGGGCGTATTCCTGCGGTCGGGAGATGATGGACACGTTCCACTCCAGCCAGCGGTTGCGGCCGGTGCGGGGTTCGGCGGGGACGACGTAGATGTC